>JBBRWI010000052.1:0-18826 GCA_038249305.1 Acetobacterales bacterium
CTAGCAGGCTGCGGAAATTCGCGTTGAAACCGGCGGGCTTCCTCGTTTTCGTCCGCTCATTGTTCGACGATCCGCCCGGCTGGGCTGATTTTTGCCGGCGTTCCGGCGGTTTTTAGCCCCAGCAGGCACATCTCGGACGTGGTCATGCCGCGGCTCCCACCAGCTTGGGCAACCGCACCAGGTTGTAAGCGGTGACGCGCAGCGTGAAAGCCCAGCCAACACGTGCCAGGCCGCGAAGCCGCATCCGTCGCATCCCACCCACCTCCTTGCCCCAGCCGAACACTTCCTCGATCCGCTTGCGGATCACCTGGCTGACCGCATACCCAGCATGCCGCGTGGTGCGGCGATCAATCGCCGAGCGACGACCGTTCTTGTGCTGCGCCACATGCGCCGTCACGCCCATAGCGCGCATCGCAGCCACAAACCCCTGGGTGTCGTAGTTCTTGTCAGCCCCCAGCGTGGTCCGCCCACGCCGCGCCAGTGGCGCCATCATCGCCTGCCCCGCGTCGCGCTCCGCCGTGCCAGTCGCCAGCGTCGTCGCCTCGCCCACCACAAGGCCGTGCCGGTTTTCCATCACCACATGCCCGGCATAACAAAGCTTGGCCGCCTGGCCGTTCGACTTGCGCGCCAGACGCGCATCGGGATCCGTGGTCGAGGCGTGCGTTTCGTTGCTCCGCTTCTCGCCGTGAAAATCCCGCTCGCCGTTGCGCCCCGGCGCTGGGGACTCGCCACTGCCATCCTTCGGACGGAAGCTCTTCATCGAGGCCCAGGCATCAAGCAGCGTGCCGTCCACCGAGAAATGCTCCGACGACAGCAACGGCTGCACCTCGGGTGCCGCCAGCACAGCCTGGAAGAACGCCCGGGCAATGTCGCCATGCACCAGGCGCTCGCGGTTCTTGGTGAACACCGTGACGTCCCACACCGCCGCGTCCATCGACATCCCAACAAACCAGCGGAACAGCATGTTGTAGTTGATCTGTTCCATCAGTTGCCGCTCGGACCGGACCGAGTAGAACGCCTGCAGCAGCAGCGCGCGCAGCAGTTTCTCGGGCGCAATCGAATCACGACCGCCCGCCGCGTAAAGCTTGTCGAATTCGCCTGACAAACGCTCTAGCGCCGCGTTCACGATCGGCCGGATCAGCCGCAGCGGATGGCCCGCCGGCACCATCCCCTCCGGGCTCAAATAGCTGAACATCGCACATGTCTGACGATCCGCACCGCGCATCAAACCACTCCCCAATCCGCGCAAACAACGAATCAGATCAGGGCCGATTTGACCAGCCGAATTTCCGCAGCCTGCTAGAGCAATATCGGATCAGATGGAATCATCTGATCCGATTTCTTGCTCTAGATTCAACGGCTTCCAGAGCACGAGATCGATCCACTTGGATCGATCGTGCTCTAACGCCGGAAGCGCAGGTCGAGGCCGCGCGCCTGCCACTCTGCCTCGAACACATCAAGGTCGATCAGCCCCGCGGGGTCGGCCCGGCGCGGCGCCCGGGCCAGCCCCGGCGCCCGCTGCACCCGCCACAGCCCGAGCAGGCGCTCCAATTCGTCGAGCGGCGCCGCGTGGTCGTCCACCCGCAGGTCCAGGTCGCAGAAATCCTCGACCGTGGTCAGCACCATCGCCGCCGATTGCCGGCCGCGCCGGTCACCGCCCGCCGCCTGCCCGGCCTGAAGCGCCGCCAGCATGCGTTCCGGCAACGCCCGCCCGGCGTCCCAGGCCGCCGCCGTCGCCGCCAACACCGCGGGCCCGGCCAGCATGTTGCCGGCGAAGGACACCTGCTCGCCGGGCGCATCCCCCGCCCAAGCGACGCAGTTCTGGCCGGTCCAGGCAGCGGTGCGCCCGTGGCGGTCCACGGCGTGGATCTGGCGGATGCCGCGCCCCTCGTCCGCCGACAGGGCGGCGCCGATGGCCTGCTGCGGCGACAACCCGCGCGCCAAACCATCCAGCACCGCCGGCCCGAGGTAGCGGTTGGTCATCGACTGGGTGCAGACCGCCCCCACCCCCGCCCGGACGAAAGGGCACGAAGCCCCGACCGCGAGATTGGCGGTGGTGACGGCGACGGCGAAGGCGCCGGAGGCGGGGTCGTGCGCGACGATGGACCAGGTCATGCACCATGCTTGCGCGCCGCGCGATCCGGTGTCACCTCAGCGTCAAAAATCGGAGCACCGTCCATGACCCGCCTCACCCGCCGCGCCGCCCTCGCGATACCGGCCTTGATCCCCGCGATCGCCCGGGCGCAGTCCAACTGGCCCGATCGCCCGATCCGGCTGGTCGTGCCCTTCGGTCCCGGCGGCGCGATCGACACCCTGTCGCGCACCGTCGCCCAGAAATTCCCCGAGGTGACCGGCCAGACCCTGGTGGTCGAAAACCGCCCCGGCGCCGGCGGCACGGTCGGTGGCGCCTTCGTGGCCGGCCAGCGGCCGGACGGGCAGACCATCATGATGTGCGACGTCGGCGCCAATGCGATCGGCAAGGAACTGATCCCGACCCTGCCCTACGATCCGCCGACCGCCTTCACACCGATCATCCATCTGGTGAACCTGCCCTCCGTGGTGATCAAGAACCCCGGCGTCCAGGTGCGCGATCTGGCCGACATGATCGCCCAGGCGAGGGCGCGGCCGGATGCCTTCACCTACTCCTCGGCCGGCAATGGCAATGGCAGCCATTTGTTCATGGCGCTGCTGCTGAAGCAGGCCGGGGTGCAGATGGTGCATGTGCCCTATCGCTCGGGCGCCGAGATGGTGACAGCGCTGGTGCGCGGCGATGCGCAGTTCGGCTTCCCGACGGTGTCCTCGGCGTTGCAGATGGTGCGGGCGGGCAATGCGACCGCGCTGGCGATCAGCGCGCCCGCGGGCACGCCGGCGATGCCGGGCATCCCGCCGGTCAGCGACACGCTGCCGGGCTTCGACCTGAACGTCTGGCACGGCATCGCCGGCCCCGCGGGCATGGACCCGGCCCTGGCCCTGCGGATCAACGCGGTGTTCGGCCGGATCGCCGCGATGCCGGAGGTGCAGGAAGCGATCTTCCGCAACCAGGCGGGGCGCGTGGTGGGCGGCACGCCCGCCGATTTCGCGGCCTTCATCCGGCGCGAAACGGAGCGCTGGACGCCGATCCTGCGCGAGGGCGGCATCCGGGCGGAGTAATCCGCCTGGTGCAACCGCGCGAGGCCGCGGCCTGCACAGCACCGATCGCATCGCCGCCGAGCAGTGCTGTGCTGAAAGACCAGGGCCTCGCCGGGCGGGCGGTGCCGTCGCCCGCCCCGGCCAGGGCGATGGGCGGCGACTGATCGGCTTTTCCGAGGCCGAGGTGCTGCGACGGGGGCATGACCGACTGCGGCTTTATACCCGTGTGCTGATGGCGGAGAACCGGACCCTCCATGCCCGGCTTGGCTACATCGAAAACGCGGTGTTCACGCAGGACGGCTTCGCGCGGATCGCTGTGGAGAAGCGGTTTGGCTGAGCCACGCCTCCGTTGCTGTCACCCAGGTGTTTCCTCACTTTTTGAGGTTTCGGACAAATCCCCTGGGGTGACAGATCCACCCTCCTCGGCGAGGCGCGATGCTGGTCTTGAGACGATCGCCGCGTAGCACACGCAAGGCGACGATCCCATCGCGATCCACCGCACCGGGCACACCTGTGCCCAGGGCAAGGGCTTTATATGCTACATCCCGGGTCAGCGGGGCATAATTCAGCATCCCAGCGCCGTCGCCACCCCGCCCACGGCTTCCCACGCCTGTTCGGCCGACAGATCCTGGCGCTGGCCCGGCCCATATTCGGTCGGGTGACCACGCTGGTCGCGGCAAACCACAGTTCGGCTTCCCGACCGTGACCTTGGCTTTGCAAATGGTGCGGGCGGCCAATGCGACGGCGCTGGCGATCAGCGGGGCGTGCCGCCGGATGGTTGCGATGCCAGAGGCGATTTTCCGCAACCGGGCGGGGCGCGTGGTGGGCGGCAAGCCCGCCGCCCTCGCGGCCTTCATCCGCCGCGAAATGGAGCAGTGGAGGCCGATCCCGCACGATGGCGGGACACGATCGAGTAGGCGGGCCGGCGCTCGCCTTTCACCGCCGGCGGCGCACCAGCCCCAGCCATAGCAAGCCGCTGCCCAGCAGGGCCAGCGACATGGGCTCGGCAACCACGGTGGTCTGAGCGAAGCGGATGTCGTCGATGCCGAAGACGTCGCGTGCGCGGGTGGTCGCCCCCGTCGAAATCACCACCGAGGTGATGCTGGCGCCGGGATCGTCGAAGCCGAAGAAGACCACGCCGCCACCCAGTGGGGTCTTGGCGACGGCCAGCGACTGCGCGGCGCCGTCGTTGAAGCTGACGGTGATGTCGCCTGGGAAATTGACCTCGGTACCGGTGAAGATCGCGCTGAAGGACTCGATGGGACTGGCAAAGGTGAAGGTGGCGAGGCTTCCGCTGGTATCTTGAAAGGGCAGCATCTGGAGCCAGGATCCGTTACCCCGGCTGCTGCTGCTGTCGAAGCCAAGGGCGGTCAAAAGAGAGTTGCCCGTGCGGACGCCGCCCTCCTGGTTGCCTGTCACCGTCAGCGTGACGCCTGGCGAGATGGTGACGTTGGCCGGATTGACCGCGGCCGCGACCCCCGTGAAGTTGATCAACGTGATCGGCCCTGCGGCCGCTGCGAAAGCGGCAAGGGCGGCATCGGCATTGGGCCTCGGGTCACCGGGACCGGCGCCATTGTCGGCCCCGTAGAAGGTGACGATCGGCGCCGCCACGGCAGCCGACCCGGCGGCCATCAAAAACCCAAATCCCACAACCGCACGACCGAACCACTGCATACCAACCTCCATCACGACAAAACGTTCGTATGCAGGAATGGTGCCACCCAATAAATCCTCTATTGAACGGCCACTTAACTAAGGCCGTAAGTTCGCCCGCGACAAAACGTAAAAAATCCGGACGCGCCGTGTAACGAAATTACGACGGTCCGAACGCTCGCCGACCGCACCTGGAGCCCCTCAGCACCCCAGCGCCGAAGCCACGCCACCGAAATCGCCCGCGACGACCCCCCAATCCTGATCGGGCCCGAGATCGAGCCGCTGGCCGGGGCCATGCTCGGTCGGGCGGGGTACGAAGGCGGTTTGCAGGCCGCAGGCCCGGGCCGCCGCGAGGTCGCCGTTATGGGCCGCGACCAGCATGACCTCGCCGGGCCGCAACCCCAGCACCTCTGCCGTGCGCAGATAGGCCGCGGGGCTGGGTTTGTAGGCCTGCGCGACCTCCGCCCCCAGGATCGCATCCCACGGGATGCCGGCGCGCTTGGCCATGTTCAGCATCAACGCGATGTTGCCGTTCGACAAAGGGGCCAGGATGAAGCGGGTCTTCAACCGGGTCAGCCCGGCGATGACATCCGGCCAGGGGTCAAGCCGGTGCCAGGCGGTGTTGAGCCAGGCCCGGCGTGCCTCCGGCATCGCCACGCCAAGATCGGCCAGGATGGCGTCGAGGTTCTCCCGATGCAGCACGTCCAGCCGGGTGAAGGGGCGACGGCCGTCGCGTACCTCGGCCATCGACGGTTGATATTTCTGGCGCCAGGCGTCGGCGAAGGCCTGCGGGTCGATGTCCGGGCGACCCGCCTCGCGCAGCGCCACCGCCGCATCGCGGGCGACACCTGAGCGCCAGTCCACCACCGTGCCGAAGACATCGAAGACAAGGGCAAGCGGCGGCGTCACTTCGCCCACCGCTTGTCGAAATCCCAGATCTCCGGGAAGCCCATCAGGTCGCACATGCGGGCGAAGCCATAGGAATCGGCCGGCGCCAGCGCGTTGGAATCGCCATGGGTCTTGAGGTGGCCAAAGGCGCGTTCGCAGGCCGCCGAGACGGCCAGGAAGCCGAGCGCGGGATAGATCGCGATGGCGTAGCCGAGTTCGGCCAGGCGCGCCGCCGGCAGGATCGGCGTGCGGCCGCCTTCGACCATGTTGGCCAGCAGCGGTTTGGTCGCGGCGCGGCCGATCGCGGCCATTTCCGCCTCGGTCTCCGGGCTTTCGACGAACAGGATATCGGCGCCCGCCTCGGTATAGATCGCCATGCGGCGCAGCGCTTCATCCAAGCCCAGCGACGTGCGGGCATCGGTGCGGGCGATGATGAGGAAATTCGGGTCGCGCCGGGCCTCGACCGCGACCTTGATCTTCTGCGCCATGTCCTCGGCCGGGATCACGCTGCGGCCCGGGGTATGGCCGCATTTCTTCGGCATTTCCTGGTCTTCGAGCTGGATGGCGGTGATCCCCCCGGCCTCATACCCGAGCACGGTATGCCGCACGTTCAGCAGCCCGCCATAGCCGGTATCGGCATCCGCGATCACCGGGGTGGTCGTGCCCTGGGCGATCTGGCGCATCCGCCCGATCATGTCGGAGTAGGTGGCGATGCCGGCATCCGCGACGCCGAGATGGCTCGCGACCGTGCCGAAGCCGGTGGCGTAGAGGGCGGCAAAGCCCATGCCATCGGCAACCTTGGCGCTGATCATGTCGAACACGCCGGGGGCGAGGACGAAGGTTTTTGCGGCGAGTGCCTGTTTCAGGGAGGGATGGGCCAATGGATGTGTCCTTGTGTGGGTGGCGTCAGGTGCCGCGCTCGATCCGCCCGGCCGCGGCGGCTTCGGCCCAGCGCCGCTCATCCTCGGCCAGGAATCTCGCAAAAGCCGCGGGCGGGCGCAGATCGGCCTCCAGCCCCAGGGTCAGGAAGCGCTGGCGCAGGGTCGGGTCGGCATAGGCGGTGGCGACCGCGGCCTGGATGCGCGCAGCCAGTTCCGGCGCCATCGCCTTCGGGCCGAACATGCCGACCCAGCCGCTGATGTCGTAGCCGGCGACGCCGCCTTCCTGCGCCGTCGGCACATCGGGCATCAGTGCGGTGCGGGTCGCGGTCGATACGCAAAGCACACGCACCCGCCCCGATTGCAGGTGCGGGATGGCGCTGGCCGTGCTGGTCCAGCCGGTCGGCAGGTGGCCGGCGACGATGTCGTTCATCAGCAGCCCGCCGCCGCGGTAATACACATCCTGCATCTGAACGCCTGCCAGCCTGGCGAATTCGGTGCCGGCGAAGCGGGTGACCGCCTCGGTCTGGCCGAAGGCGATGCCGCCGGGGTTCGCGCGCGCCGCGGCCAGCAAGCCGGCCAGGCTGTCGAAGGGCTGCGACGTGCCGCTGACCATGACCAGGATCTGGCGCGACATCAGCGCGACCGGGGTGAAATCCCGGATCGGATCATAGGTCAGGTTGCCCATCGCAAACTTGTTCAGCGTGTGGGTGGAGGTGACGACGCCCAGGGTGGAGCCATCGCCCTCCGCGCGGGCGATCACCTCGCTGCCGATGGCGCCGTTCGCGCCGGCGCGATTCTCCACGACGATGGGATGGGCGAGGTGCGGGCGCATCGCCTCGACCACCGCGCGCGCCAGCACATCGGTGCCGCCGCCGGGTGGGTAGGGGACGATGACCCGCACCGGGCGGTTTGGCCAGGCGGGCTGCGCCAGAGCCGGCGCGGCGAGCATCGGCAGGCCGGCCAGCAGGCTGCGGCGGTGCATGGCAGGATCCTCCGTAATTGGCTCCACCCTGCGACCGTCGGGGCGCGTCGCCAAGCCCCCGGCGGGGTGCGATGCTTGGTCCTGACGATCGCGGGAGGCGATGCGATGGATATCCTGGCCGACCTGCCGCGCCGCACGGCCGATATCCTGGCGCCCCACGTCGCCGCCCGGCCGGCCGCCGTGGCGCTGCGTGGCGAGGCGGACCAGATGACCTGGGCCGAACTCGCTGCACAGGTGGCAGAGGCGGCGCGGCGTCTGGTCGCCATGGGCGTGCGCGGCGGCGACCGGGTGATGATCCTGGGCGAGAATGAACCCGCGATGGCGGTGCTGATCCTGCCTGAGATCGCCGCCATCCGCGACCATGCGGGTGCGCGGATCGTGCTGTTCTGCACCGGCGCCAGCCCCGCCGCCGCGGCGTATGCGGGCACGGCGCCGATCGTTTGGGACGCGGTGCGGGCATTCGCCATCGACGGGGATGCGGTGGCCGAACCGGTGCGAGACGATCCGGCCAGGCAATGCGCGGCGCTGATCTATACCTCCGGCACGACGGGCCGGCCCAAGGGCGTGATGCTGTCGCACCGGTCGCTGCTGTTCATGGCGGCGATGGGGGCGCGGGTACGTGGCTGGCGCACCGATGACGTGCTGTATGGCGTGCTGCCGATGAGCCATGTGTTCGGCTTGGCCAACATGCTTTTGGGCGGGCTGCTGGCCGGCGCCACACTGCGCCTGGTGCCGCGCTTCGACCCCGGCGCGATGCTGGCCGCGATCGCCTTGGATGTGTCCGTGGTGCAAGGCGTGCCGGCGATGTTTTCGCGCCTGCTGGCCCTGGCGAACGGTCCCGTCGTGGCGCCGCGCCTGCGGCTGCGGCTGGATGCGCTGCCCGCCAGCGGCACCGGCAAGGTGCTGAAACACCGGCTGGCGGCGATGGCGCGGGAGATCACGTGATCCAGGCGCGGAACAACGCCAGGTCGATGTTGCCGCCGCAGAGGATCACCGCGACCTTTTTGCCGCGCATCGCATCGCGTTCCTGCATCAGGGCGGCGAGCGGCGCCGCCCCGGCGCCCTCAGCCAGATTGTGCGTGTCGGTCCAGAAGGCCGCGATGGCGGCCGCCACCTCATCATCCGTCACCTGCACGATGCGCGCGATGCCCTGCTGGATGATCGCAAAAGCCTCCGCATCGGGCACCCGCGTTGCCATGCCATCGGCCCGCGTGTCCGCGACGGGGGTCGAGACGACATGCCCCGCTGCCAGCGACAGCGCATAGGAGGCAGCACCGGTCGATTGCACGCCGATGATCTCGGTCCGCCGCCCCAGAGCGTCGCGGGCGGTGATGCAGCCGCAGGCGCCGGAGCCAAGCCCGATCGGCACATACAGCGCATCCAAATCCGGCACCGCCGTCAGCAATTCGACGGCATAGGTCGCCACGCCGAACATCAGGTCACGGTGGAACGATGGCACCATTTCGAGCCCTCGGTCCGTGGCGATCCGCGCCGCCTCGATCCGCGCGGCATCGAAGTCGAGGCCGTGCTCGATCAATTCCGCGCCCAGCGCGCGCATCGCCGCGTTCTTCTCGGTCGAATTGCCCAACGGTGCCACGATCGTCACCGGCAAGCCGTGGCGGCGGCCGGCAAAAGCCAGGCTTTGGCCATGATTGCCGCGCGTGGCGGAGATCAGCCCCGCGACCCCCGGCCGTTCCCGCACACAGCGATCCACATACACCAGGCCGCCGCGCACCTTGAAGGCGCCGGTCGGCGTGTGGTTTTCGTGCTTCACCCAGACCTCGGTCCCCACGCGCGCCGCCAGCAGCGGCCAGGCGTATTGCGGGGTCGGTGGCATGGCAGCACCGACGATGCGGCGCGCGTGGTCGAGGTCGTCAAGCATCAGGTGAAGATCGCCGCGAAGGGCAGCACGCGCAAGGCATCGCCCGGGGCGACGGCCAGGCAATCCTCGGGCAGTTCGGCGAAGCCGTCCGACCCGGTCAGCGAGGACAGCAGCCCCGCCCCTTCGCGCGCGAATTTCTGGGCGCGCAGCGTTTTCCCGTCATCGCGCAGCGTGACGCGCACGTATTCACGCCGCCCGGCCTTCTTCGCATAGGCAAAATCGGCCACGGCCGGCACGCGCAGCAGAGGCACCGGCGTAGCCCCGGCCAGCCGCAGGATCAGCGGCCGCGCCAGATGCAGGAAGGTGACGATGGCGGCGACCGGATTGCCGGGCAGGCCGACGACCGGGGTGCCGGCGACAACCCCCATCGCGGCCGGGCGGCCGGGCTTGATCGCCAGGCGCCAGAACACCAGCCGGCCGGCAGCCTGGATCGCCGCGCGGACGTGGTCTTCCTCACCCGTGCTGACACCGCCGGTGGTCAGCAGCAGGTCGTGGTCGGCGGCGGCGGCGGTCAGCGCGGCCTCGGTCGCGCCAGCGCGATCGGCCAGGATGCCAAGGTCGGTCGCAACCACGGGCAGCCGCGCGAGCAGCGCCAGCAGCATGAAGCGATTGCTGTCGAAGGTCTGCGCCGCACCGAGCGCGCCGCCGGGGTTGGCCAGTTCATCGCCGGTCGAAAACACGCCGACCCGCACCGGTGTCGTCGCGGCCACGGTCGCGAAGCCGAGCGCCGCGGCGAGCGCGATCTCGGCCGGGCCGAGGCGGCAGCCGGCCGCAAGCGCGCGCGCACCTTGCAGGACGTCCTCCCCCGCCAGGCGCGCATTGGCGCCCGGCCGGAGCCCGGGGGGGATCAGCACGCCGGCCATGTCCTGCGAGGTGTCTTCCTGCATCGCCACGGTTTCGGCGCCAGCCGGCATCGGCGCCCCCGTAAAGACACGCGCGGCCGTGCCGGGGGGCAGCGGGGCCGGGGGCTGGCCGGCGGCGACACGGGCGACGATCTGCAGCCGGGTCGCGGCGCCGGGGGTCAGCGAGGCATGGGCAAAGGCATAGCCATCGACGGCGCTATTGGCGAAGGGGGGAAGCGGGCGCGGCGCGATCAGGTCCTCGGCAAGGACCGCCCCCGTCGCCTCGGCCAGTGCCAGGGGCCGTGTGCCGCTGAGCGGGGCGACGCGTTCGATGATCAGCGCAGCCGCCGCATCGACCGACAGCAGCGGCCCGCCGAAGGCAAAACAGTCGTCGGTCAGCTGGGCCATGGCACAGCATATCGCAGGACCAGGTCGGCGATGCCGGGGATGTCGTCGATCCCGGCCTGCGGCAGCGCCACCGGTGCCGGCGCATCCGCCGCCACGCCGCGGATCATCGGGTCATCCTGGCAGAGCCAGGGCTTGGTGTTGGCGGCGCGGAACACCTCGATCTTGGGATGGCTGTCGCGCTTGAACCCCTCGACGATCACGAGGTCCACGTCGTCGAGCCGTGGGATAAGGTCACGCAGCCCCGGCTCCGGCGCGCCGCGCAATTCAGTCATCAGCGCCCAGCGATTGGCCGATGCGACCAGGACCTGGCGGGCGCCGGCCTGCCGGTGCGTGTGGCTGTCCTTGCCCGGGCGATCGATGTCGAAGGCGTGATGCGCGTGCTTGAGGGTGGAGACGGACAGCCCGCGGCGCCCAAGCTCGGGGATAAGGCGGGCGAGCAAGGTGGTCTTGCCCGCGCCGCTCCACCCCGCCAGGCCGATCAGGCGCAACGCTTCAGTCGGCACCCGCCGTGCGGGCCGTGCCATCGATGGTCACGCGCGCCGCGGCGACTTCCTGTTCGACCCACATGTCGTGATGCATGCGCGCCCAGTTGTAGTCCACCTGGCCGCTGCCCATGGCGTCGAAGGCGCCTTCCATCCCGACCGACCCGATGTAGATATGGGCCAGGATCGCCGCGATCATCAGCACCGACAGGATGGCGTGGACGATGTGGGCCAGCTGCATGCCCTCCATGCCGGTCCAGGCGAAGGGGAAGATCAGGTAGTAGCCGGAGGCCGCGACAATGCCGCCGCCGAGCACCGTCAGCCAGAACACCATTTTCTGCCCGCCGTTGAAGCGGCCGGACGGCGGGTGATTGTGGCCGACGAGCCCGCCACCCGCCTTGAACCATTCGATGTCCATCTTATTCGGGATGTTGTCCTTGACCCACAGCACCACCATCAGTGCGATGCCGAGGGTGAAGGGAAAGGCCAGGAAGTTGTGCGCGATCTTACCCCAGGCGGTCGCATCCGCATAAGCCTGCGGCCCGAAGACCGGCAGCAGCAGGTGCCGCCCGAAGGTGAGGTTCAACCCCGACAGGCCGAGGATGATGAAGGTGGATGCCACCAGCCAGTGGTTCGCCCGTTCGAACCAGTTGAACCGCTGCAGGGTCCGCCCGGCGGGACCGCCCTCGATCCCGATGCGGCCGCGGGTCATGTAGAAGACGAGCAGGACGGCGATGATGCCGAGAATCGCGACCCCGCCGACCCAGGCCAGCGTCACGTTGTGAAAGTACTGCCAGCCGCGGCCGGCCGGCTGGATCAGGTCGCTGGCCTGCAGGTTGGGGATGGTGACGCGGCCCGTGATGATGTCGCCGCGCAGGGTCGCCTGCAGTTCGAGTTCGGCCGCCGAGATCTGGCCACGGTCGGTGAAGGGCGTCGGCGCGGGCTGGGCCGCGGCCATTCCGACCGGCAGCGCCAGCAGGGCCAGTGCCAGGAAGAGTGCGCGCATCATACCCTCACATCTTCGCGATAGGCGGTGCGCCAGCCCCAGGCGCCGGAGCCATAGCCACGCATCTGCACGCGTTCGCGATAGATGCTGGCGATGATATCGCCGTCACCGGCGAGCAGCGCCTTGGTCGAGCACATCTCGGCACAGAGCGGCAGCTTGCCCTCGGCGATCCGGTTGGAGCCGTATTGGATCCATTCGGCCTGGCTGTTGTCGGCCTGCGGGCCGCCGGCGCAATAGGTGCACTTGTCCATCTTGCCGCGGCCGCCGAAGTTGCCGACCCGCGGATACTGCGGCGCGCCGAAGGGGCAGGCGTAGAAGCAGTAGCCGCAGCCGATGCAGGTGTCCTTGTCGTGCAGCACGATGGCATCGACTGTCGTGTAGAAGCACGAGGTCGGGCAGACCGCCGCACAGGGCGCGTCGGTGCAATGCATGCAGGCCATCGAGATCGAGCGTTCGCCCGGCCGGCCGTCGTTGATCGTGACGACGCGGCGGCGGTTGATGCCCCAGGGCACCTCGTGCTCGTTCTTGCAGGCGGTGACGCAGGCGTTGCATTCGATGCAACGGTCCGCGTCGCAGAGGAATTTCATGCGGGCCATGTGTTTGTGCTCCCTCAGGCCGACGCGCGGATCTGGCAGACGGTGACCTTGGTTTCCTGCATGAAGGTCACCGGGTCATAGCCGTAGGTGGTGATGGCGTTGACGCTTTCGCCCAGCACGATCGGGTCGGTGCCGGCCGGATACTTGGCGCGCTGGTCCTCACCCATGAACCAGCCACTGAAGTGGAAGGGCATGAAGGCCACGCCCGGGCCGACGCGTTCGGTCACCAGCGCCTTCATCCGCGTCCAGCGATCGGCCGGCATTTCGGGGCCGCGCACCTGCACCCATTGGCCGTCGCGGATGTTGCGGGCGGTTGCGTCGCGCGGATTGATCTCGACGAACATGTCCTGCTGCAATTCGGCGAGCCACTTGTTCGACCGGGTTTCCTCGCCGCCGCCCTCGTATTCGACAAGCCGGCCAGAGGTCAGCGTGATCGGGAAGTTCGCCGCCACCTGCGGGCTGCGCGCCTGCACCGTGGTGCCGAGATGCGGCAGGCGGAAGCCACGCCGGTCCGGCAGGGTCGGGTATTGCGCGATCAGGTCGTTGCGGCTGGTGTAGATCGGTTCGCGATGCACCGGCACAGGGTCGGGCAGGTTCCAGGCATTCGCCCGGGCCTTGGCGTTGCCGTAGGGCACGCAGCCGTGTTCCATGGCAACTCGGATGATACCCATGGACAGGTCCGTGGCCCAGGAAGCCGTGCCGCCCTGACGTTCGATCGACGCCTTTTCGGCCGCGGTCAGTTCGTCGAACCAACCCAGGCGCTGCAGCACGGCGGTGGTGAATTCAGGATAGCCATCCTGGATTTCCGAACCCAGCGAATAGCTGCCCTCGGCCAGCAGGGTCGCGCCGTTGCGCTCCACCCCGAAGCGGGCGCGGAAGGTGCCGCCGCCGTTCTTCACGTGCAGGTTGGTGTTGTACAGCACGTGCGAGCCGGGATGCTTCATCTCAGGCGTGCCCCAGCAGGGCCAGGGCAGGCCGTAGAATTCATTGGCAACAGGCGTGCCGGCCGCGCCGCGCAGGGTCACCAGGTCGAACTTGTCCTGGTTGGCCATATGCAGCTTCAGCCGTTCCGGCGACTGGCCCGAATAGCCGGTGCTGATCGCGCCGCGGTTGATCTCCCGCAGGATGCTCTCGGGCGTCGGCTTGTTGTTGACGATCTCATAGGGCTTGAAGACTTCGGCTTGTATGCGGAAGGTCATGTTCCGCCGCGCGGCGGCCACATCAATCGCCCCGGCCAGCCGATAAAGAGATTCGTAGTCGTCCTTTGATTCGAAAATGGGGCTCACGATCTGGTCGCCCCATTGGATGGAGCGGTTGGAGGCGGTGCGGCTGCCAGAGGTTTCGAACTGGGTCGCGGCCGGCAGCAGGTAGGTGCCGTTGCGGCGGTTCGACAGCGCGGCGAAGGTGGTGGGGTGCGGGTCGGCCACGACCAGAAGGTCCAGCGCCTCCAGCCCCTTCACCGCTTCCGGCATGCGGGTGACGGTGTTGCCGCCATGGCCCCAGACCATCATGCCCTTCACGGAATCCCGCTGGGCGACGTAGCTCTCGCTGCCCGCCGGGCGGGCGCCGAGGCCTGGCATGGTGATGGCATCGAAGTAGCGGGTGGTCGGGATGCCCGGCATGGCCATCATCGCCGGGCTGTCGAAACGCGCGACCATGGATTCGTAGGACACGTCCCAAACGCGCGACCAGTGCCGCCACGCATTTTCGTCAAGGCCGTAATAGGCCGGCAGTGACGTGACATCGAGGCCGAAGTCCGTCGCCCCCTGCACGTTGCAATGGCCGCGGAAAATATTGGCCCCGGAGCCGTCGCTGCCGACATTGCCGGTGGCCAGAAGCAGGATGGAGTAGGCGCGGACATTGGCCGTGCCGACCGTCTTCTGGGTGGCGCCCATGCACCAGATCAAGGTCGCCGGCTTTTGCGTGGCGATCATCTGCGCGATCTTCTTCATCTGCGCCTCGGGCACGCCGGCGACGCGCTCAACCTCGGCCGGCGTCCACTTGGCAACCTCGGCGCGGACGTCATCCATGCCATGGACGCGCTGGCGGATGAATTCGCGGTCTTCCCAATTGTTCGCAAAGATGTGGTGCAGCAGGCCCCAGATGATCGGGATGTCGGTGCCCGGCCGGATACGCATGAATTCGGTCGCATGCGCCGCGGTGCGGGTGAAGCGCGGGTCGATCACCACCAGGTTGGCGCGCTGCTGTTCCTTGCCCGCCAGCACATGCAGCAGCGACACCGGATGCGCCTCGGCCGGGTTGCCGCCCATGATCACCATGGTCTTGGAGTTGCGGATGTCGTTGTAGGAATTCGTCATCGCGCCGTAGCCCCAGGTGTTGGCCACACCGGCTACCGTCGTCGAATGGCAAATCCGCGCCTGGTGATCCACCGAATTGGTGCCCCAGAAGGCCGCGATCTTGCGGAACAGATAGGCGCCCTCATTGCTGAACTTGGCGCTGCCGAGCCAGAACACGCTGTCCGGGCCACTGGTCTGACGGATCGCCATAAGCTTGTCGCCGATCTCGGCCACCGCCTGGTCCCAGGACAGGCGCTGCCACTGACCATCGACCAGCTTCATCGGATACTTGATGCGCCGGTCGCCATGCGTCACTTCGCGCACCGACGCGCCCTTGGCGCAGTGCGTGCCGCGGTTGATCGGCGAATCCCAGGCGGGTTCCTGCCCGACCCAGACGCCGTTCTGCACTTCGGCGATCACCGTGCAGCCGACCGAGCAATGGGTGCAGATGTTCTTCACCCGGGTGACGGGGGCGGCAAAATTGGTCGGCCCGGCGGCGGCCTGGCGCACGTTCGACAGCGGGATCGCGCCCAAGCCCGCCAGCACGCCGCCGGTGACACCAGCCTGCTTGAGGAAGGAGCGGCGGTCGAGGCCGCCTGAGGAAAGCCCCTCATACGCGGCGGCAAGCCGGGCGCGGGTGGCGGTGCGGTCGGAGCGTTTGATCAGCATGGCGGGTTGCTCCCAGGCCTCAATAACGGTTGGTGCGGTAGAAGGCGGCGACGTGCTCCGTCTCGCGGTAGCGCGCCTTGGTCTTGTCGGCCTGGCCTTCCTTGGCGACCGGGGTGCCGCGCACGGCGTCGTTGCGGTCCCAGCCGGGCGGCATCGCGGCCTGCGCCGTGGTCGTGGCGGCAACGGCGGCACCGGCGCCCAGCCCGAGCGCTTTGAGGAAGCCGCGGCGTTCGGGGGTGGCTTCATTGGCCATGGTCGGGGTCCTTTCTGTCATGCCGGCAAGGCGGCGGCCGCCTGCTCGATTTCAATCGCCGTGCGGCCAAGCGTGCCGACGGCGCGATAGAATTTTGCAGCCTGCGCGCGCTCGATGTCGATGAAGCAGCGCCCGGCCCAGGATGCGATGTGACGCGCGAAAAAGCGTTCCGCCTCGCGCGCGCCGCCCTCGAAACTGCCAGCCAGCAGCCCGGCATAGGCTTCGCAGAGAAAACCCAGGTGGTCCTCGGGTTCGGCCACGCCGGTCGCGCGTTCCAGTCCAAGCCGGCGCAGATCGGCGCGCAGATCGGCCAAGGGGCGCTCATGCAGGAAGCCGGTGATGTAGTAGGAGGCGTAGGGCAAGACCTCGCCCCGGCCGACCCCGATGAAAAGGTCGAAGAACTCGCGGTCGGCGGCGTCGTGTGTCGTGTCCTGGGCCGCAAGCGCCAGGGCCTTTACCACCTGTCCGACCTGCGTCGCGTCGCCGGTCAGGTCGCGCAACGCGCGCAGCATATCAGCGTCGGGGGGGGCCACGCACAGCCGGCCGATCAACGCGAAAAGACGCGCTCGGTCCGCGCTCATGGCGTTGTCCGCGCTGGTGCTTTCGGCAGCTTTGCCGGAGCCTGACAGCATTTCCAATTTATCGTCCATATTGGACGGCGTCCCCATAAAACGAACGATTGAACATTGCACGACGATGGCTTGCGCGCAACAAAATGTCCATAACATATGTGATAAAGGGGTCAAGCCGGTATGGCCGCGCCGTGCCGTTTGCGGGCGGGTGGCAGGCCGCGCGGCGGCGCCTCGATGAAGGCGATCGGTGCGGCATTGGACCCTGGCCATGCGGCGGCCGCGATGGCTGGCGGCACGAAGGCCGGCGCCGATACCGCGGCGACGGGCAGCGGCTCGGCCAGATCCTCCGGCAGCGCGGGCTCCGCCGCCGGCGGCATGACCTCGGGCGGCGCCTCGCCGCGCAGCACCGCCTCGTCCACGTCCAACTGCGCCTCGGTGCGACCAACGATCTGCGCCAGCATCGCACGCAGGTTGCCGACCATCTTGAGCGACGACCCCGGCACCCCGCCCTCGACATTGTAATCCCAGGCATAGTCGGCGGGGCCGACGAAATCCCTGATCCCGACATCCAGCGACCACATCCGCCGCAACGCCGCGTGGCGGAGCCCGGACGGTACCCCGGGCCGCAGGAACGCCGACAGGTTGCCGTCCAGCGTCACACTGTCGAGCGAGGGCAGCGACACCGGTTCGGCCGCAATCTCGCGGTCGGGCGCCGGCAGCGGCACCTCGGCGGCGGGCGCGGCCGGTAGCGCTGCGGGTTCGTCGTCCGGGGCCTCGGGCACGACCACCGCCTCGGGTGCCGGTTCCTCGGGCACCGCCGCACCCCGCTTGCGCCGCGACCAGCGGACCAGGAAGCCGTCGTCGGAGGCGATCATGCGTCATCCTCCTCCCGCTTCTGCCGCCAGTCGCCGCCGCCATCCCGCCGGCGCTTCCAGAAGCCGCGTTCGCGATGGTGCTCCGCGACGAACGCCTGCACCAGGGCGAAAAGCCAGGCCGGCATCGGCAGGCTTTCCATGAGGTCGCTGCTGGAACCGGCAATCGCCTCGACCTCCCCCGCATCGACCGTCGCCTGGAACAGCGCCATGCCCGGCGATGCCTCGACGGCGCGCAGCACGACCCAGAGGCTGGGCTGCGCCGATTCGATGTTGTGTTTCAGGTTGTCGGTGTCGGTGGTGTGCAGCATCACCTCGGTACTGCCGGCGAAGAACAGCGCGCGGCCATCGGCCTGGCGCAGCAGCGTCCAGGCCGGCAGGTCTGGCGCCTGCTCCAGCACATCGACCACGCGCCAGACCTCCCCGGCCCAGGCGGTCACGCCCGGCCGGCGTTCGGCCAGCACGCCGAGCGGCACGCGCCGCGTGTCGGGATGGTCGGTCATGACACCGGCGCCAGCGGCAGGCCGGCCAGCAGGTTCTGGGGCTTGAGCCGCACCACCTGCGCCGCATCCATGGCCAGCGCCAGATACACCGGCTTGCCGCGCAGCCTTGCCAGCGCCTGCGAAGCATCGGCGAACTCCAGCACGCCCAGCCACAGAATCCGCGCAAGCCGCGCCTGCGCGACCTTCTTGCCGTGCCACAGGTCGTTGGCGATGGCGGTCGCCTCGGCATCGAGCCCGACATGCCAGGTCCAGTTGCGGTCCTCGATCACCGGCACGCAGCGGATGGTGCAGCCGACACCCATGACATGCGCGCAGAAGCGTTCGATCGCCCGCGCCAGCCCCGCCTGGCCGGCGCGGTTCTCGGCGATGTCCAGCGCCAGGTCATGCGCATCGGAACGCGGCGCATAGGACGCGCCATTGGCATCGCCCAGGACGTCGAACTCAGCCTCGCGCGGGGCGGCGCCGGCCTCGGTCATCAAGCGGCCGAGTGCGCCGAGGTCGGCATCCGCCGCGCGCGCGGCCAGCACCTCCTCATCCGCCAGCAGCGTCGCGCCCTGGGTTATCGCGGCCCGCTGGCTGCGGAACAGGCATTCGGCGGCACGCAGCGTGTAGGGATCGCCGACGCCATCCATCGCCGCACGGGTGACGAGATGCGTCAGCATCTGCAGGAAGATCGGCGGGATGCCCGCGACATTGCCGCGGTACAGCGCGCACCAGGCGGCTTCCAGCGTCGGCTGCGCCATCACCCGGTCGCGGAAGCCCAGGAACACGGCAAAGTTCTCGCGTGCATCGGCATCGGCCAAGGATGCTGGGTCCTGGGGGCTCAGCGGGTCGGCCATCAAGGCCGCGTGCAGCGCGCGCTCGGCGTCGCAGGCGTCCTGCGGCGGCAGCAGTTCCGGCCGGGCCAGGAA
>JBBRWI010000053.1:0-18796 GCA_038249305.1 Acetobacterales bacterium
CTGGAAGCCGGCGGTGGGCTTGGGTTCGGCGCCTCGGTCAGACACCAGTCCGGCGAGATCCTTGTCCAGGAACTCACCCAGGTCCCGTTTCAGGCGATCGACATCCACGCCACAGGCGCGAAGCACCGTCATGGCGTCGGTATCCTCCGCCAGGGCCAGCAGCAGGTGTTCAAGCGTCGCGTACTCATGCTTGCGATCATTCGCCAGCCCAAGCGCCCGGTGGAGCGTTTGTTCGAGGTTGCGGGACAGCATCGGCGGGCTCCCCAGATAGGGCCGTGGCGATCATGCGTCGCAGCGGGCCCCGTGTCGTATGTCACTCATGTTGGCGCGGTTCCCTTACTGTTTTAGGTCTTGAAACCGCCATGGACGCCAATCAATGCGCGAAATGTCGTTCAGACCCTGGGAACCTCACCCGGCAGGCCACGACGAATCGAGCAAATCACTCTTTTTCGATCGTGCATTGCAGAGGATGCTGGTTTTGCCGGGCGAGGTCCATCACCTGCGTCACCTTTGTCTCCGCGACTTCATAGGTGAAAACGCCACAGACGCCGACGCCGCGACGATGCACATGCAGCATGATCCGCGTCGCCTCTTCCCTGTTCTTTTGGAAGAACCGTTCCAGGACATGCACCACGAACTCCATCGGCGTGTAGTCATCGTTCAGCATCAGCACCTTGTACATCGCCGGCTTACGGGTCTTGGGCCGGGTCCGGACCACAACGCCGGTGCCGAGGCCGTCGCCATTCTGGCCGCCTCCATCCTTCCCCCCATCCTTGCCGGCATCCTTGCCGCCATCCAGGCGCACGCCAATCCCGGCGGGCGGACGGCCTTGCACAACGGCCGCCGCCCCGGGTGTCAGGAAATTCAGGTCTTGGTTCATTGCCTTGCTGCTGGCCTTGCTATCTGACGAGGTTCATCGGCCGAGTCCGGCGGCCAACCCGCCAAGTGTCTTGCCAGCCCATGACCCACCTCGGTCCAACCAACATATCGGGACCCGGGGTGCCGCGGAAAGGGCTGTCAGCATTTTGGTGGAAATTGCGGCGATGCCCAAGCAAAACGACGGCCGCGGGGCATCCCCCGCGGCCGTCGCCTGACAGCGCTCTTGCTGAAAGTGTGATCAGGCCGCGATGGGCTTGGATACTTTCTCGAAGGCCAGTGTCGCGCGCGCGGTGATCGGCGCGGCGGCGGTCTCGACCAGCTTCACGGTCGCTTCCTGCAGCTTGGCGGTCTCGCTCATGGCCCGCTCGAGGCCGGCCTTGGCGAACGCCGACTGCACGTCGGCGGCTTCCTTGAGCGACTTCACGGCGGCGAGCGCCTTGGCACCCTCCATCGCGTGTTCAGCCAGGCCCTGCACCATGGCGAAGGTCTGCTTGCTCAGGTCCTGCACGCCGGCCATGTAGGTCTGCGTGGCCTGCGTCATGGCCTCGACGTTGCCGCGGCTGAACTCAACCGCGTCCTGCGCCGCCTTCATCAGGTCCTCGGAGGATTTCGTGGCCTTGGCCATGCCCTGCTCCATCGCGGCACGCGCCTGGCCAGCGCCGTCCGTCATCATCTTCTGCGCCTGGACGGTAGTGTCCTGCACCATCTGCTTCGCCTGTGCGGCGCCGGCCACAGTCGCGTCGGTTGCGATCCGGGCCACTTTTTCGGTCGGGGTCGTCTTGGTTTCAGCCATTGTCATCTCCATCACTCAGTCGTTTCGGGAACGGCCAAAATGGCCCGCGCCCACACTGCGGCCAGTTCTTTGCTGCACCGCAGCACAACCTTGTTCTACCCCCCTGCCCCGTCGGTCGCAAGGTTTATTTTGCACTGCACAATGACAAAGGTGTGATGCCCTGCCAGGCGCCGGGCAGCCGGTTCCTGCCCGATACCAGCTCAGGTCAGCAAAGCCTTGAAGAGTCGTGATGTTCCTTTCACGTTCACGATGACGCAGCGCCGTCGTTTGGCTATCGTCGTGCTCAGCAGGCGTTCGCGGGGGCGAATGCCGGGGGTCGTTTTAGCTCCCGTGGGTGGGGACTCGCGCGCTTTGAGACATATTCTTCGACGCCTGGCCGCCACGGTCCTGACGATGGGCGCCGCCGCCTGCCTGTGGGCAGCACCCGCGGCCGCGCAGATCGGCAGCAACCGCTATAGCGCCATCGTGCTCAATGCCCGGACCGGCGAGGTGCTGACCAGCGCCAATCCGGACGACATCCGGCATCCGGCCTCACTGACCAAGATGATGACGCTCTATATGGTGTTCGAAGCGCTGCGCGACGGCCGTTTGCGCCTCGACCAGCGCATCGCCATGACCGATACGGCCGCGGCGATGCCGCCGTCCAAGCTCGGCCTGCCGGTGGGGGTGTCGATCACCGTCGAACAGGCGATCCTGGCCGTGATCACGAAAAGCGCCAATGACGTGGCGGCCCTGCTGGGCGAAACCCTGGGTGGGTCCGAACAGCGCTTCGCCCAGGCAATGACCATGCGGGCGCGTGGCATCGGCATGTCGCGGACCACCTTCCGCAATGCCTCGGGCCTGCCCGACATCGACCAGGTGACCTCGGCGCGTGACATGGCGACGCTGGGGCGTCGGCTGTTCCTCGATTTCCCGCAGCGCTACGCCTATTTCGCCACGGTACATGTGCGAATGGTGGGAGTGAACCTGCGCAACCACAACCGGATGCTGGACAGCTACGCCGGGGCCGACGGCATCAAGACCGGCTTCATCAACGCCAGCGGCTTCAACATCGTGACCAGCGCCGAACGCGACAATGTGCGGCTGGTGGGCGCAGTGTTCGGGGGCGAGTCCTGGTATGCGCGCGACCTGCACATGGCCGCCCTGCTCGACCAAGGCTTTGCCGCCTCCGGCGTCAGCCAGCGTACGGCGGTGATGGCGGCGCGCCCGCCCCCCACCTTCGTCAACCGGGCCAGTGCAGCGCCGGTGCTGCGGACTGTCGTAAGCCGCCCCGCCGCGCCAACAGCGCGCGGCCCGGCCCAAGCAACCACCCGGGCAACCACCCGTGCAACCACACGCATAGCCACCCCGGCGGCCGCCCGCCGCGCAGCCCTGCCGACGGCGCAGCGCCAGGCTCCCGCATCGGTCACGCGCACGGCCACCGCGCCGCGCCGTACGACGCGGCCCGCCCCTGTGGCCCGCAGCAGCCCGGCCGTCACCCCGGCGGCGCGGGCTGTCGCACCGCCGCCGCGCCCACCGCGCCAGGCGGCAACCACGGGCCGCTCACCGGCGGGCTGAGCGCCCGCCCTCATCCCGCCAGCCGCGCGACAGCCGCCACAGCCGCCACCGGATCATCATACAGCGCGACCACGCCGACCGAGGCCAGGCGCGCCGCCGCCTCGGCCATCGAATACCCGGCCAGCGCCGTGTGGCCGGCGGCGATCGCGACCACCAGCGGCTTGGGCGGCGGCGCCAGGCGCAGCGCCTCGGCCAGCGCCTCGACCCGCCCGCGCAAGGGGCGGGAGGCCAGCACCGTGCAGAACAGGATCGCCCGCACCTGCGGCCGTGCCGCAAGGTCAAAGGCGATCGCCAGGCGCTCGGCGGCTGTTTCGGCGGGCCCGCCCTGGGCATTGTCCATGAAGCAGGCGGCCGGCGCCCCGGCATCCGCCAGCAGATCGACCAGCAGCATCCCGAGGCCCGCCCCCGCGCTGACCAGTGCCACCGTGCCGCCGGCCAATTCGACGAAGGCGAACCCCATGGCCGCAGCACGGCGCTCCAGCGGGGTGCGGGCTGCGGTCTCAAGCGCCGCGGATGCCGCCGTCTCGGCCGGGTCGTGCCGATACCCCGCGGTATCGTCGCGGATCATCCGTGCATCGGCCGCGACGAGGCGGCCGTCCGGCAGCAAGGCCAGCGGGTTGATCTCCAGCAGTTCCAGGTCTTCGGCGCGCATCACGGCGGCCAGGCGGCGGGCCAGCCGCGCGATCCTGACCGCCAGATCGACCGGAAAGGCGGGGCGCAGCGCCGCCAGGAGCGCGGCTGTCGCATGCGGATCGCCGGCGCGGAAACCGATGGCGATGGGCGGGGCCGCGGCCTCCACATCCACGCCGCCCGCGGGCGATGCCAGCAATGCGATGGCCTGGGCGGTGCCGTCCACGCGCATCGAAAGGTAGATCTCGGCCTGGATCGGCAGCGCGTCCTCGATCCGGATCGCGGCCCCGCCCGCCGCGCGCACTGCCGCCATCGCCGCGGCGCATCCCCCGGCTTCAAACACCCGGACCAGGCCGCGCTTGCCGCGCCCACCGTCCAGCACCTGGGCCTTGGCAACGCCGGGACCGGGCCAATCGGGCACCGCATCGGTTGCGCCGATCAACGAACCATGCGGCACTGCGATACCATGGCGGCGCAGCAGCGCCTTGCCCTCGTGTTCCGTCAACCGCACCGGATGCCCTCCTCTTGGCCGCCTTCCTGCACGCCTTTCCGCGCCGCGTCGTCGTGTTCAACCCGGCCGGGCGCTACGGCCAGGCCCAGGTCGCGGCGATGCGCGCGGCGGGAACGCGGATCGTGGCCGGCATCGCGCCCGGGCGCGGCGGCACGGCGCTGGACGGATTGCCGCTGTTCGACGACCTGCGCGACCTGCCCGAACCGGCCGATGCGGCGGTGCTCTACACCCCGCCCGACGGGCTGCTGGAAGCGGTCGGCATCTGTGCCGCCCAGCGCATCCCGACCATCGTGGCCGCGGCCGAATACGCGCCCCTGCATGACGGGCTGGCGGCGGCGGAGGTGGCGCGGGCTGCCGGCTGCTGGCTGGTCGGGCCGAATACCCTGGGGCTCTGTGTGCCCGGCGTTGGTGTGTTGGGGTCGATCGCGCCCGATTTCTGCGCCCCCGGCAGGGTGGCGCTGCTCTCCCGCAGCGGCACGCTGACGCTGACCCTGGCCCGGGCGCTGACCGCGGCCGGCATCGGCCAGCGCATCGTTGTGAACATCGGCGGCGATGCGGTGATCGGCCGCAACCCCGATGAATGGGTCGCTGCCCTCGCCGCCGATCCGGGTGTCGATGCGATCGTCTATTGCGGCGAATTGGGCGGCGACAAGGAATACGCCCTGGCGGCGGCGATTTCGGACGACACGCTGCCCGGGGCGCTGCCCGGGGCGCTGCCCCAAAAGCCGCTGGTCGCGATGATCGTCGGCCGTCACGCGCCGGCCGGCACGCGCATGGGTCATGCCGGCGCCCTGGCCGGGGCCGCGCGGGAAACCGCCGCGGCCAAGATAGCGGCGCTCGCCGCCGCCGGGGCCCGGGTCGCCCCAAACCCCACCGGGGTCATCGCGGCCCAGCGCGCCGTGCTGCCGTAGCCTGTCATTCGGCGCGGATGCCGGTCGCCGCCGCCAGCGCCCGCCATTGCGGCACTTCCCGCGCGAGGCGTTCGGCCAGCGGCGCCGGGCCGTTCAGCAGCAAGGCGGCGCCCGAGGCCTCCAGCCGTTCCTTCAACGTGCCGCCCGTCAGAAGCGGCGCGCAATCGGCGGTGATCCGCGTGGCGATCTCGGGCGCCATGCCCCGCCCGCCGAACATCGCGTACCAGATGGTGATGGCATAGTCGGGCACGCGCTCGGCCGCCGCAGGCACCTCCGGCCAGGGGGCGATGCGCGCGGGGCCGGTCACCGCGATGGCGCGCAGCCGCCCGTCCCGCACATGCGGCATGGATTCGATGGTGCCGGTCACCAGCAGGTCGGTATCCCCGGCATAAAGCGCGTTCACCGCCTGGCCCGCACCGCGATAGGGCACATGCAGCAGGTCGATCCCCGCCCGCTGCGCCAGCAGCGCGCCCGCAAGATGGGTGGTGCTGCCGCTGCCAGATGAGCCATAGGACACCTCCCCCGGCATACGCCGCGCCAGGGCCAGCAGCCCGTCCAGGTCCCGCACCCGCCCCTCGGGCCTCGCCAGCAGCGCCATCGGCGCGTCGGACACCATCGATATCGGCGTGAGGTCGCGGAACGGATCATATCCCGGGTCGCGCACCAGCGCCGGCAGGATGGCGACCGAGGAGGTGGTGAACAGCAAGGTATGCGGATCATTCGCCTGCACAACCGCCTGGATGCCCAGCGCCCCGCCGGCGCCAGGCCGGGTTTCCACAACGAACGGCTGGCCGGTGCTGCGCGACAGCGTGTCCGCGACGACCCGGGCCGGGACCTCGACCGGGCCGCCCGGCGCGAAGGGGACGATGAAGCGCACCGGCCGCTGCGGCCATGCACCCTGGGCGAGGGCTGGCATGGCCAACAGCGGGGCGGCCAGAAGCGCGCGGCGCATCACGGGCATGGGCGAATTTCCTCCGGTTCCGTTGACAGCATCAACCATCAAGATAGCCTCGCCAAGACTGGGAGACGAGCATGCACACACGCCGCGGGCTGATCGCCATGGGACCCTTTCTGGCCGCGGGGGCGCTTACCACCCCGGCCCTGGCCTGGGACCCCACACGCCCGCTGCGCCTCGTGGTGCCCTTCGCGCCGGGCGGCCCCGCCGATCTGTTCGGCCGCGTGCTGGCCGAGGCGATGGCGACCCGGCTGGGCCAGGCCGTCGTGGTCGAGAACCGGGCCGGCGCCGGCGGCGTCACCGGCGTGGACGCGGTCGCCAAGGCCGCCCCCGATGGCCATGTCCTGGCGCTGACCGGTGCCGCGGCGCTGGCCGTCGCGCCATCGCTGCCGCAGCCCATGCCCTTCCAGGTGGAACGCGATCTCGCGCATCTGACCCTGGTGGCACGGGTGCCGGAGGTGCTGGTGGTGCATGCCGCCGATGGCATGGCCGATGTCGCGGCCCTGATCCAGCGCGGCCGCGACGGGTCGCTGCAATATGGTTCGGCGGGCGCCGGCAGCATCACCCACCTGGCAGCGGCGCTCTTCGCGCTGGAGGCCGGGATCAGGGCCGAACACATCCCCTATCGCGGTGCGGCGCCGGCCGTGACCGACCTGCTGGGCCGCCGCTTCACCTACATGATCGCCGATGTCCCGGTGCTGATCGCGCATATCCGTGCGGGCAGCCTGCGCGCGCTTGCGGTGACCACGGCTGCGCGCGTCGCCGGCCTGCCCGATGTGCCGACCACGGCCGAGGCCGGTCTGCCGCGCGTGCTGTCGGACAACTGGTATGGGCTGGCCGCCCCCGCCGCCGTGCCGGCCGATGCGCAGGCCCGCCTGCGGGCCGCGGCCGTCGCCGCACTGCGCGATCCGGCACTGGTCGCGCGCTTCGCCTCGGTGGAGGCCATCGCCGATCCGACCACACCCGCGGCGACGCTGGCCTTCATCCGCGCCGAACAGGCCAAATGGGCACCGCTGGTGCGGCAGACCGGGGTGACGACGCTTTGACGGGCAGCCTTGGCGCAGCCTTCGGCTTCCGGTCCCGCCTGCCAGGCCTGCTCGGCATCCGCGTCCCGATCGTGCAGGGCGGGATGTCCTGGGCCTCCTCCTCGGCGGCCCTGCCGCTGGCGGTGGCGCGGGCGGGCGGGCTCGGCGTCATCGCCGCCGGGCCGATGCGGCCCGAAGCCCTGATCGCTGCGATCCGCGCGGTGCGCGCCGGCACCGATGCGCCGTTTGCCGTCAACATCCCGCTGTACAACAAGCGCTCCGCCGACTTCCTCGACATCGCCGAGGCCGAGGCGGTGCCGATCCTGATCGTCAGCCAGGGCGGACCACGGGCGCATCTCGCGCGGTTCCAGGCGCGCGGCGTTCGCTGGATCCACGTGGTCGCCGGCCCCGAACACGCGGCCAAGGCCGAGGCCGCGGGCGTCGATGCACTGATCGTGGTGGGTGGCGAGGCTGGTGGCCACCCAGCCCCCGACGAAGTCTCCTCCCTGGTGCTGGTCCGCGCCGTGGTGCGCGCCACCGCCTTGCCGGTGATCGGTGCTGGCGGCGTCGCCGATGGCGCAGGCATCGCCGCGATGTTCGCCCTGGGCGCCGAGGGCGCGCAACTGGGCACGCGATTCCTGATGACCGAGGAAGCCTCGGTCCATGCCGCCTACAAGCGCGCGGTGCTGGCCGCGGGCATCGCCGATACGCGGCTGGTCGGGCGCGGCGGCCTGCCGGTGCGGCAACTGCGCAATGCCTTCACGGAGGCGGTGGACGCGGCGGAACGCGCGGGAACCGACAAGGCCACGCTGGGCGAATTGTACATGTCCCACACGCTGAAGGAAGCGGCGCTGGACGGCGACATCGCGCATGGCAAGGTCGAGGCCGGGCAGACCGCCGGGCTGATCGACGACTGCCCCCCCGCCGCCGTCGTCATGCAGCGCCTGATCGAGGACGCCGAAGCCGCGCGCCGAAGGATGGCTGGATGAGCGTCGTCGTCACCACCAGCGACGGAGTGCGGCGCATCGCCCTCGACCGGCCGCACAAGCGCAACGCGCTCGATACCGCGACGATCGCGGCCCTGTGCGACGCCATCGTGGTGGCCGGCGCCGATGCGGCGGTGCGCGCCATCGTGCTGACCGGCAACGGCCCGCATTTCTGCGCCGGGGCGGACCTGGTCGAGATGCGGGAAAACCCGGGCGACCGCGAACGCTTCGCCATGACCGGGTGGATGATGGATGCCCCGCGCACGGTCGGCAAACCGATCATCGCCGCGGTGCAAGGCGCGGCACTCGGCGCCGGGGCGGCGCTCGCCCTGGCCTGCGACGCCGTGGTGATGACCGAGGATGCCAGCCTCGGCTGGCCGGAGGCGAAACACCGGATCATGCCGCGCGTCGTCGCGCCCAGCATGATCGCCCGCCTGCCGCCGGGGGTCGCCTTCGACCTGCTGGCCACCGGGCGGTCGATGCCGGCGGCCGAGGCGCTGCGTTTCGGCCTGGCCGCCCGCGTCGTGCCCGCCGAAACCCTGATGGCCGAGGCTTCGGCCCTGGCCCTGGCCGCAACCCTGCTGCCGCCCGAGGCGCTGCTCGACCTCAAGAAGATGATCGCCGGATGACACCGCTTGCGGGGCTGCGCATCCTCGACCTGTCGCGGGTGCTGGCCTGCCCCTTTGCCTCGATGATCCTGGCCGAACTGGGGGCGGAGGTGATCAAGGTCGAACAGCCCGGCGCCGGCGATGAGACGCGCGGCTTCGAACCTTTTGCGACAGGGGCCGATGGCGCGGCGATCTCCGGCTATTTCATGGCCTGCAACCGGGCCAAGCGCAGCATCACGGTGAACCTGCGCCATCCCGAAGGGGCTGCGATCATCCGCGCCCTGGCGCTGCAATCCGATGCGCTGGTGGAAAACTTCCCGGTCGGCACGCTCCGCCGCCGGGGGCTGGACTGGGCCTCGCTGCAGCCGATCGCGCCACGGCTGGTGATGCTGTCCTGCACCGGCTTTGGCCAGACCGGGCCCTATGCGCAACGCAAGGGCTACGACACCGTGTTCCAGGCGATGGGCGGGATCATGTCGCTGACCGGCGAACGCGGCGGCGGGCCGGTCAAGCCCGGCCTGCCGGTGGCCGACCTGACCAGCGGGCTCTGGGCCGCGATCGCACTGCTGGCGGCGTTGCGTGGGCGGGATGCGACGGGCCATGGCGCGCATGTGGACCTGTCGATGCTGGAGGGCCAGGTCGCCTTGCTGACCATCGCCGCGGCGCGCTTCTTCGCGCTTGGCGAAGTGCCGGCGCGGCTGGGCACCGAACATCCGGGGCGGGTGCCGACCGCATCGTTTCGCTGCGCCGACGGGCGTTTCCTGCACATCACCGCCAGCGACCAGCACTGGGCGCCGCTGTGCAGGGCGCTGGGCCTGCCGGACGATCCCGGGCTTGCCACCAATGCGCAGCGGCTGCCGGCGCGGGACCGGGTGATGGCGATGCTGACCAACGCCCTGGCCGGGATGACCCGGGCGCAGGCCGTGGCGGTGCTGGACGCCGCCGATGTGCCGAACGGGCCGGTGCTGGCGCTGGACGAGGTCCTGGCCGATCCGCACATCGTGGCGCGCGGGGCGGTGCAGGCCTTCGACGACCCGGTGCTCGGCCATTTCCCGTCGTTGCGCCTGCCGTTCCGCTTCGATGGCTTCGACGATCCGCAGGCGACCACGCGCCCGCCGTCCCTCGGTGAACACACCGACGCCATCCTGGGTGGTTTGGGCTATGACGGCGCGCGCATCGCAGCCCTTCGGGCCGAGGGGGCCATATGACCGAACCAGTCCTGATCAGCACCGACGACGGCGTCATGACCCTGACGTTGAACCGGCCGGAGGCGCGCAACGCGCTGAACCTTGCGATGTGCGCCGCCCTGCATGCCGCCGCGCGCCGCGCGACCGAAGACGCCGCGCGCGTCGTGCTGATCCGCGCCAATGGCCCGGTGTTCTGCGCCGGGGCCGACATCAAGGAACGCCAGGGCATGGCCGATGACGCCATTCGCGCCCGCCGCATCCGCGCCTTCGCGGCCTATGACGCGCTGGAGAGCCTGCCGATGCCGGTGGTCGCGGTGGTCGAGGGGCCGGCGATCGGCTCCGGCGTCGAGATCGCCGCCATCGCCGATTTCATCATCGCGACGCCCGCCGCATCCTTTCGCACGCCGGAGGCGCTGTGGGGCACCGTCGGCGCCACCCAGCGCCTGCCGCGCATCATCGGCAAGCGTTTGGCCAAGGACATGATGCTGACCGGGCGCATCCTGACGGCGGCCGAGGCGCTGGCGCAGGGCCTGGTTGCCCGCCTCGTCGCCGCCGCGGACCTGTCGGCCGAGATCGCGGCGGTGCTGGCGCCGATGCGCCAGGCCCCCGCGGCGTCGCTCGCCATGGCCAAGCGGTGCATCGAGGAGGGGCTGGCCCGCGATCCGCGCGGCGCGCTGGCGACCGAATTGCTGGCGATCGAGCAGAGCCTGGCCGCTGCCGACTGGAAGCAGGCCATGGCCGGCTTCGGCGCATGAACGAGCCGGCCTGGGCACCGCTGCGTATTGCCGACCTGCTCGACCGCAACGCCGCCCGCGCGCCCCTGGCGGAGGCGTTGGTCGCGGGGCCGGTGCGGCTGACGCATGCCGCGCTGCGCAAACAGGCGCAGGCCCTGGCGCGATCGCTGCTGGCCCTGGGGCTGCGGCGGGGCGATGCGGTGGGGCTGCTCTTCGCCAATACGGCCGAATGGGTCACCAGTTTCTATGCCGCCGGCCTGATCGGCTGCGTCGCGGTGCCGCTGAACACCCGTTGGCGCGCCGCGGAGATGGCCCATGCGCTGGCCCGGGCCGAGTGCCGCGCGCTGCTGATGGCCGATCATTTCCTGCGCCAGGATTTTTCCGCGCTGCTGACCGAGGCGGAGCCGGGCCTGCTGACCGCCCTGCCCGGCACGGCCCTGCCGCTGCTGCGCCATGTCGTGGTCGCCGGCGAGCATGTGCCCCCGGCGGCGCTGCCCATGGCGTCGTTTCGCGCAAACCAGGCAACCGAGGCGGCCCTGTGTTCCGCCATGGCCCTGGTCACCGACGCCGATCCGCTGCTGGTGCAGTTCACCTCCGGCACCACCGCCGCGCCGAAGGGCGTGCTGCTGAGCCAGCACAACATGATCCGCAACGCCTGCGCCTGCGCGCTGCGCCTGGGCGTGCGGGATACCGACCGCTACCTGAACTGCCGCCCCTTCTTCCACGTCGCCGGCAGCACACTGTCGCTGCTGGTCTGTGCCGCGACGGGCGCCTGCCTGGTCACGCCGCCGACATTTGAGGCCGGTGCGGCGCTGCAACTGTTGGCCGAGGAGCGCTGCACCATCACCAGCGGCAACGACAGCATCTTCCAACTGCTGCTGGCCCACCCCGATTTCGACCGCGACCGGCTGCATCTGCGGGGCGGCTGGGCCGCCGCCGGACCGCAGACCATGCGCCGCATCGTCGAGGAGATGGGCGTCCACGATCTGGCCTGGGCCTATGGCCTGTCGGAGGCCTCGCCCAACGTCGTGCTGTCGGATTATCGCGAACCGCTGGACCTGCGCATCGCGGGGCTGGCCCTGCCGCATCCGGGGATCGAGGTCCGCATCGCCGACCCCGAGACGCTGGCCCCTCTGGCGGTGGAAGGACGTGGTGAGATCCAACTGCGCGGCTGGTCGGTCATGCAGGGCTATATCAACGACCCCGAGGCGACCGCCCGCGCCTTCACCGCCGATGGCTGGCTGCGCACCGGCGACCTGGGCAGCCTGACCCTGGATGGGCGGCTGCACCTGTCGGGGCGGCTGAAGGACGTGTTGCGCGTGGGCGGTGAGAATGTCGCCCCGGCCGAGGTCGAGGAGGCGCTGCTGGCGCATCCGCTGATCGCGATGGCCCAGGTCGTGGGCGTACCCGACCCGCGGCTGGGCGAGGTGCCGGTGGCCTTCATCCGGGCGATGGACGGCGCTCTGCTCGACCCCGCCGAAGTCCTGGACTGGTTGCGCCCGCGCCTCGCCAATTTCCGCCTGCCGCGCCGGCTTTGGCTGGTCGAGGATTTCGAGGCGATCGGCATGACCGCCTCGGGCAAGGTGCAGAAAGCGCCGTTGCGGGCGGAGGCGCTTGCCCGCATGGGCCAAGAAGCGGCGGCCTGATGCGCGATGCCGCCACCATCAAGGACCTGCTGTCCTATCGCGTCCATCGGCTGGCCAATGCGCTGTCGCGGGGTGCGGCCGCACGCTACCGGCGGGATTTTGGCGTGTCGCTGATGGAATGGCGCACCATCGCGCTGCTCGGCGGCTTCGCGCCCATGGCGCTGAAGGACCTGGCGAAACAGGCCGGGCTGGACAAGGGCCAGGCCAGCCGATCGGTGTCGGCGCTGGTGGCGCGGGGGTTGGTGCTGCGGGAGGCCGGGCCGGCCGATGCACGCCAGGTCGCCTTGCGCCTGTCCGCGGCGGGCGAGGCGCTGCATGCAGGGCTGATGGCCGCGGCGCGCGCGCGGGATGCAGCCTTCTGGACCGCGCTGCCACCGGGCGAACGCGCGGTGCTGGAGACGGCGATCGGCCGGTTGATCGAGGTCGCCCGACGGCAGGTGTAGCGGTGCGGCGGCCAAACCCCCACATTGGGCGTCATGGATCAGATCATTCCCGCCGGGCTGTTCATGCCGCCGGCCCGCCCGGCCCCGCCCTTCCTGCGCCCCCTCAAGGTCGTCAGCCCCTATGAGCCCGCCGGCGACCAGCCGGAGGCGATCAAGACCCTGCTGGCCGGGCTGGCCGCGAAAGAACGCGACCAGGTGCTGCTCGGCGTCACCGGCAGCGGCAAAACCTTCACCATGGCCAAGGTGATCGAGGCGGTGCAGCGCCCGGCCCTGGTGCTGGCGCCGAACAAGACCCTGGCGGCGCAATTGTATGGCGAGATGAAGTCCTTCTTCCCCGAGAATTCGGTCGAGTACTTCGTGTCCTATTACGACTATTACCAGCCCGAGGCCTATGTGCCGCGGACCGATACCTACATCGAAAAAGACAGCCAGATCAACGAACAGATCGACCGGATGCGGCACAGCGCGACCCAGGCGCTGCTGGAACGCAACGACGTGATCATCGTGGCCTCGGTGTCCTGCATCTATGGCATCGGCTCGGTCGAAACCTATTCCAACATGACCATCAAGCTGGAACGGGGTGGGACCATCGCCCGCGACGTGCTGGTCAAGGGCCTGGTGGAGCAGCAGTACCGTCGTAACGACGTGGCCTTCGAACGCGGCACGTTTCGCGTGCGGGGCGAGAACATCGACCTCTGGCCGTCGCATATGGAAGATCGCGCCTGGCGCGTCACCCTGTTCGGCGACGAGGTGGAAAGCATCCGTGAATTCGACCCGCTGACCGGCGAGATCGCGGGCGAGATGGAGCGCGTGTCGATCTACGCCAACAGCCACTACGTCACCCCCCGGCCGACGCTGTTGCAGGCCATGGGCGACATCAAGCGCGAGTTGAAGGACCGCCTCGCCGAAATGCACGCCGAGGGCAAGCTGCTGGAGGCCCAGCGCCTGGAACAGCGCACCACCTTCGACATCGAGATGATGGAGACGACAGGTTCCTGCAAAGGTATCGAGAACTACAGCCGCTACCTGTCGGGCCGCCGCCCCGGCGAGCCGCCGCCGACCCTGTTTGAATACCTGCCCGACAATGCGCTGCTGATCGTGGACGAAAGCCATGTGACCGTCCCGCAGGTCGGCGGGATGTACAAGGGCGACTACAGCCGCAAGGCGATCCTGCGCGACTTCGGCTTTCGGCTGCCGTCCTGCGTCGATAATCGGCCATTGAAGTTCGAGGAATGGGAACGTTTTCGCCCCGACACCGTCTTCGTCAGCGCGACCCCGGGGCCGTGGGAGATGGAGCGCACCGGCGGCGTCTTCGCCGAGCAGATCATCCGGCCAACAGGGCTGGTCGATCCGCTCTATGACATCCGCCCGGTCGAGGGCCAGGTGGATGACCTGCTGGCCGAATGCCGCACCGTCGCAGCGCATGGCGGGCGCGTGCTGGTCACCGTGCTGACCAAGCGCATGGCCGAGGACCTGACCGAATACATGACCGAGGCGGGCATCAAGGTCCGCTACCTGCATTCGGACGTGGATACGCTGGAGCGCATCGAGATCATCCGCGACCTGCGCCGCGGCGTTTTCGACGTGCTGGTGGGCATCAACCTGCTGCGTGAGGGTTTGGACATTCCCGAATGCGAGCGTGTCGCGATCCTCGACGCCGACAAGGAGGGGTTCCTGCGCTCGGTCACCTCGCTGATCCAGACCATCGGTCGCGCGGCGCGCAACGCCGATGGGCGGGTGATCCTCTATGCCGATGTGATGACCAACAGCCTGCGCCGGGCGCTGGAGGAAACCGACCGGCGCCGCGCGAAACAGATCGCCTACAACACCGAACACGGCATCACGCCGATGAGCATAAAGCGCGACATCTCCGACGTGCTGCAATCGGTCTATGAGCAGGACTACGTCACGGTCCCGGCGAGCGAGGGTGATGCGACCGCCAATTTCGTCGGCAAGGATCTGCGTGCGGCCATCGCCGAGATGGAGAAGAAGATGCGCGCCGCCGCCGCCGACCTGGAATTCGAGACCGCGGCCCGCCTGCGCGACGAGATCAAGCGGCTGGAGGCGCTGGACCTCGGCCTCGTGCCGAACGAGGCGGGGCGTTCGCTGCGCGAGGCCGTGCCGTTCCGCCCGGTGCCGATGGGGCCGGGCGGCGGCGGGTGGGACCCGAAGAAGAAGGGCGGCCGGGCGCGGCGGGCGTCGTAGGGCGGGGGGTCTTCCCGCCTCACTCGCTGCCGCCTACACGACCCTCGTGAAGACCCCCTGGCCCAATGCCCTGTTCGTGGACCATGCGGCGCTGCGCATCCCCTGGCGCAACTGGGGCGTCGTGGTGCCGGGCCGGCTGTATCGCTCGAACCACCCCCTGCCGTTCCAGGTCGCGGCCGCCGCCCGCCGGCACGGGCTGAAGACCGTGATCAACCTGCGCGGCCAGCGGCCGGATTGCGGGGCCGACGCGCTGTCGCGCCAGGCCGCGGCGGACCTGGGTCTCGCGCATGTCGATGCGCCGTTCGAATCGCGCGGCGCACCGCACAAGGACCGTATCCTGCGGCTCGCGGCGATTTATGCCCGCGTCGAGGAACCGATCCTGATCCACTGCAAGTCGGGCGCGGATCGCACCGGCCTCGGCGCCGGACTTTGGCTGTTGCTGAACGGCTACGCGCCGGCCGAGGCGCTGGCGCAGTTGTCGTGGCGCTGGGGCCATGTCGCGGCCAGCCGGACCGGTATCCTGGATGCGTTTTTTCGCCTCTATGCGGCGGCCTGGCCGAAGCCGTTCCTGGATTGGCTGCGCGAGGACTACGACGAGGCGGCGTTGCGGGCAACGTTCACCAGCCGCCCATGGGCGGATCGGCTGGTGGATGGGGTGTTGCGGCGCGAGTAGGGGGTGGTCCCCGGCCTGATTTTCAGCCGCGCCCGCGGCGGGGCCCATCCGGCGCGACGGCCCCTGCCGGACGCCCGGCATCGAACCCCAGGAAACCGGCCTGCGGTTGCGGCGCGCCACCATCACCCGCCCAAAGCCGCGGCTGTATGATCGGCCGCACAACGCTCCCGGCCGGCGCGTTGCGCGTCGGCACCGTCAGCGCGGCCGCAGCACCCGGCGAACGGCCCCGCGTCGGCGGCGGCCTCGCGATATCCGCACCAAAAGCCGGCGTGGCCAGGTTGGCGCCCGTCGATGCCCGCATCTGCGGCCCGACCGTGCCGCGCGCCGACAACAGGAAGAAGGCGATGTCGTTGCGGCCCTGGTCCACCGCCGCGTCGATCGGCGTCAACCCGAGCGGATTGCGCGCGTCCAGATCCGCCCCGCGCGTGACCGCTTCGCGCGCCGCGGCCGCGTCGCCACGGTTAATCGCATCGAACAAGGCCGCGTTCGGTGCCAGGTTCTGCCCCGGTTCGGCCGGAATAGGCTGCACCGCCGGCCTGGAGGCCAGACCAGGCAGGGCGACCGGCGCCCGCTGGCGCTGCGCGCCGCTCTGGTCAGGCGGCGGCCTGCCCAGGCCGCCCTGGGCCAGGGCCGGCCTCGCACCGAACATGACCAGGACGAGGAGGGTGATGCTAAGGCGCTTGAACATGATCACCGTTTATCCCGGACCGCGCGTTGTCGCCAGCATCGACACGTCACCAGCAGCCGTCGCCGCGAAACGTGAAGGACTCCGCCCGCCCGTCCCGCAACGCGAAAGTGATGCTGCAGGTCACGTTCGTATAGGTCGTGCCGCCATAAAAGCCGCCGCGCCGACCGAAACCCCCGACATAGGGTTCGGGCACAGACAACAACCGCCGTTGCTCGAATTCCAGAAACCGTCGCCCGTCCCCATCGAAGGAACGCAGCGGCACGCCAAGGCCGGCCACCAGATCCACTTCTGGCAGGCCAATAAAGACCGACAGCCGCTGCGCCAGGGTGGGACCGGTGGCACAGGCGGCGATCAGCAGCGGCAGGCCCAGCCAGGCGGCGCGTACAAACGTCATGACAGGAACATGGGTGCCCCGACAGGCCGGCGCAATCGGGCAGCGGGGCGTAAGGCTGGCGCGGCGCGCATGCCCATACATCGTGTTGGCCTCGTTTCGTTTTTCGAGGCGGCCGACGTGCCGCTTGCCGCCCGCGTCGCCCGAATTCCCGGCGTCTGGCTGTCGTCGAGTCGCCCGCGCCACGCATGCGGCGGACGCGCGCGGCGGCATGTCGAAGCCCATGTTTCCGCAAGCGAGGTGGCGCCGCACGTCCCGGCGATGTACCGGACGATTGCAGCCAGAAAAGAGTCACCTGCATGACCACGACCCAAGCTCCGCTCGAAACATCCCTCGCCACGCAGGGGCCGGCCAGCCATTGTGTCAACGTGACCGTCAGCGTCATCATCCCGGCCTACAACGCCGTCGCATCGCTGGCCCAGACCGTCGAGACCGCGCTGGCCCAGACCATGCAACCGCTGGAGATCATCGTGGTGGACGACGGATCTTCCGACGACACGGCCGGGCTGGCCGAAAGCTTCGGCGGGATCGTGCGCGTGTTGCGCAAACCGAACGGGGGGCCGGCATCGGCGCGCAACCTCGGCGTGCAGCACAGCCAGGGCGAATGGATCGCCTTCCTCGATGCTGATGACCAATGGTCGCCCACCAAACTGGAACGCCAGGTCGAACATGTCGGCCCGGCCGATGTGGGCCTCGTGCATACGCTGGTCACCTTCCAGTCCCCGGAACCGCCGCCTGAACTGGGGTTCGAGGATCTGTGGCAGCGCAACTGGATCGTGAACTCGGCGGTGATGGTCCGCCGCGCGACGTTCGAAAAGCTCGGCGGCTTCAACGAGAACCGGGCGCTGATCTCGGTCGAGGACTACAATCTCTGGGTCCGTCTGGCCGCGGCGAAGTGGCGTATCGTGCTCTGCCCGGAAACGCTGACGCATTATACCCGCGGGGTCGGCATCTCCTCCGACGGACCAAGATTCTTCAAGGCCAGCCTGTACAATATTGCCGATCTCGGGCGCGTGCTGGACCTGCCGAGGCCCTTCGTGGACGCCAAGCTCGCGGCCATCCATCACGAATTCGCGCAAGGCGCGCTCTATCGCCGGGACATGGCGACCGCGCGCCAACGCCTGTTGCAGGCGTTCAGACTGAAGCCGAGCCTGCGCAGCCTCCTGCTGCTCGGCATCGCCTGCAGCCCCGCCGAACTGCTGAACCTGCGCCGCCACGCAGCGCGGATCGCCAATCGGCGCCGCGGCCTGGCCGGCCGCGACCTGTCGGCCGACCTCGACCCGATCGAGAAGCACGCGGCGGACGTCCTGGGCCAGGACGGCGCATCGGCCGAAGCGCTGCTGTTCAAGAAGCTCGCCATGCTGGCGGTCACGAACGACCTGGCCGCCGCCCCTAGCCAGGGTGACATTCTACAGACCGTGCAGAACCTGGCCTGGCTCGCCTACTCCTCGCCGGCCAGGTTCAGGCGCAAGCTGCGGCTGGACACCCCCGGGCCGGATGCCGAGGCCCCGGCCGGGCAGTCATACCTGGCGCTGACCGCGACACTGCTGCGCAAGGTGTCGCCGCCGCGGCCGGCGAGCCTCGGAATCGACGCGCTCGAGGCCGCGTTCGACCTGTCGGGCCTTCCGATCGTCGCGGCCGCGCAGGGCGGTGCCGACAAGCGCGGTGGCCTCGCCTACCATCTCGCCTACGCCATTCATCGCCGCAGGGCCGTCGGCCGGACCAGCCCGGCCGAGGCCGCCGCGGCGACGCGCGACCTGCTGCGCGCCATTTGCACCGATGTGCGCCACGCGTTGGCCGACCTGAGGACCGACTTCGGCGACGCCGATGCGCTGTACCTCTGGCGGCTGGCCGAGGAGGTCTCGGCGCGCAGCCGTCATCTCTGGTTCGACGCCCTGCTGCTGGCCGAGCAGATCGGCAGCGGGCCCGTCGGCCTGCCCCTGCGCGACCCGGCGCTGGAGCATCATCCGTTCA
>JBBRWI010000054.1:0-18769 GCA_038249305.1 Acetobacterales bacterium
ATATCGGGCCATGCAGGCGCCTAACCGCGACGACATGCTTGCGGCAGAGCAGAGGCGCTGCGCGTCTTTCAACGCGCCACCCGGCGATTCACCAGCCTGCTGGACCGCGAACGGCGGGGGACGGGGTTGCGCCTGGGGTCCGGCCACAGTAGTTTTTATCGACAATCGACTTCCGGCGCCCAGTGTATCGACAAGGCGCGTCGGGCAGAGGGAGACGAAATATGCGGCTTGTAACGTTCGACGCAGGGCATGGCGCCCGCGTTGGTGTGGTGCTGGACGCGACGGGGGCGAGCCTGCTCGACTTGCAGGCGGCCTCGGGGGGGGCTGCGCCCTATGCCTCGATGCTGTCGCTGATCGACGCCTGGCCGGCGGTGCAGGCCCAGGTCGCCGCCTGGGAAGCCGCCCCGCCGGCCGGCAGCGTGGTGACCGGGGCCCGGCTGCTGGCGCCGATCCCCAAGCCGTCCAAGAACGTCTTTTGCGTCGGCCGCAATTACCAGGCGCATATCAACGAGGGCCTGAAGGCCCGCGGCGCCCCCCCGGCCCCGCCGCCGGCCCTGCCGGAATTCTTCACCAAGCCGCCGACCACGGTCATCGGCCCGGATGAGGCGACACTGCATTTCCCGATCAACACGGCGATGGATTACGAGGTCGAGTTGGCCCTGGTGATCGGCACCACCGGGCGCGACATCCCAGCTGCCGACGCCTTCAAGCACATCTTCGGCTACACGGTCGCCAATGACGTGACCGCCCGCCGGCTGCAACGCGCGCATGGCCAGTGGTTCAAGGGCAAGGGGCTGGACAAGTCCTGCCCGCTCGGCCCCTGGATCGTGACGGCCGATGCGCTCGACCCCAGCGACCTGCACCTGACCATGACGGTCAACGGAGATTTGCGACAGGACAGCCGGACCAGCACGATGATCTTCCCGATCCCGGTGATCATCGAACAACTCTCGGGCGGGCTGACGCTGGAAGCCGGCGACATCGTGCTGACCGGCACGCCGCATGGCGTCGGCTACGCGATGGAACCGCCGCAGTTCCTCAAGGCGGGCGATATGATGGAGGCCTATGTGGAGGGCATCGGCACGCTGCGGACCCCGGTCGGCACGCCCTGAGGCCCAGTGTCGCCAGGGATGGGGAATGCTCTCCGCCCCGGCGTTTTTTCGTCCCTTCGATGCCGCGCGTAAACGCCGGGTTTACCAACCGGGACACACAAGCGGGCCATGACGTCCGGCCCGGCTTTCAGGATGGGGCCGCCGGACCAATCCAGGCCGAAGCCCATGACCGCCTTCCTGCACCGCCTGCTCCGCCGCCTCCGCTACCGGCCGGAGCGCCACTACATGCGCGGCCCGGGCAGGCGCTGAACGACCAGGCACTGAACAGCCGGCGTTGACTTGATCGCCCGCGCGGGGTTCCTCCGGCGCGAACAGCTACGCGGAGCCCCCCCATGCGCCCATCCGGCCGCCTTGCCGACCAGTTGCGCGAGGTCAGCCTGACCCCGGGCGTCTCGCGCTACGCCGAGGGTTCCTGCCTCATCAAGATGGGCGTCACGGAAGTGCTCTGCACCGCGAGCGTGGAGGCCCGCGTGCCGCCCTTTCTGCGCGGCCAGGGCAAGGGCTGGGTCACCGCCGAATACGGCATGCTGCCCCGCGCGACGCATACCCGCAGCGACCGTGAAGCCGCGCGTGGAAAACAGTCCGGCCGGACGCAGGAAATCCAGCGCCTGATCGGTCGCGCGCTGCGCGCCGTCACCGATCGCGACGCGATGGGGGAGATGAGCATCACGTTGGATTGCGATGTGCTGACCGCCGATGCCGGCACGCGCTGCGCCGCCATCACCGGCGCCTGGGTCGCGCTGCATCTGGCGTTCCAGCATTGCGTGAAGCTGAACGTGCTGCCGCGCGTGCCGCTGTCGGGCCAGGTCGCCGCCGTATCCTGCGGGCTGTACAAGGGAACGCCGGTGCTCGACCTCGATTACGTCGAGGACAGCGACGCGCAGGCGGATGCCAACTTCGTGCTGACCGCCGCCGGCGGCATCGTCGAAATCCAGGGCACCGCGGAACAGGACCCTTTTTCGGAGGAGCAGTTCCTGGCGCTGATGGGCCTCGCGCGGCAGGGCACCGCGGCATTGTTCGCGGCACAACAGACGGCGCTTGGCCTCTGATGCCGCGCCGCCTGACCGAGACGCGGATCTGCCTGGCCAGCCACAACGCCGGCAAGGTCGCGGAGAACGCGGCCCTGCTTTCCGAACACGGCATCACCGTGGTCAGCGCCCAGGCGCTTGGCCTGCCGGAACCGGCGGAGACGGAGACCACCTTCCTCGGCAACGCGCGTATCAAGGCGCTGGCGGCCGCGCAGGCGACGGGGATGGTGGCGCTGGCCGATGACAGCGGCTTTTCGGTGGCCTCGCTCGATGGCGCACCGGGGGTGTATACTGCGGATTGGGCGGAGACCCCGACCGGGCGCGACTACGGTTTGGCGATGCGCAAGGTCGAGAAACTGGCCCGCCACGACCGCGACGGCCGCGCCTGGTTCTCCTGCGCGCTGGTGCTCGCCTGGCCCGATGGCCATACCGAGGGCGTGCTGGGTGAGGTGCATGGCACCTGGGTCTGGCCGCCGCGCGGTGATCGCGGTTTCGGCTACGATCCAATGTTCGCGCCCGACGGCAAGACAGCGACCTTTGGTGAGATGGACCCCGCCGAAAAGCATCGCATCAGCCATCGCGCGGCAGCGTTTCGGCTGCTGAAGGATGCTTGCCTGACATGACGATCGTGGTTTCGCCCCGTTGGATCTGGGACGCGGCCGGGGGGCTGCGCCGCGGCCGGCATGTGATCATCGAAGGCAACCGCATCGCCGATGTGGTCAACGACGCGCCGACGCTCGACGCCGATCGCATCGCGCTGCCCGACAGCCTGCTGATCCCGGGTTTCGTGAACCTGCACAATCACGCCTTCAGCGCGCCGTTGTTCCGGGGCCTCGCGGACGACATCGGCGGGGCCGACCTGCCCGGCGACGTAGTCTATGCCCTGCTGATGCCGTTGGGCGACATCGCCGCCGAAATCCTGAACGAGGATGAGATCGGCGACGTCGCCGAGATGGCGCTGCTGGAAAACCTCAAGGGTGGCTCCACCACCATCATGGACATATGGCGGCTGCAACAGGCGCCGTTCATCGGGCGCGGCAAGCGGTTGGGGTTGCGGACCTATTCCTGTCCCTACCTGTTCTCGACACCGAAGATGGACATGACGCCGGATGGGCGGCCGGTCACGGCACCACCCGCGGCCGATACCGGCTTCGACACGGTGATGGCGCTGATCGCCGCTCATGACGAAGGCTCACGCGGGCGGACCCGCGTGGGGTTCGGGCCGCACGGCTTGGATACCTGCACACCGGACCTGCTGCGCCAGATCGGCGACACCGTGCGAGACAGTGGCGTCCCGCTGACCATCCACGCGGCGCAATCGGCGGTCGAGCTTGCCATCGTGCAGGAACGCTACGGCACCTCACCCATTCGGCACTTGCGCGACCTGGGGTTGCTGCGGCCGGGGACCGTGCTGGCGCATTGCGTCTTTGCCACCGACGAAGAACTGGCGATCATCAAGGACCACGGGGCGGCCATTGCCTCCTGCCCCCATGCCTTTGCCCGCAGCGGCATCGCGGTGCCCTTCGCGCGGTTCCTGGACAGCGGCGTGCGGCTGGGGGTCGGCACCGATGGCGTCGGGCTGGACATGGTGGCCGAACTGCGCGCCGCCGCCTTGCTGGCGAAGGTGCAGGCCGGGCGCGCGGGCATTGCCTCGGCCGAGGCGATGCTGCGGGCGGCGACGCTGTCGGGCGCCGAGGCCATCGGCCGGCCGGACCTGGGCGTGATAGCCCCTGGTGCGACGGCCGACCTGTTGCTGTTCGACCTGTCGGGCGCGCGTTATCAACCTGTGTGGAACCCGTTGCAGGCGCTGCTGACCAATGGCGTCGCGGCCGATCTGCATAGCCTGTTCGTCGATGGCGTGGCGCTGCTGCGCGACCGGCGCATGGTGGTCGCGGATGAGGCCGCGGTGGTGCGACGGGGCGGGGCTGCGATCCGTCGCGTCTGGGACCGGGCGCAGGCCATGGGGCGGTTGCCGGCCGGGATCGCGGCGCGGCGCGAGGGGTGACGGCCCCTCGACTTCGCTTTGCCGGGGCGCGGTTTTGAACCGGGCTGGCTCGTAACGCACTCTGGCGGCCGGGTCGCGGCCGGGCTCGGCGATATGCTTACCATCGCCGTGGGCCACCCATAGGAAAGGCTGTGCCTGGGCGACGACGGTGCCATGCGACGCCTGGACGGCTGACCGCGCCCGGCCCAATACTGATCAAAAGACGAGGGGAGAACGCGATGCTCGGCAGGCGGCTTTTGGCCGGTGCGGCGGCGGGGCTGGAGGGTTCGGCGCCGAGTTGACCATCCGCTCCTGGCATGGTCTGTCCGTCCGCGAGGGGTCGCCGGCTGCGGCGACCACCCGGCCGAGGCCGCCCTGGCACGACCCGAGACCCGCGCCCGGATCGAGGCGCTGGCGATTGAACCGGTCGCCAGCAGCCCCCAGGCCTTTGCCGCCTTCTTCGCCGCCGAGGTGGCGCGCAGTGGTGCGCGAGGCGGAGATCAAGGCGGATTGATCAGACGATCTTCCGATCCGCCGGCAGGAACCGGTCCGTATAGGTAAAATCCATCGGCGGCCGGATCGGAATATCAAACGCTTCCGCCACCTGCGCCGCTGAGCGTTCGAAGCGCGCGCGATCCACGCTGCTCACCCCGTTCGCGCGCACATGCGGTGTCAGCAATGCGACTTCGTTGATCAGCGCGTTGCGCTGGATTTCCACTGCCTCGTCGATCAAGGGCTCCCGCCGCTTCAGCGACGCGATGGCCACCCGCGGATCGGCCAGCATCGCGCGGATGCCGTCGATGGTGGCAGCGACGAAGGCTGCGACCGCTTCCGGATTCCGCTCGGCATAATCCTTGCGGCACACCAGGCCCGAGGAATACAGCTCGACCCCAAACCGGTTGTATTGCAGCCAGCCGACATCGGCGATCGGCACGCCGCTGCCGACCATGTTCAAGGCGGTGGTGGTCAGGAAACCCAGCGTCGCATCGGCGCGCCGCTGCACCACCATCGCATCGCGCAGCTGCGCGTTCACCGACAGAAACTCGATCTTCGATACGTCCAACTGATTGGCGCGGGCGAAAATCGGGAACAGCAGGCGCGTGCCTTCGCCATCGGTGACGGACACCTTCCGCCCCTCCAGGTCCTTCGGCCGCGTGATGCCGCTGGATGTGAGGAATATCGCGGCATTGGGCGATGCATCGTAGAGCACGAAGACCGACACCAACTGGTTGTTCGGGTTCTCGTGGTTGAACTTCAGCAGCAGGTTGGTATCGGCGAAGCCGATGTCATAGGTGCCAGCGGCAACCTTGGTCATGGTATCGCCCGACCCGAAACCGCGGTCGATGCCCACATCCAATCCGCGGGCCGTGAAAAACCCGCGGTCGCCGGCCAGGGTCCAGGCCGAATGGGCGGATTGCCAGGTCCAGTCGAGCACGAAGCGCACACGGCGCGGCGCGGTCTGCGCGCGAACGGCGGGGGCAGGGAGCAGGCCGGCAGCGGCCAAAAGCGCGCGACGTGGGATGGCGGTCATTCGGACTCTCCTGCGGGGGGCGGACGCCAGGACCATGCAACCTACAGGCCAGCGGGCTTGGCGGGACGCAAGCCTTGCGCCAGCCTGCCTGTCATCGAGGGGGAAAGCCATGACAAACGGGGCACCGGTGGCATTGGTCACGGGCGGGCGGCGCGGCATCGGGCGGGGCGTCTGCCTGGCCCTGGCTGCCGAAGGCTTCGACGTCATCGTGGCTGACCTGGAACGCGATGCCGATGCCGAACACACCCTGGCCGCGATCCGCGCACAGGGGCGCCAGGCCGCCTGGCTTGCCGCCGATATTGCCGATGTGGACAGCCACGCCAGCCTGGCCGACGCCGCCTTCTCAGCCTTTGGCACGCTCGATTGTCTGGTGAACAACGCCGGCGTGCAGGTCGCGGTACGCGGCGACCTGCTGGACGCGACTGTCGATTCCTTCGACCGCGTGATGGGCGTGAACCTGCGCGGGACCTTCTTCCTGACCCAGGCGATCGCGCGGCGGATGCTGGCCGAAGCGCGGCAGGATGACGCGACGCCGCGCAGCATCGTCACCATCTCCTCGGCCAACGCCTTCATCCCGGGTCCGGACCGGGCAGAGTATTGTTTCTCCAAATCCGCGCTGTCGATGATGGTGAAGGTGCTGGCGCTGCGGCTGGCCCCGCATGGCATCGCGGCACATGAGGTGCGGCCCGGCATCATCCGCACGGCGATGACCGAACCCGCGGCGGCCGCGCACGGGGTGCGCATCGCGTCAGGCGTGGTCCCGGCGCGCCGCTGGGGCGAACCCGAGGACGTCGGCCGCGTGGTCGCGACCCTGGCCGCGGGGCGCATGCCGTTTTCGACCGGCGACGCGTTTCACGTAGATGGCGGGCTGCACATCCCGAGCATCTGAGGCCGCAGCGTCAGGGGCGCCGCTGCAAAGGCATATCCGCCGAGGCCAGTGTCATGGCCGAGGTGTCGAGCATGGGCGCGTTGCGCGTGATGCGTGTGCCGCCCGCATCGATCACGTCGACCACGATCCGCCCGTCGAGGCGAAAATGCTGGATCCGGGCGCCGGCCGCTGTTTCGATGCGAAACCCGCCATCGCCATCGGGCCGGATGGCGAGCACATTGCGCGGCAGGGTCACCCGGCCTGTCGCCGGCGTGCAAGGCAGGTCGCGCAAGCGCAGCGACAGCCCGCCCGCGTCGGTCCGCACGTCGTAGCCACCGGCTGGACGCCCGTCGAAGACAATCCGGCCAAAGGTCGGATGCGAGCCGCTGCGGGTCACCAACTGGCCTGCGGAGCAGCGAGCACTTGCCGGGTTTGCAGGCACCACCCCGGCGAGTGCCACGCGGTACAGCGGGGGGGCAGCGGGCAGCGTTTCGTCGGGCAGCACAGCCGGCAATGCCGGACGCGGCCGGGCGGGCCGCACCGGGGCCTGGACATCCGGCGCGGTCGGGCTGGCGACCTCAGCGCCCTCTGATGCCCCCGCCGACGCCGGGTCAGGCCTGACCGAACCTGCCACGATATACGGCACCGCAACCTGGGCCACATCCGAAGAAACCAGATCCGCCGGCATCGGCACGACCGAGCCCGCAACGACATAATCCGACGCCGCGGGCACAATGATCACTGGCGCCTCCGCGACGACCGGCGGGCCGCCGGCGAGCGGTGCATCCGGCACGAATGCGGCAGGCCTGGCCGTTTCCTGCACCGTGGGCAAGGCGGGCGCCACCGCCGGTTCGTTCAACGCCAGCACCGGCGGTGGCGGAACAACGCCCGGCCGTCCAACCGATCCGGCTTCCGCCAGGTCGCGCACGGCACCGCCCCTCGGGGGCGCGGCCTGGCTGGCCACGCGGGCCGGCGCCCCGCCCAAAACCTCATCCGGCGACCGCGACTGCCGGCCGGAGGCCAGGTCATCGACGATGCGGCGCAAGTCGTCGCCGTCCACACGCCCCCCCAGCGTCGCCTGGGACGCCCGCGAGTCGCCGGTCGCGGCCTGGGCGATGCCCAGGTTGTTCGACACACGGGCCGGCGCGCCGGCGCGTTGGCGAAGCGCCGAAAGAATGGCGACCGCCTCCGACGACTGGCCACTCAACATCAGCGAGAAAGCCAGGTTGTTCGAACTGGGGATATTGGCCGGATCCACGGCCTGCGCCGTGCGGTAGCTCTGCTGCGCCTCGGCATGCCGCCCCATCAGGTCGAGCGCGACGCCGCGCGCGTTCAGGGCCGCGATATCCCGCGGCCGCTGCGCGAGCGCCTGGTCCAGCGCCTCCACAGCCTCGGCGGCCGAACCCTTCCTGACGCGCAACTTCCCAAGCGCCACCAGCAGCGTGGGGTCGCGGGGCCGCCGGGCCAAGGCGCGCACCAGCACCTGCTCCGCCTCATCCAACCGCCCATTGCGCCCCAGCGCCGAGGCGTATCGGGCCTGGACCTCCATGTCCGCAGGCGAGGCATTGGCCGCAGCCGCATACATCGAGACCGCGACATCGGGTTGCCCCGACGCCTCGGCCGCCATCGCGACCCGCATGCGCGAACCGGCATCGGGCGCCCGGATCGTATCCTGGCTACCCCCGCCGCCCGAGGCACAGGCGGCAAGTCCGGCAGCAGCGATCAGGGCCAGCGCACGGCTCACCAGGGCCCCGCGCGATTGGGTGTTTGGCGTCATGGTGCGGATTGGCCTTGCAGATCGTCGCGCGGGTTCGTCGGGCACGGCAAGCGTCCTGTCCATCACAGCGCGCCGCCGCCGGTAGCACCACCACCACCGCCGCCTCCGCCCGTTGCGATGCCAAGGCCCGGCGTCGGCGTGTCGGCACCCGGTTGTTCCGCGCCACCCAACGAGGAGGTCGGTGACACTGGCAGCGGCCGCCGGCGCTCCGTCACCAGGCGCGTGACCGCGGTGGACCCCGCATCACCACGCTCGGTGGCAGAACCCGTGCCGCGGGTCAGGTCGGCAGGATTGGCGATCATGGCGCGCAGGTTGCGCTCGTTCACCCCGGTCGCCCGCCACGTATCAGGCCGCACGAAGGGATCCTGGGCGCAGGCAGCAAGGGACAGCAACGTCACGGCGGGTGCTGCGATGCGAAGGATGCGGCGAGACATCGCGGCCGTTACTCCAGGATGAAGCCGGCATCGGGCCGGCTTTGCAGTTGCGGTGCGTTGGAACCACGGGCGAGTTGCCGTTGGAACAGGATGCGGTCGATGTCGGTCGCGGGACGGAAGCCATCGGTGGGTGCTGCCAGCACACCCGGATCGGACACCGGCCGCACGAGGTAGGGCGTGACGATGATCACCAGTTCCGTCTCATTCCGCTGGAAGCGGTCGGAACGAAACAGCGCGCCCAGCACGGGGATTTCGCCGATGCCGAGGATGCCGGAATCGTTCTGGCGCGAATTGCGTTGCAGCAGGCCGGCGATGGCGAAGCTCTGGCCGCTGCCAAGTTCCACCGTGGTCTCGGCGCGCCGCACGGCCAACGCCGGGATCGTCACCGTGGCGCCGGTCCCGGCGAGCGGAATGGTGACCGCGCCCTGTTCCGTCAACTCGCTGACCTCCGGCCGCACGCGCAGGTTCACCCGTTCGGGCGACAGCACGGTCGGCACGAAAGCCAGGCTGACGCCGTATTGCTTGAATTCGATCGTGATCTGACCGTTATTACCGGCCGCAATCGGGATCGGGAACTCGCCCCCGGCCAGGAAGCTTGCTGTTTCGCCCGATTGTGCCGTGAGGTTCGGCTCGGCAAGGATGGAGATCAGTTGGTCTGCCGCCAGCGCATCGACGACGGCGTTGATGTCGAAAGAACCGGTTTGGTAGCCGAGCGCGAGGCGACTTGGGCTGGTCGCCAGCGAACTGCCGGCCCCCAGGACGGCGCCGACCACGGACAATGCCGACGGGCCGGTGCGCAACCCCACCAACCAGTTGCCGGTCTGCCCGAACGCGCGCCAGTTGAACCCCAGGTCGCGCGTGATCTGGCGCGAGACCTCGGCGATGCGGACGCGGACATTGACCTGGATCGCCGAGAGCAACTGCAGATTGTTGATGACCGTGCGCTCATCACCGGCGAAGACCCGCGCGATGGTCTCCGCGCGCTGCGCGTCACTCGCCGTCGCCACGGTGCCGCTCAGCACGAAGCCATTGCGGCCGGCGGCGGTGACGGTCACCGCACCGGCCCCGCGCAGGGCGCCGCGAATGGCGCGCTCCACCACGGCGGCGCTGGGCAGCGGTTCGCGGTTGCCGCTCGGTTCGAAGGCGCCGGGCGTGACGGTCACTTCGTATTCCGCGACGGCGGTGCCGTCTTCAGCGGTCGCGACCACCGTCGTGCGTCCCGCCGCCACAGCCATCACGAACAATGATGTGGGGGAGGTCGGCTCAACCCGGGCAATGCGTGGCTCCGCCGCAATCACCGATGCCGCGGCCCGGGGCAACTGCAACAGCCGCCCCGACCCGGCGGGGATGCTGACGGAAAAGGCCGCGCGCGGTACGACAGGTGAGAGCAACGGTTCCGCCACCGGCGGCCGCGCCAGAGGGGTCGGCACAAGCGGCGCCGGCACAAGCGGCGCCGGCACGGGCGGCGCGGTCCGCAGCGGCGGCGCCGCCGGCCGGCCGGACGGACCGGGCACGGCCTGCGCCCAGGCCATGCCGCCGGAAGCCATCAGCAGGGCCATGGCAATGCCAGCCCCTGCCAGATGCCGCCAAGCCGCACGGGGCTTGGCCGCCACGGGCGCCCGGGCACGGCGCGCGGCCATGACGATGCGGGCCGCGCGCAGGGTCAGGCGGCCGGAGGAAGGCGCGGGCACGTCGTGGTGGACCGAACTAACCATGCGCATCAACAATCTTCCTCGCGCGAGGGGGCAGCGGCTGGCCACGCGCATATCGGCATTAATGCGCCTGTATCGCAACATATCCAAGCGACTTTACGCAAGCCGGGCCGGATTTCATTTCGGGCGGTCTTGCGCTCAATAGGTCAGGGCCGCGGTCGCAGACAGCGGCCCGGTGAAATTGTAGATCGGGGTGACGAACGAGAAGGCGTAGCTTGCCGTGACCGTTATGGTGCGCGCGTTGTTCCCGTTGACCGCGCAGGTCGGCGTCAGGGTCAGCGAGGCAATGGTCAACATCGGCACCGGGTTGATGGGCGTCGTGATCGCGGTCTTCAGTGCGGCTCCGCTCGGCAACGCGGTGCAGCCGCCGCCCAGCACGGCCGTGCTGCTGGAGGTGATGAGCGCGCTGCGCGCCGCATCCTCCACCACGCTGCGCAGGGACTGGCGCACGATCTGATAGCGCGCGAGGTCCACGGCGCCGATCAGCAGCGTGATAAAAATCAGGCCGACAAAGGCGAACTCCAGCGCCACGCTCCCATCGCGATCCCCCAGCAGCCCAGACCGCGTCCGGCGCCGGCTACTGGACACGGGCCACCACACTGCGGGTGGACGCGGCGGTGCTGTTGAAAGCCAGGCCCGGGATTTGCACCGGCGCCCGCGTTACCGTGACCGTGACGGTCCGCGTCAGCCCGGTCAAGCAGGTGGTGGTGTTGCAGGCGATGGTGGGGCCACCCGTGGACTCACCAGGTGCCGGACAGGTGCAGACCATCGCCCCGACCGTGACGACAGCGCCCGGCAGAACCCCCAGCGCCGCTGTCCGCGCGCCGACGGTGTCGGACGGCAACGCTATGACATACTGCGCCCCGGCGCGCGCCGCATTCGACAGGTTGATCGCGTGATCGACGGCCAGGCCGATATTGGCTGCGGCCGCCAACAGCACGATCATCACCGGCGCGATCAGCGCGAATTCCAACGCCGCCACGCCGCGCCGGTCGAAGCGGGACAGCAATCCGATCAGTCCCATGTGGTTTGCCATGCGCGGGGCCTATTCCACCAACCGGACGATCTGCAGGTTCGGCGCCAGGTTGCCGAACCCCAAGGCTGCACATTGGCTGAGCGTAAGTCCCACATTGCCGGTCATTTCAACCGTGCCGCCGATCAGGACGGAGCAGGCATTCACATTCGCATTGCCGCTGTATTTCACGTAGGAGTTCGGGAAATACATCCCGCCGGTCAGGCTGGTGCCGGCGCCGCCGTTGATGTTCACGGCCGGGTTGCCCTGGTTGTTGCCGCCCGTCGCACGCGGATCGCGGAAGAAAAGGATGCCAGCGTAATCAGGATCATAATCAGGCTGACTGGCGCGGGCCAGATTCGGCGCGGTCAGCACGATGGTGGCGTTGCCGTTGATGTTCGGCCCGCCGATCTGCGCCGGGCTACCGGTGAAGACGATGGTCAAGCCTTCGCCGTTCGCACAGACGGCCCCATTCGCGGTCGGCGGTGTCGTCGCCAGGCGGCACTGCACCGTGCCGCTGGTGACCTTCAAGTCGCCGTTATAGAAATAGTAGATGCCCGGATTGAGCGTCACGACCGCGCCGCCGCTGATGTCCAGGCCGCAGAGCGCTCGCCCCGCCGGCGGGGGCGGGATCACCATGTTGGTGTTCACGCCGTTGTTGTTCGGGATGCCGAGGGCGATCACGCCGCCGGCCGGGGCGTAGACCGGGCTGCGATAGCAACTCGCGTTGGTGAAGGTCGGCAGCACCTTGGTGTTCAGGTACGCCAGCGGATTGACGGTCGGCGGCGCAAAGGGCGTGAAGGGCTGATCCAGCGTCGCCGCGGTGCAACCGCTGCAACCGCCTGGGGTGCTCAGCGACTGGGCAGTCACCGCGGCCGCTCCACTGATGGCGATCGCATTGGGAAGGGTGGAGTTGGACGAAAGGATGCATTGCGGCGCCGTGACCATGGCACTGCCGCCGGCCAGCAACTGGCCCGTCACAGTGCCCGTCCCGAACGCGGGCACCGACAGCATGCAGGCAGAGCCGTTCGGCAGCACGGCCGCGACGCCGCGGGCGCCGATGGTTGGGTTGCTCGCCAGGAAAAGCCCGGAAATCTGCCGCGGCCTGGTGCGTTGGATAATGACCTCGACGGCGGTGTTGTTGCCGGCGTTGGGCCCGGTCGCGGGCGGCGTGTTCACCGTGACGACGGTGTTGGCGGTGCCCGTGGTGAAACCGTTGGCCGTCGCGTTGGCGACCGCGGTGGTCTGCGCCTGCCCGCGCGCGGCGGGATTCAACGCGAAGCCCAGCGTGCCTTGCGCCAGGGCCATCCGCACAGCGCCGGCATAGGCCGCGGGATCGGCCGCGTTCTGTGCATCGCGCTTGGTCAGGTACCAGGACCCACCCTCGGTTCCCAATCCGACCATGCCCACAACGGCGACAGCCGTCACGCCGAAGATCACGGCGGTCGCACCGCGGCGATCGCGGCGCAAGGCAGCGAGGCGACCATGCGCGGGGCGCAGGATCTTGTCGGTCAGGCTGGCCCTCAGGCTTGGCAAAATCTGCACCACTCACGATTCCTTGTAGTTGGGTACCAAATCACGCGTGATAGCGTCAACGGCGCCCGCAACAATCCCAAAAAGCACCGATGGACGGACACGATCCCTGCTGGACGCATTAAAAATGATCGAACTTCGGAAAAATTGCTAGACAAAAAAACACCACATCCTTAATTCAATCCCGGACACGAACGACGTACCCCCTTTCCCCCTCCCCTGGCGGAGGTTGTTGGCGGCGATGTCGGTACGGGTCGCGACCAGTACGCCTTCACCCAGCACCCAAAGGAAAAACCACCATGACCATTTCCAAGTTGATCACCGCCGCCCGCCGCCTGGTGTCCGACGACAAGGGCGTGACCGCCATCGAATACGGCCTGATCGCCACCTTCATTGCTGTGGCGATCATCGGCGCCGTGACTGGTGTTGGTAACGCACTTATCGTCCAGTTCAACGCGATCACCGCGGCACTCTGAAGTCCATCAGCGAGGCACCCGTGCTTACCGGCGTGGTGCCTCGCTCCGGCGTTGCTCGCATCGCGGCGACAACATAGTTTTTCCTTAGCCCGACCAATCTGCCTGCATCCCGCAATAGAAGTGACGCCCGCGATCCGCCAATGTCCTGGACCTTCCTCCTGCCTGCGCTTTTCCTGCTCGCGTTCGCGGCCTGGCGGGACGTTGCAACGCGCACAATCCCCAATCGGCTAAGCCTCGTCCTGGCGCTGCTCGGCATCGCTTTTCGTGCTGCCGACGGCTGGCCGGCGCTTCTCACGTCGCTGGCCGCGGCCGGCGCTCTGTTTTTGGTGCTGTTCTTCTGCCATGCGCGGGGCCTGCTTGGCGGCGGCGACGTCAAGCTGCTCACCGCCCTCAGCCTCGGCCTGGCGCCGATCGACAGTTGGAACCTCATTCTTGCCACGGCCATCGCCGGCGGCGCCCTGGCATTTCTTTACCTCGCGTTGCAGCGTTTGCGTTTAGAACGCCTGTCCATCGACACCCGTGCTTCCGCCCTGCGCCGCGTCCTGGCGGTTGAGGTGCGGCGCATTCGCCAGCGCGGTCCGATGCCTTACGGCGTCGCCATCGCCATCGGTGGGGCCGTGGTCCTGCTGCACCCCCAGGGAGGCTAGACGACCATGAATTTTCGCGTAATCACCGCCGTCGTCCTCATCGCCGCCGCCAGCGGCCTGGGCTGGCTCGCGGTCAAGGCCCTCAACCCGGTCAGCACGCCCGCCGTGGCGGCGCAGGTCACGTCCGTCCGCGTGCTGGTCGCGGCACAAGCGCTGCGGACCGGCGTGCTGCTGAAGGATTCGGACGTGCGCCTGCGGGACATGCCGGTGCAGGACGTACCGGACGGTGCCATCATGGCGAGCGAGGACTCGATGGCGGAGGTCCAGGGTGCGATGCTGCGCCGCTTCCTCGACGCCGGGATGCCGCTTATCCGCGGCGATATCCTGCGGCCGCGCGATCGCGGCTTCCTGGCCGCGGTGTTGAGCCCCGGGGCGCGCGCCGTCTCCATCGGCGTGGACGCCAGGACCGGCGCCTCCGGCCTGATCTCCCCCGGCGATCTGGTGGACGTGATCCTGACGCAGGAATTCCAGCGCGGCGACACGCCCGCGGGCCGGCGCGTGGTGGCAGAAACGGTGCTGACCGGCATCCGCGTCATCGCGGTGGACCAGCAATTCGCCCAGGGCGGCGAAACCCCGCCCACGGGCGCGGCGAGCGCCGCCGGGCGGCCCCGCGTTGCCAGCACGGTCACCTTGCAGGTGACATCCGAACAATCGGAACGGGTCGCGGTGGCCGAACGCCTGGGGCGCCTGCTGCTCACGGTGCGTTCGATGGATGCCGAAGAAGGCGCCCCGCGGCCGGCCACGGTGGCCGAAGCCGATCCCGCCCCAGCCGGCGCGGTGCCCGCGGCGCGGCCTGGCGGCGTCGTGTTTGGTTCGGACGTGTCCTCTGCCCTGCTGCGCGACGAACCCAGCGCGATGCCACGGATGCGGGTGATCCAGGGCGCCAATCGCAACGATGTGATCTTCCGTTGAAGCACCAGGGTTTCCCGCAACCGCAGCGCTTACCGCAGGGGCAGCACCATGCCGGACTCTGACGCGATGAACGGCTTCGCCCCCCGCGGCCGCGCCACGCCGGAGGCGACGACCGACCGCATCGCCGCCGAAGCCTATCTGATGGATGAGGCGACCGACGCGGCGCTGCGCGGCGGTCTCAGTGAATTCCTCGGCAGCCTGCAGGTCCGGCGCGGCGGCATTCGCGCCGCGGCCAAGGCCATGGAGCAGCACATTTCCCCCCGCGTGCTGATCGTGGATGTGTCCGGCGTCGGCGACCCGGTCAGGGAACTCGATGCGCTGGCATCGGTCTGCGCGCCGGACACCAAGGTGTTGGTGATCGGCGAGCGCCAGGACCTGAACTTCTACCGTGAGGTGACGCGTCACCTTGGCGTTGACGAATACGTGGCCAAGCCGCTGACGCGCGACAGCGCCCATGCCCTGATCGGTCCCTATCTGGCCGGGGTGGAGCCGGAGCGCGCCTCGGCCCGTGGCGGGCGCGTGGTCGCGGTCTGCGGCGTGCGTGGCGGGGCCGGCGCGACGACGGTCGCGGTCAACCTGGCGCTGCAGATTTCCGAAAACACGCATGGGCATGTCGCCCTGCTCGACCTGCACCTGCGCGGCGGCCAGGCCGCCGTCATGCTGGGCGCCCGCCCCGGTGCGGGGCTGCGCAACGCCCTGGAACGGCCGGACGAAGCGGATGCGCTGCTGTTCGAACGTGTCGCGATCCCGATCGGCGACCGCCTGCGCATCATTGCCGCCGACGAGGCCTATGATACCGACCCCGCGCCGACCGCCGCGGGCATCGCCAATATCCTGGCGCTGTTGCGCATGCGCTTCAACGTCATCGTCGTGGACATGCCGATGCCGCCATCACCGGCCGAGCGCCAGGCGCTGCTGCTCGCCCGCTACGCGCTGCTGGTCATGGGGTCCGATATCGGCAGCCTGCACAATGCCGAACAGGCCCGGCGGATGGTGTCCGGCCTGATCGGCGGCGGGCGCACCCTGACCGTGGTGAACCGCTTCAACGCGCCGGGTGCGCTGAAGGCCGACCTGATCGCGGAGGGCCTGGGCGGCCGACCGGATGTGCTGATCCCCGACCTGCCGAAGCCGCTTTCCCGCGCCGCCAATCTTGGCCGTCCCGCGCTGAGCCAATGTGCCGCGCTGCGCAAAGCCCTGGCGCCGCTGACGCAGGAAATCTCCGGCGTGTCGCAGAAGGCCAAGCGCGGCGGGTTCCTGGGGGTGTTCCGCCGATGAGCACCTTTGGCCGGCGCATCCAGCTCATCCCCCAGCTGCCCGATCCCGACGCGGGGATGCAACTGGCGCCAAAACCGCCGCCCGCCTCGACGGACCTGGTCATCCCGGCGGTCGTGATGCGGGAGCGGGTCACCGAAGCGCCGGTGCTCAGCGAGGCAGCGGTCACCACGCTGCTGCGGCTGCGGGAGCAGGTGCTGGAACGGATCGATCCTGTCTCCGCCGGGGCCTTGACGCCGGACCAATTGCGCGAGGAAATTGGTTCCCTCGTTCACGAACTGGCCGATCGCGACAGGCTCGACCTGTCGGGGCGGGTGCAGGCGCGGGTGGTCAACGACCTTGTGGACGAGATGATCGGCCATGGTCCGCTGGAGCCCCTGCTGCGCGACGACCGCGTGGACGATATCCTGGTCAATGGTCCCAACAGCGTCTTCATCGAAATCGCGGGCAAGATGCAGCCCTCCACGGTGCGTTTCCGCGACGGGCGCCAATTGGCCGGCATTGCGCAGAAGATGGCCGCCGCGGTGGGGCGCCGGGTCGATGAATCCAGCCCCCTGGTCGATTGCCGCCTGCCGGACGGCAGCCGCGTGAACATCGTCTTCCCGCCACTGGCGATCGATGGCGTCTGCATCTCCATCCGCAAGTTTTCGCGCCGTCGCTATGACCTCGATGCCCTGGTGGACAATGGCAGCTTCACGCCACCGATCGCACGGATTCTTGAAATCGCCGCGCGCTGCCGGTTGAACATCGTGATCTCCGGCGGCACCGGTTCGGGCAAGACCACGCTGCTGAACGCGATGAGCAGCCTGATCGACCATGGCGAACGCATCGTCACGATCGAGGATGCGGCCGAACTGCAATTGCAGCAGCCCCATGTCGTCAGGCTGGAAACCCGCCCGCCGAACCTGGAGGGCACGGGCGAAATCAACCAGCGCGCCCTGCTGCGTAATGCGCTGCGCATGCGCCCCGACCGTATCATCCTGGGTGAGTGCCGCGGCGCCGAGGCTTTCGACATGCTGCAGGCGATGAACACCGGCCATGACGGATCGATCTGCACCATCCACGCCAATACCTGCCGCGATGCGCTGACCCGCATCGAGAACATGGTTCAGATGGGCACCGCGAACCTGCCGCATGCCGCCATCCGCTACCAGATCGTCGGCGCGCTGGACCTTGTGGTGCAGGTGGAGCGCATGCGCGACGGCCAGCGGCGCGTGACCCATGTCGCCGAAGTCTGCGGCATGGAAGGCGAGGTCATCACCATGAACGATGTCTTCAGCTATCAATTCCAGAGTGAGGATTCCGAGGGCCGCCTGCGCGGCCATTACGTGTCCCCGAACCTGCGCCCGCGGTTTGAGGACAGGCTGCGTTACTTCGGCCTGGAAAAGTCCTGGATGGACGCGATGCACGGCGCATGACCCAGCCCAACATGGCCTATCTTGCCCTGGGGGTCGTGATCCTGCTGATCACGGCAGCGGCGCTGCTGTTGCTGCCGAGCCAGACGAATGCGCGCCTGCTGGAGCGTGCACGCGGGGCGACCCGCCTGGCGGACAGGGCCGTCGATGGGCCGAGGCAGACCATACGGATCGATGCGCCAGGCCAGCGCGGAACCTGGCAGCGGATTGCCACGGCGTTCGGCTACAACCCCAATCTGCCAAAGGCCTATGCGGCATCGGTTCTGATGGTCGCCCTTATCTCCGGCCTGATGGGATTGCTGGTATTCTGGGGGTTGAGCGCGGTGTTCGGCGCCACGATCGCCGCGCCGGTGGCCATCCTGCTCGGCCTCGCGCTGGTGCGTTTCCAGTTCCGTCGCAAGACGAAAGCCTATGCCAAGCTTCTTTTCAACCAGATCCCCGACGCGCTGTCGTTGGTGGTGCGGTCGGTTCGCGCCGGCCTGCCGGTTGGTGACGCGTTGCGCAGCGTTTCGACCGAAATGCCATCCCCGACGAGCGATGAATTCGGCCGGATGATGGGTTAGGTGTCGCTGGGCGTCCCGTTGGAGACCGCCCTGTGGAGCATGTATGGGCGCACGCAGGTCCGTGAGTTTTCGTTCCTGGCGGTGACCTTGGGGCTGCAGGCGCAGACCGGCGGCAACCTGGCCGAAACGCTGGACAATCTGGTGGACATGGTGCGCCGGCGCGTCGCCCTGGTCGGCAAGGCCAAGGCCCTGTCGGGCGAAGCGCGCATGTCCTGCGCGATCCTCGGCGCATTGCCCTTCGTGGCAGGAGGTCTGCTCACGGTCTCTAACCCGAGTTACGTCGGCGAGTTGTTCACCGACCCACGCGGGGTGAATCTCCTCTTCACGCTCGTGGTCCTGCTCTCGCTGGGGATGCTGTCGCTGCGCTGGCTGTTGCAGCGGGCGACGGAGGACTGATGTCCAACACGCTGCTCATGGTGCTGCTGGCGGGCGGCGCGGCGGGGCTTCTGACGCTTTTGGCAGCGGGGTTGCTGGCGGCGGAGGCGTCGCGGCG
>JBBRWI010000055.1:0-18533 GCA_038249305.1 Acetobacterales bacterium
CTTGCCCGCGAGTTCCAGAAGACGACGCAGGGCGGCGTCGACCGGGCGTAAGCGGGCAGGCTTTCGGGATGCCATGGCGGCGCGGTCTCCGGCGGGGCGGGTTGAGATTTTCTTGTTTTGTTCTCGCGCATTCGGCGCCCGGTTGCAAGCCACCGCCGGGCCGGCCGCGGAATGGGCTCGCGTCCCCTGGCCACCTCGTCAGTACCGCTTATAGGACAGGAACTCGCCGGTCATGATGATCTTCACTCGATCGCCCTTCTGGTCAGGCTCGCGTTCGAGGGTCACATCGTAGTCGATGGCCGACATGATCCCGTCGCCAAATTCCTCGTGGATCATTTCCTTCCACGACGTGCCATAGACCAGCACCAGTTCGTAGAAGCGGTAGATCAGCGGATCGGTCGGCGGCATCGGCTGCGCGCCGCGGTAGGGGATTTCGCACAGCGTCGCGGCCTCCTCCTCGTCCAGCCCCAGGACGTCGGCGATGCCTGCGGCGTGATGCGGTTCGGCGCTCATCTGCCCCATGCACAGCGCGCAGGTCCAGACCGGGCTCATGCCGATCCGCGCGGCTATGTCCGTCCACTTCAGGCCCATCGTCGGCCAGCAGAATCGCCTCATCCACATCATGGGTGATCATGAAGGCGGTCTGGTCGGTTTCGGTGACCAGACAAGCGACTTCCTCCTGCAAGGCACCCCGGGTCAGGGCGTCCAGCGCCGAGAAGGGCTCGTCCATCATCAGCATTTTCGGGGCCAGCGACAGCGCGCGGGCGATGCCGACGCGCTGTTTCATGCCGCCCGCAAGTTCCGATGGTTTTTTCCCCGCAGCATGGCTTAGCCCGACCTTGTGCAGCGCCGCCTGGGCGGCCTCCATCCGCTGCGCCCGCGACCAGGCGGGGTGCCTGCAGAAGGCGGCTTCGGTCGAAACGGGCGTCTCGCAGGCAAAGCCGGCATGAGTGCGCCCGCAGGGGCATAGGTCGGAACAAAACATCAGCGATTTTCCCCCGGGGAGGCCAAATTTCCCGGGTACTAGCAATCCCCGTGCCGTCAGACGACCGGCGTCCGCCCGCCGTCCAGGTTGATCGCCGTGCCGGTGGTATAGGCCGAGGCGTCGGAGGCGAGGAAGGTCGCGAGGTTGCCGAATTCCTGCGCCTTGCCAAGCCGACCCACTGGCACGGCGCGCCCGGCCTCGGCCAGCCAATCCTCCCAGGACCGGTTGCTGCCGGCAGCGACCTCTTCGGCGTGCCGGAGGCGCCATTGGTCGCTTTCGATGATGCCGATCAGGATGGCGTTGACCAGAATGCCCAAGGGCGCGCCCTCATTCGCCAGGATCTTGGTCAACGAAAGCCCGGCGGCGCGGGACACCGCGGTTGGCGCGCCATTGGCCAGCGGCACCTTCGCCCCGGTGTTCAGCGTATTGATCACCCGGCCCCACCGACGTTCGGCCATGCCGGGCCAAGCGAGGCGGGTCAGGCGGATCGCGCCGAAAAGCTTGAGGTCGAGGTCGGCCTGCCACATCGCGTCGGTGATGCTGGGAAACGGGCCGCGCGTGCTGGTTCCCGCATTGTTCACCAAAATGTCGATGCCGCCAAAGGCCGCCTCGGCCGCGGCGAAGGCTGCCGTGCAGCCCTCGGCGGTCGCGACATCGGCCGGCACGGCGATGACCGGGCCGAGCGGGGACAGGGCCTCGCGGGCGGTGTGCAACGCCTCGGTTCCCCGAGCAACCAGGGCGACACTGGCGCCGGCGCGCAGGAAGCCCTCGGCGGCGGCATAACCCAAGCCCTTGCTTGCCCCGGTCACCAGGGCGCGGCGGCCGGACAGGCTTATCAGCATGATCGAATTCCGGTGCGGAAGATGGGGCGACCAACGGGGCTCGAACCCGCGACATTCGGCACCACAAGCCGACGCTCTGCCAGCTGAGCTATGGCCGCCACATGGGGTGCGAAATAGGGCGTGTGGGCCGCCCGCGTCAACCTCAGGCGACCTGGGACGCGACCCGGCTGCCGCGCCGGCGTTCCAGCCAGGCGCCGATTCGCGACAAGGCCTCGTCCAGAACCGCATCCTGCTTGCAGAAAGCGAAGCGGGCGTAGTGAGACGGCGCGTCCGGCCCTGCGTAGAAGGCAGAGACGGGGATGGCCGTCACCTTCGCCTCTACCGTCAGCGCCTGGCAAAAGGCGACGTCATCGCCGCCGAAGCCGATCGGGCGCACATCGGCCGACACGAAATAGGACCCGCGTGCCTCAAGCACCCCGAAGCCAAGTGCCGCGAGGCCAGACGCCAGCCGGTTCCGCTTGGCCTGCAGCGCATCGGCCAACCCGGCGAAATAGGCATCATCCTTGGCCAGTCCGATCGCGACCGCGCGTTGCAGGTTGGGCGGCGTCGTGAAGGTCAGCAACTGATGCGCCTTGGCGACCGTGCCGGCCAGCGCGCGGTCGGCGGTGACGTAGCCGATCTTCCAACCCGTCAGGGAGAAAGTCTTGCCTGCGCTGCCGATGCGCATGCAGCGCTCCCGCATGCCGGGCAGCGTCATCAGCGGGATGTGTCGCCAGCCATCGAAGGTCAGGTGCTCATACACCTCGTCGCAGATGGCGAAGCAGTCGTGGCGCTGCACCAGGTCGGCGATGAAGGCCAATTCGGCGGCGGTGAAGATCTTGCCGGTCGGATTGCCGGGTGAATTGATCAGGATGGCCTTGGTTTTGGGGCCGAAGGCGGCGGCCAGTTCCCGGCGCGGCAATTCCCATTTTGGCGGCGTCAGGCGGACCAGTCGCGGGACGGCGCCCAGCATCTTCACCACCGGGAGGTAGGTATCATAAAGCGGCTCGATCAGGACGCATTCATCGCCGGGGTTCAGCACCGCCATCAGGCAGGCGGTGATCGCCTCGGTCGCGCCCGAGGTGACCACCACCTCCGCGGCTGGATCGACTGTGATGCCATAGAAGCGCGCGTTGGCGGCGGCGACGGCCTGGCGCAGTTCCGGCACGCCGGTCAGCGGGGGATATTGGTTGCGCCCGTCCCAGAGCGCATCGGCGGCGGCCTGGACGACGTCGGCCGGCCCGTCCACGTCCGGAAATCCCTGACCGAGGTTGATCGCCTGGTGCTCGGCTGCCAGAGCCGACATCACGGTGAAAATGGTCGTGCCGGTGCTGGCGAGGAGCGTGTTCTGTGATGGCATGAGGCAAGTCCAGGAAGATGAGAAAGCGGCCCGACAAGGGGGCGCACCCCCGCCCCGGCCCCAGGCAGGTTCAAGACATGCAGTCACCCACCTGTTCCTGCAATGCCCATGCTGGTCTTTGCCCGCCAAAAGGGCATGTTGCCCGGGCGTTGGGCGGGCCTGGCGGCGGGCTTCGGTATTTTCCGGCACGGCCGGCGTTGCCGCGCCGGCACGGAGCATGCGACACAGCGCATGCACGGACGCGAAGGGTCGGTTCGGCCACTGCGTGCAACCGTCACCCGTGGAGGAGATGGACAGGCGCATGAAAAAGATCGAGGCCATCATCAAGCCGTTCAAGCTCGATGAGGTGAAAGACGCGCTGCACGAGATCGGGCTGCAGGGCCTGACCGTCGTCGAAGCGAAGGGGTTCGGACGGCAGAAGGGCCACACGGAGCTTTATCGCGGCGCTGAGTATGTCGTGGACTTCCTGCCGAAAGTGAAGATCGAGGTGGTGTGCAGCGACGACCTTTGCGAACGCGCGATCGAGGCGATCACCGCCGCGGCCCGGACCGGGCGCATCGGTGACGGCAAGATCTTCGTATCGGACGTCAGCGAAGTCATACGCATCCGGACCGGCGAACGCGGCGAGGAAGCCGTCTGAGCCTTGCTGGCCGTGGCGGTCCCGTGCAGGGGCGCCACGACCGCCCCGGGGGAAACCCCGGGACAGCCTGGTGGCGACGCCGCCAGGACAACAACCTACACTGACGACGAAAGACACAGGGGAACAGGATGGCGAAGAAACCCGCAGCAGCACCCGCGGTACCGGATGGCGTCTCCAAGATCATGGACATGATCAAGGAGAACAACGTCGAATACGTGGATTTCCGCTTCACCGACCCGCGCGGTAAGTGGCAGCACACGGCTCAGCACGTCTCCACCATCTCGGAGGAGGTGTTCACCGACGGCATCATGTTCGACGGTTCGTCGATCGCCGGCTGGAAGGCGATCAACGAATCCGACATGATCCTGATGCCGGACACGTTGAATGCCTGCATGGATCCGTTCAGCGCCAAGCCGCAACTGATCCTGTTCTGCGACATCATCGAACCCTCGACCGGCCAGCTCTACAACCGCGACCCGCGCGGCACCGCCAAAAAGGCCGAGGCCTACCTCAAGGCGACCGGCATCGGCGACACCGCCTTTTTCGGCCCCGAGGCCGAGTTCTTCATCTTCGACAATGTGAAGTTCGGCACCGGCGGGAACTTCGGTTCCTACCAGCTCGACAGCATCGAAGGCCCAGGGGCCAACATGAAGGACTACCCCGAGGGCAACATGGGCCACCGACCCGGCGTCAAGGGCGGGTATTTTCCCGTCAACCCGATCGACAGCGAAGTCGATCTGCGCGCCGAAATGCTCTCCACCATGATGGAAATGGGCGTGATCGGCGAGAAGCACCATCATGAGGTGGCGCAGTCCCAGCACGAACTCGGCACCAAGTTCGGCCCACTGCTGACACAGGCCGATCACATGCAGATCTACAAATACGCGATCCACAACGTAGCCCACAGCTACGGCAAGACCGCGACCTTCATGCCGAAGCCGATCTATGGCGACAACGGCTCGGGCATGCATGTGCACCAGTCGATCTGGAAGGCTGGCAAGCCGCTCTTCGCCGGCACCGGCTATGCCGACCTGTCGAACGAGGCGCTGTATTACATCGGCGGGATCATCAAGCATGCCAAGGCGCTGAACGCCTTCACCAACGCCTCGACCAACAGCTACAAGCGGTTGATCCCGGGCTTCGAGGCGCCGGTGCTGTTGGCCTATTCCGCCCGCAACCGGTCGGCGTCCTGCCGCATCCCCTATGCGACAAACCCCAAGGCCAAGCGGGTGGAAGTCCGCTTCCCCGATCCGACCGCCAATCCGTATCTCGCCTTCGCCGCGATGCTGATGGCGGGCCTCGACGGGATCAAGAACAAGATCCACCCGGGCGATCCGATGGACAAGGACCTCTATGACCTGCCGCCGGAGGAGCTGAAGGACATCCCGACGGTCTGCGGTTCCCTGCGTGAGGCGCTGGGTGCGCTGGCCGCCGATCATGACTTCCTGCTGGCCGGCGATGTGTTCAGCAAGGACCAGATCGAAAGCTACATGGAGATCAAGTGGCAGGAGGTGTATCGCTTCGAACACACCCCGCACCCGGTCGAGTTCGAGATGTATTACTCGGTCTGATCCGCGGGTCCGATCGATGGGAAATGGCCGCCGGGCAACCGGCGGCCGTCTTCATTTTCGGCGAAGTTATCTAAATACGTGATATGTATCAAAATTGAGGCGAATCTCGGGTCTCACGCCTTCAGGCGCACCTGAAACGCCAAGCAAAGCTGCTCGCCAACCCCAGACAGGCTAGCTGCAAGCATGCTGCCCGGGGTGGGGCTCGCACCCTCCCGGGCGAACAGCGCCTGGGCCAGATATCAGGCGGCGTGGTCAATGGTCACGCCGCGCCGGCCAAAGTGCCGCAACCGCCCCCACCACCCCGCGGTGGCGAGGGGGGCGGGGCGAGGTCACTCGCTTGCCGTCAGGTGCCGACCACACCCCCGCCACGCTTGACGATTGCGATGACGCTCGGCCGCGGCGGCATCCCATCGACAAAATCCGGCCAGCGGGTGGAGGGGCTGGCGAAGGTGCTGCCTCGATCCTCGCCCGGATGCTGGATCGCCAGGAACAACGTCGTGTCATCGGGCGTGAAAATCGGCCCGCAGACCTCGGCCCCGGTCGGCGCCTGGTAGAACAACCGCGTCAGCGCCCGGCCAGGACCCGCCGTATCGGCCGCCCAGATGCCGTCGGCGATGCCCGCCGCGCCCGGCGCGCCGTCGGTCGCGATCCACATGCGGCCCTTGCTGTCGAAAGCGCAGTTGTCCGGGCAGGACAGCCAGCCCTGGTCCGACGTCGCGCGGTGGTAGCGCGCGCCGGCATCCTGGCCCGGCTTGCCGGCCAGCAGGAACAGGTCCCACCGGCCTTCCGTCGCGGCGTGATCCACGGCGGCGGTGCCGGCGCCGGGCGGGATCATCTCGACGATATGGCCATGCGCATTGCGCGGGCGCGGGTTGGCGGCGCTGATGCGTTCGGCGGTGCGGTTGCCGTTGTTGGTCAGCATCACATAAACGCGGCCGTTCGCGGGGTTGGCTTCCACATCCTCCGGCCGGTCCATGGGCGTGGCACCCAGAAGATCGGCGGCGCGACGCGTCTCGATGCAGATATCGCCCTGGCTGGCAAAGCCGTTGGCCGCGGTCAGCGGCCCCTGGCCATGCACCAGCGGCATCCATTCCAACTTGCCGTCGTCATGGAACTTCGCGACGAACAGCGTGCCGTCGTCCATCAGGTCGCGGTTCGCGGCCGGGTTGGCGCGATCCATCGGGCGGGCCGTGACGAACTTGTAGACGTAATCGAAGCGTTCGTCGTCGCCCATGTACCAGACGACGCGCCCGTCCGGGTTCATCGCCATGGTGCAGCCTTCGTGCTTCATGCGGCCGAGGGCGGTGCGCTTCACCGGCACCGAGGTCGGGTCGTAGGGGTCGAATTCCACGATCCAGCCAAAGCGGTTCGGCTCGTTCGGTTCCTGGTTCAGGTCGAAGCGGCGGTCAAAACGACCCCAGGCATAGGTGGCATTCGGCACGATGCCATAGCGGCGAAAGGCCGGCGCCTGTGCGTCGGTGGTGGCCGCGGTGCCACCGAAATACTGATTGAAGTTCTCCTCGCAGGTCAGCACCGTGCCCCAGGGTGTATTGCCGCCGGCGCAGTTGTTCAGCGTGCCAAGCACCGCGCGTCCGGTCGGATCGGCCGAGGTCTTCAGCCGCTCATGGCCGGCGGCGGGCCCACTCAGGCGCATCGGAGTGTCGGTGGTGACGCGGCGGTTGGCAGGCCCGTTCGGGACGTAGGACCAGCGGCCATCGACGCGCCTGATTTCCACCACGCTCATGCCATGGGCCATGCGCTCGACCATCGACTGTTCGGCCGTCACCCGCAGGCGGGCGGCATTGCCGGCACCCAGCCCGTCGAACATCAGGTTGGTGTTGGTGTATTCGTGATTGACAGCGAGCAAGCCCCGGTCCGACCCGCGACTGCCCTTCGGCAGCGGGAAAAAGTCGAGGTAGTCGTTGTTGTAGCCGAACTGAGCGGCCTGGGTTGCGGCGGTCTGGCGCGCCGGATCGAAGGCCGGGGCATCGGCCAGGATCGGGTCGCCCCAGCGGATCACGGTCTGGATGTCGTATCCATCGGCCACCGCGTCGCGCTGCGCCATTTGCAGGCGCAGTTCGGGGAAGGTCAGGCTGGAGGGACCGCCGGTGACCGGGGCCGCCGCCTGCGCCAGGGCCGGCTGGGCCGCCGCGATGAGCTGGTCGGCCAGGGTCGCGGCGGCGGCCAGGCCCAGCATGGCGGCTCGGCGCGACAGGCGGCGCTCGGCGATGTCCTGGATGGTGTCGCGCGGGGCCGGGTTGCTGCCGATGTCTTCGAGTTCGATCCCGTCGATCCCGGCGTGGAGCGCCGCGACGTCAGGCGGGGAAAGGCTGTCGGGCATGGGGCGATCCTGTTGTTGACGCGGGCCAAGGAGGACGGCGTAGAGTGAGGAAAATGCCATTCCCCGGCAACACGGCAATGCGCGGGATGTGAAGTTGGTGTGAAAGTCACGCCCCCGCCTAAAATCCACCGGCCCGCGCCAGCCCCACCAACGTCGTGCGCGGCGGCAGGGCCGGGTCCAGCGCCGGCCAGCGGGTCGTCGGCCGCGCCCAGGTCGCACCGGCCTCCCGCCCCGGGGTACGGGCGATGGTGAGCAGCGTTGCGCCCTCGGCCGATACCGCCACGCCGCCGACCGAAGCGCCTCGCGGCACGGCATAGATTGCCCGCGCCGCGCCATCGACGCCGATCGCGAACAGCGCATCCGGCTGGTCGCCTACGCCACGCCGGTCGGTGCCGACCCAGAGCGACCCGCGCGGCCCAAAGCCGATCACATCGGGCGCCGCGAGCAGCGGCGGGCCCGGCGGCGGCGGCGGCGGCGCGTTGCGCACCGGCGGCGGCGGCGGCGCGGGCCAGGCGCCGGCGGCCAGCCTCCGCGCCGCCATGCCGCGCCCGGCCCAGTCGCCGTCCGAGGTAACCTCGATGACCTCCCCCGCCTTGCCGGCGGTGCCGAGGCAAGCGAACACCAGCCGCGTGCCGCGGATGGCGATGCCCGATGGCGCATCGAAGCCGGCGCCATTGGCCGCGCCCCCAGCCTGGGCCGCATTCAGCACCGCATCCGCCCCGGCCGGCAGGTCGGCCCAGGTGATCCCAGCGCTGATCCCGCCGCTGATCCCGCCGCCGCTCAGCGCCGCGACCGATAGCGTGCCCTCATCCAGCGCATCCGGCCCGGCCGGGCCGGCGGAGACGTAGCGGAACAGGTAGCCGCCCGCGCGGCGGTCGGTCATGAACACCACCGCCCGCCCATCGGCCGCCAGGACGGCCGCGGCATCGCCGTGGTTGAAGCGGCCAAGCGCAGTGCGCTTGACCGGCACCGAAGCTGGGCTCTGCGGGTCCAGTTCCACCACCCAGCCATAGCGGTTGGTTTCGGCGAAGCGCCCATCGAGGCCGCGCAGCCGCGTCAGCCAGTCGGTCGGATCGCCCTCGGTCAGCAGCAGGCTGCCCCAGGGCGTGGCGCAGCCGCCGGTGACGGCCACCACGCCCTGGACCGAGCCTGCGGTCCGGCCCTGCGCCGGGCCGGCGATCCGGCAGAAGGTGTCGGCGGTCAGGCGGCGGGACTGGAAGCCGCCATCGACCACGATCCAGCGCGCGCCCTCGCGTTGCAGGTTCAGCAGGCTGGCGCCCTGCATCTGCGCCGCCACGACCGGGCGGTCGGCGCCACCGGGCCAGGCCAGCAGCGGATCGACGGTCGGATGCGCGACGGCCAGCACCGCGCGCGCAACGCCATCGGCGGCGGGGGGGGACGGGATGACATCGCAGATGCGGCCATCCCAGCCGAACTGCGACCCGGCCGATTCCGGCGTCGGGGCGTTGGGGGCGAACGGCGGCGCGTCATAGGTCACGCGATCGCCCCAGCGGACCAGCACTTCCCGCCCGAGGCCAGGGGCCAGGGTATCGTCCTGCTTGAGCCCCCAGCCATTGGCTTGCGCGCGGGCGACAGAGGGGGCCAGCAGGCTGGCGGCGAGGAGGGTACGGCGGTGCAACATGCGCCTGACCCTGCCAAAGCCAGGTCGCGGGGTCCAGCGACGTAAGGTTACACCGCCCCCTTAACCGGCGGGTGATGCACCGTGACTGGCGGCAGCGCGCCCTTCCACGGTGCGACCCGCACCAGGCAAGACTGTGCCGCACACCCCTGCCCCAAGCGCGAGGTGCCGATATCCCGCGTCAGCACATTGGCATTGCCATGGATGCAGGGGCTGGCCGGGTCGGCCGGGTCCATCGGATCCCACCAGGCGCCGGTCGCGATCGCGGCCACGCCGCGGCGAATGCCGTCCGACAGGCGCAGGCCCGCTGCAATGCTGCCGCGGGCGTTGAACACCCGAACGACGCTGCCCTCGACCAGGCAGCGCGCCGCCGCGTCATCGGGGTGCATCAGGATCGGTTCGCGTCCCAGGATTTTGTCGGCGGCGGCAACCCGGCCCTGATCCAACTGGCCGTGCAGCCGGGTTGCGGGCTGGTAGGACAGCATGTGCAGTTCATCGGGCGCCGCGGCGCCGAGCCATTCGGCAGGCGCCATCCAGACCGGATGGCCCGGCACCTCGGCATACCCGAACCCGTCGATGGTGGCGGAAAACAATTCGACCTTGCCGGATGGCGTGGCCAGCGGATTGGCCAGAGGGTCGGCGGCGAAATTGGCGAACTGCACGTAAGGGGCTTCAGGGGCCGGCACCTCGACAAAACCCTCGGCCCAGAAGGTATCGAAATCCGGCGCCTCGAACCCCGCCATCGCGGCCCCGCGGGTCCAGCGGGCATAGAGGTGGCGCAGCCAGGCGTCCTCGTCACGTTGTTCGGTGAAACGGTCGCGGAACCCAGCGGCCTCGGCCAGGTCGGCCAGGATCGCGTGGTCATCGCGCGCCTGGCCCTGCGCCGGGATGGCCTTGTGCATCGCGCGCAAAAAGCGGTCGCGGGAGGCGGAGCCGATGTCGCGCCGCTCCAAAGTGGTCGTCGCGGGCAGCACGATATCCGCCTGGCGGGCGATCGCGGTCCACCAGGGTTCCTGCACGATGATGGTCTCGGCGCGGGAAAAGGCGCGCGACAGGCGGGGCAGGTCCTGGTGGTGGTGGAAGGGATTGCCCCCGGCCCACCAGATCTGCCGGATATCGGGCAGCAGGATGTCGCGGCCGTTGTACTGCAGGATCTCACCCGGGCGTTCGAGCAGTTCGGTCACGCGCGACACCGGGATGGCGGTCGCGACCGGATTGCGCGTTATCGGCAGCGAGACCGAGGGCAGCGGCGCCCGCGGCGTGCCTATGCCATTGAGGCTGCCGTAGCCAAAGGCGATCCCCTGCCCCGGCTTGCCGATGCCGCCCAGCATGGCGGCCAGGGCCACCAGCATCCACCACGGCTGTTCGCCATGCTCGGCGCGCTGGATCGACCAGGTGGCGGTCAGCATGGTGGGGGCTGCGGCCGCCTCCAACGCGAGGCGGCGGATGGTTTCGGCCGGGATATCGGTCAGCCCCGCCGCCCATTCCGGGGTCTTTGCCATGCCGTCCGTCTCACCCGTGATGTAGGCGCGCAGCAGCGGCCACCCCACGGCGTGGGTGGCCAAAAAGCCACGATCCTCCAGCCCAGAGGCCACGATCGCATGGGCCATGGCCAGCAAGAAGGCCGCATCCGAACCGGGGCGGATCGGCACCCATTCGGCCCGCAAAAATTCGGGCGAATCGCCGCGGAACGGCGAGACATTGACGAAGCGGATGCCCGCCGCCGCCGCCGCGCGCATCAGCGGCACATACTCATGTGCCCCGGCACCCCCCGCCGTCACCAGCCCATTTTTCAACGGCAACCCCCCCAGGCACAGCATCAACCGCGTATGGGCAATGAGGCTGGTCCAGTCCGTGGTCGGACCCTGGATCACCTCATTCGTGCCGAGAATATGCGGCATCAGCGTCATGCCGGCGCCGTAGGAATAGTTGGTCACCTGCGTCGTGTAGCCCCCGGCCATGCCGAGGTAGCGGTGCAACTGGCTCGGCGCATGATGGAACCGCCCGGCCGAGGCCCAGCCGTAACTGCCGCCCAGGATCGTGTCATGCCCGTATTCTGCGCGGATGCGGGCGCTGTCCTCGGCCACCAGACGGATCGCCTGGTCCCATGCCAGCGGCACCCAGGCGTCGCCGCCACGCTGTGCGCCGCGACGTTCGCCGCGCAGCCAGCCGGCGCGGGCATAGGGGCGGTCGATGCGGGTCGCGTGCTGGACCACATCGGGCAGCGACGCCAGCAGATTGCCCGGATGCGGGTCGCGGGCAAAAGGGCGGGCTTCGACCAGGCGGCCGTCCTCGACCAAGGCATCGAAAGCGCCCCAGTGGGAGGCGTTGGGGATGGTGTTTCGCATGGTGGCACCATGCGCCGGGGGACGATGGCTCGGCAACATTGCTCCGGGCAGGTTGCGAACGCGCTCTGCTCAGATTGCGAACTCGCTCCGCTCAGGTCAGCAGATCCCGGCGCACAACCCAGTCCCACCAGTTCTAAGCCTGCATCGCCTCCGCACCGGCGAGGCATAGGTCTCGACCGGGAACCAGACCGGCTGCCCCGCCGCATCCGCGTCTGCCGCGAGAGAGACGAACTCGCCGGCGAGGCTGAACAGGTCGCGGAACCACCGGGCGCCGTAGTTGGTCAGGCATGTGTCGAAGAAATGCCGCTTCTCGTGCCATAGGCGGCGCCGCAGCGCTGGATCACGGCACCGGCAAGAGGTGCATATCGTCCGGCAGACCATTCTCATATCGGAACAGAAACGCTGCAGCGAGGAACCGAGCCACTTCTCATAGTAATCCAACCGTGACGAGATTTTTCGCGGTCGCAGCCAGGAGCAGCCGTCCGGCATGCGACACTTGGCTTCAGCTTTCTTTTCACTTTGGCGCAAGTTCAAAATTATTTTCATTAAATCATTGAAATAGAAGCATAAAATTCTCGGCATCATTCTTGCTAAATGTCCATGTGGCGTACGCTACCGGCAGAGTTTGGGCCAAGGAATAGCAGCAGGAAGCAGTGCTAGTGATTGCCCGAGATCGGCACCTCCGGGCCTTTGGTCGGAGCCTGATCGCGGGAAGCTGAACCGCAGGCATCGTCGATATGTTCGACGGTTCCTCCTTCGCGAACACGTCTCGGCGGCGGGTGCAAATGGGGGTAGCGAAACAGGCGCTCGACCGCTCTCGCAAGTGAGGGCGAGGCCAGAAACCAGTGTGGTGCAGTTACGGACTTGGTGCGGCGATGGTTTCAGGAAGCGTGCGTTGGCGTGAAACCGACCTTCACCATCTTACGCAATTTGTACGGAGCCAACATGCAATGTGTGGATTGACCGGATTTTGGTTGCCCGAGGGCCGGCACGACTGTGCGACAGCTCTCACTATAGTTTCTCGCATGGGCGACCGTCTTTTCCATCGCGGTCCCGACGATGCCGGAAACTGGTGTGACACCGGAGCCGGTCTGGCGTTTGGATTTCGGCGGCTTTCAATCATCGACCTATCTCCCGCAGGCCATCAGCCAATGCTCTCGGCCGATGGCCGGTACGTCCTGATGATGAACGGTGAGATTTACAATTTTTCCGAAATACGCGCGGAGATTGACGCCGTGAGGGGCGGTCATGCTTGGCGAGGGCATTCCGACACTGAGGTCCTATCGGAAGCTATCGCGACTTGGGGTGTCGCGGCCGCCGTCCAACGTGCGAATGGCATGTTTGCCCTTGCCGTCTGGGACAGGCGTGATCACGTCCTTTCTCTTGTCCGCGACCGGATCGGAAAGAAGCCACTTTATTACGGCTGGGCGGGCCGATGCTTTGTTTTCGGGTCGGAGCTAAAGGCGCTTCGTGCTTATCCCAGTTTCGATGCACAAATCTCTCCGGAAGCGCTCTCCGCATTCCTGCAGATAGGGTACATCCCGGGCAGTCTCACCATTTTCTCCGCCATCTCGAAGCTGCCGGGCGGCCATATATTGCAACTCGACGCTCAAAGCGCCGCCCTGCGGGTGACGCCGGCACCGCAAAGGTACTGGGACCTGCATGGCATCGCCATGGCCGGGCTAGACGGTCAGGCCGGCGGCAAAGTCGCGGAGCAGGATGAATTCGAGGCTTTGGTTCAAGACGCAGTTGCGCGTCGCTTGGTGGCGGATGTGCCCGTCGGATCGTTTTTGTCCGGCGGCATTGACTCAAGCCTCGTCACTGGGGTTATGGCACAGAATTCGGGCAACCCGGTGAACAGCTTCGCCATCGGCTTCGGGGTACCGGAGTGGGACGAGGCGCCGCATGCGCGGGCGGTCGCGGCGCATTTAGGCACGGAGCACGATGAACTTTATGTCGGGCCGAACGACATCCTGAATATTATGCGGGACGTTGCGGAGATCTGCGATGAGCCGCTGGCAGATGATTCTCTTGTGCCCACGACACTGCTCTGTCGTCTGGCGCGACGCAGCGTGGTGGTGGCGCTCTCCGGCGATGGTGGCGACGAATTGTTCGGCGGCTATGCCCGCTACGCCGCGGTGGATGCCTGGCTCGCGCGCGCTGGCCGGCTGCCGCGCGTGGCGCGATCGGCTATCGGAACGGTCGCCGAGCGGATGGCGGGTCCAGTGGATTGGGCTGGCTACGCGCGGGGGGGAAGACGCCTGCGGTTGCTGAGCAGCCTGATGACGTCAGGCGATGCCGACCATGTCCATCGAATGCTGGTTTCGCAGACGCTGGATGCCAATGCCCTGCTCGCCGATCCCATCGACACGCGGCACTCGCTAGATCACCCCGAATACACCCTGGGCCGCTCAACCCCCGTGGACCGCATGGGCTTCATGGACATGGCATCGTACCTGACGGACGACATTCTGACCAAGGTCGATCGTGCAAGTATGTCGGCGTCGCTGGAGGTTCGCTGCCCGTTGCTCGACTACCGTCTAATCGAGATGTCCTGGCGGTTCCCACCTGAGGCGAAATATCGCGACGGTGAGGGAAAACGGCCGCTGAGGACAATGCTGGCACGCTACGTGCCGCGCGCTCTGACGGATCGCCCGAAGCGCGGCTTTGGTGCGCCGGTGGAGGTCTGGTTGCGGCACGAGCTGCGTGACTGGGCGGAGGCGCTGATGAGCGTCGAGGCGCTGCATCGTCACGGGATGCTGAACGTTGCGGCTTGCCGCAAGCTCTGGACGGACTTTCAGCAACGTGGCCATTCCTTCAATCGGGTCCTCTGGAACCTGCTCATTTTCCAGGCATGGCACGAGGCGCTTCGAACGGCGGTGGTTCCCGCTGGCGCCGGAATCCCAACCCCACCACACATTCAAGATGCTGCTGAAGTTCAACGGCGTTCCTCTGCCAAGTGAAACGTTCGGCGCAGGCGCGCACCGCTGAAGGTGACGGCGGGTCGGCCATGATGGCGCGAATCGCTGCGGCGATGGCCGCAGGCGTACGTACCTGCAGGAGGCGGCCAGCTTCGGGGCGGTCGATAACCTCCGGTGCTCCGTCGATATTTGGGGTTACAACCGGTGTGCCACAGGCTAAAGCCTCGACCCACGCGTTCGCGAGACCCTCGCTTTCGGACGCCAGAGCCATCACATCCGCGGCAGCCAAGATCCCTGGCAGTTGCGCGTGCGGTAGATTGCCTAGCAGCCGCACCCGTCCTTCTAATCCTCGGGCGCAGACCAACTCCGTAAGTTGCGCGTGGTCCTGGCCGGCCCCAACAACTAATAGTGTCATGCCAGGCAACTCCGCCATGGCCTCGATGACCAAAGCGTGCCCTTTGCGGGGGATCAACGCGCCGAGGCTCACCACTAGCGGGCCGGCAACTCCTAGCTTTGCCTTGCCCGCCGCCCGGTCCCCCGGCAGAAACCGATCGAGATCGCAACCGGTGTAGTGTACGGCGATCTTCTCAGCGTCCATGCCCAACTCGGCCATGTTGCGGCAGAGAGACTTTGAGACGGATAGCAGCCTGCCAGCCTTCACGGCCGCTTCCAGAATTTGCCGCCTGCAGCCACGCCGGCTTCCCCAATAATGAATATCCGCGCCGCGCGCTTTAATGCAAATGGGCACGTTAAACTCATCTCCCAACTGTGCTGCGGCCGGGCCGTCGGGGTAGAAGAACTGCGCATCAATTAGGTCGAAGTTGAAGCCTTCCTGCCACCACCGCCTGATCGTGCCGCGAACGGCATGAACCAGCAGCGCGGGGTTGATTCGGCCACTCACTCCGGGAACGATTTTTACCAGAGGACGCGCGACGCACAGTCCCTTCCAAGTCTCCTCGCGCGGCAGTTTCCGCAACTCGCGGTAGCGGGAATGCAGACTTAGCGGGAAGGGCGGGATCGGGATCGGGTTGACGACCCGAACCTCAACACCCGATCGCGCCGCCAACGCAAGCGTCTGACTTTCGACGAACACACCGAAGGTCGGCTGCTCGACGTTGGGGAAGATCGTCGAGAGAGTTAAAACGCGCAGCATGTGGACTTTGGCCTGCCGTCCGTTGGCAGGGGCACTATGTCGCCAGCAGCGGGACCGGAACCAAAGACCCCGGCCACACTCTCGTGAAACTGAGCTTTCCAGCCAGTTATCTGATATCGATTCGCATCAAACAGCTTGCCCAGTTCGGCAAGCGTCTTCTTGCCCTTGATCATCGCTAGCGCCACCCGCGCCGTGAAACAGGGATTGTGGGTGCGTCTCGTTCGCTTCGACATCATCGCTCCTGCACACCAGTAACATGGCCGCTGCATACAAAATATGCTCATATCCAATTATGCCAAATTCCCTAGCCGCGGGCCAAGTCGACCATCTGGCGGCGGAAATCCGGTGAATCCGGAAGTCGGGGCTGCGGCACGACGACAGAAGTGGCTCGGTTTTCGCTACAGCGTTTCGGTTCCGATAAGTGGATTCCCTGCCGGTTGGAAGCCGCGATAGGGGCTCAGCCCGCCAGCAGCGCCAGCCGTACCGCTTCCAGCGCCTCGGCCGCCTTGCCGCCTTCGGGGCCGCCCGCCTGGGCCATTTCCGGCCGTCCGCCGCCGCCCTTGCCGCCGACCGCGCTAGCGGCGGCCCGCACCAGCGCGACCGCATCGGCCCGGCCGCGAGCCACGGCGCCCACCGCAACAATCACACTGGCCTTGCCTTCGAACGACGACACCAGCGCCACCACGTCGGTCTCGCCATCGGCCAGGATGGCTTCGGCGATGGGCTTGAGGTCTTTGGCGGGCACGTCCTCCAGCGCGCGCAGCGCCACGCGCAGCCCGCCGATCACCTCATTCGCCGCCTGGCCGCCGCCGGTCGCGAGTTTCTTGCGCAGATCGGCGACCTCGCGCTCCAGCCGCCGCTTGTCCTCGACCAGGGCCGTGACGCGGGCCGGCAGGTCGGCGGGGGAGACCTTCAGCGCGCTCGCAGCCTCAACCAGGCGGCGTTCGTTCTGTTCGATCAGGGCCAGGGCGGTGGCGCCGGTCACGGCTTCGACCCGGCGGATCCCGGCGGCGACGGCGCCTTCCGAGACGATCTTGAACAGACCGATCTCACCCGTGCGCGCGACATGCGTGCCGCCGCAGAGTTCCAGCGAATAGACGCCATGGGTGTCGGTCGAGGCAGCGTCGAAGCCCATGCCGACGACGCGGACCTCTTCGCCATACTTCTCGCCGAACAGGGCGCGGGCGCCGGCCTTGACCGCGTCTTCCGGCGTCATCAGCCGGGTGGTAACGGCGGCGTTTTCGCGGACGCGGGCGTTCACCTCGGACTCGACCCAGACCAGATCGGCCGGGGTCATCGCGGTCGGCTGGCTGACGTCGAAGCGCAGGCGCTCCGGCGCGTTCAGGCTGCCCTTCTGGGCGACGTGATCGCCCAGGCGGCGGCGCAGCGCCTCGTGCAGCAAATGGGTGGCTGAGTGATGCGCCTGGATCGCACCGCGCCGGGCGCGTTCCACCGTGGCGACCACCGCCTGGCCGGGGGCCGCGAGCCCGGATTCGACCGTGCCCAGGTGCAGGAACACGCCCGCCTTCTTCTGGGTGTCGCGAATGGTGATCTTCAGGCCCTCGGGGCCGGTGATCGCGCCCGAATCGCCCACCTGGCCGCCGGACTCGGCATAAAAAGGCGTCTGGTTCAGCACGATCGCGACGTTGCGCCCGACGCCCGCGCCGGAGACTTCCGATCCATCGGCGACCACCGCCATGATCTGGCCCTCGGCGGTTTCGGTGTCGTATCCCAAGAACTCAGTGGCCCCGGTGCGTTCCTTGATGTCGAACCAAACGGCTTCGGTCGCCGCTTCGCCCGATCCGGACCAGGCGGCACGGGCGCGCTTCTTCTGGTCGGCCATGGCGGTCTCGAACCCGGCGACATCCACCGCGCGGCCTTCCGCGCGCAACGCGTCCTGCGTCAGGTCCAGCGGGAAGCCGAAGGTGTCATAAAGCTTGAACGCGATGTCGCCGGGCAGGGTCTGCCCGTCGCCCAGCCGCGCGGTCTCTTCGGCCAGCAACCCCAACCCGCGGTCCAATAAGGTGCGGAAGCGGGTTTCCTCCAGCTTCAGCGTCTCCACGATCAGCGCATGCGCGCGCAGGAGTTCGCCGTAGGCCGCGCCCATCTGGCGTTCCAGCGCGGGATAGATGCGGTAGAGCAGCGGTTCGGCCGCCCCCATCATGTGGGCATGTCGCATCGCGCGGCGCAGGATGCGGCGCAACACGTAGCCGCGGCCTTCGTTCGACGGCATCACGCCATCGGCGATCAGGAAGGCGCCAGCGCGCAGGTGGTCGGCGACCACGCGGTGGCTGGTGCGGAACGGGCCGTCCGCGTCCTGGCCGGTCGCCTCGGCCGACGCCAGAATGACCGCCCGGAGCGTGTCGGTGTCATAGTTGTCGTGCTTGCCCTGCAGGATCGCGGCGAAGCGTTCGAGGCCCATGCCGGTATCGATCGACGGGCGCGGCAGCGGGTTGCGGGTGCCCTGCGGTTCCTCCAGAAACTGCATGAAGACCAGATTCCAGATCTCGACGAAGCGGTCGCCGTCCTGGTCGGGGCTGCCGGGCGGCCCGCCCGGGATATGGTCTCCGTGGTCGTAGAAGATTTCCGAGCATGGCCCGCAGGGGCCGGTGTTGCCCATGCGCCAGAAATTGTCATCGGTCGGGATGCGGATGATGCGGCTGTCGGGCAGCCCCGCGATCTTTCGCCACAGGGCGGCCGCGTCCTCATCCTCGGAATAGACCGTGACCAGCAGTTTTTTGCGGTCGAGCGCAA
>JBBRWI010000056.1:0-18512 GCA_038249305.1 Acetobacterales bacterium
GCCGCAGCCTTTGGCCTGTCCCCCCGCGAAGCCGCCGAGATGGACCCGCAGCAGCGCCTGCTGCTGGAAGTGACGCAGCACGCCTTCGAGGATGCCGGCTGGGCGGCGGATGACCGAGCCGGACAGACGATCGGTGTCTATGTCGGCGGGTCGTCCACCGATTATGCCGAATTGCGCCTGTCGGATCCCTCCGGTGCCGACCGCTACTTCATGACCGGCAACGCGCTGTCGATCCTGTCGAACCGGTTGACCAACGTGTTCGATCTGCACGGACCCGGCCAGACGGTGGATACCGCCTGCTCATCGGCGCTGGTGGCGCTTGACCTCGCGATGCAGGCGATCCTGCTCGGGCGGGTCGATGCGGCGGTTGTGGGCGGCGTGCAGATGCTGCTGTCGCCTTATGCCTTCGTCGGGTTTTCCGCGGCATCGATGCTGTCGCCGACCGGCCGGTGCCATGCCTTCGGCGCCGCCGCCGACGGCTATGTGCGGGCCGAGGGCGCCGGCACGGTGATCCTCAAGCCGCTCGACCGCGCCCTGGCGGATGGCGACCGGGTCCGGGCGGTGCTGCTCGGCACCGGCGTCAATGCCGCCGGGCGGACCATCGGCCTGTCGCTGCCGAACCAGGAGGCGCAGGCCCGGCTGATGACCGAGGTCATGGCCGGCGCCTCCGTGCACCCCGACCAGCTGGCCTATTTCGAGGCGCATGGCACCGGCACCCAGGTCGGCGACCCGCTGGAGGCCGAGGCGATCGGGCGTGCGATCGGCAGTCGCCGCACTCGGCCGCTGCCGGTCGGATCGGTGAAGAGCAACATCGGCCACCTGGAACCGGCGAGCGGCATCGCCGGGCTGCTCAAGGCGATGCTCATCCTGGAACACGGCGTGGTGCCGCCCAGCCTGCACGCGGCCCCGGCCAATCCGAACATCGCTTTTGACGCCTTGAACCTGCGTGTGGTCACAGCGACCGAACCGCTGCTCCATCAGGGCCAGGACCCGGGATTGGGCGCCGTGATCGGGGTCAATTCCTTCGGCTTTGGCGGCACCAACGCGACGGCGCTGCTGGCGGCCGCACCGCCTTCGGGCGACCGGGCAGCGCCGACCGGCACCGGCGAATCGCCGCCGGCCCTGCTGCTTTCCGCCAGGTCGCCCGCGCAGTTGAGCGCCCTCGCGGCGGTCTGGCTGGATGTCCTGCGCCGGCCCGGCGCCGATGCGGTGGTCCTGGCCCGCGGTGCCGCGCGCCACCGTGACCTTTGGAGCCATCGCCTCGCGGTGCGCGGGCCGGATGCGGCAGCGATTGCGCGCGCGATCGACGACTGGGGCGTGGGTGCGGCACCAGGCAAGGGGAACAAGGGCGCCGCCACCGGCACGGTGACGCAGGGTACCGCCCGCGCGACGGGCACGTCGCGGCGCGCGCAGGGCGGCGATGTCGCCTTCGTTTTCTCCGGCAATGGCGCGCAGCATCCCACGATGGGCCGGGAAGCACTGGCGAACCCGGCCTTTCGCGCGGCCCTTATCAAGGCCGACGCGGTGATGACGCCCCTGCTGGGCTGGTCGGTCCTGGCCCTGGTGGCGCAAGGGACGACCGACTCCGCGCTGTCGGCGACCGAGATCGCGCAGCCGCTGATCTTCGCCACACAGGTCGCGACCGTGGCCGCGCTGGCGGCCGAGGGGATCACCCCGGCCATGGTGTTCGGCCATTCGGTGGGCGAGGTCGCGGCGGCTTTCGCGGCCGGCATCCTCGACCTGCCCGATGCGGCCCGCCTGATCGTCGCGCGCAGTCGCGCCCAGGCGGCGACCCGCGGCCAGGGCCGGATGGCCGCATTGGCCACCGACCCCGCGACCGCCGCCCCCTTGCTCGCGGCCGCCGGCCCGGGGCTTGAGATCGCGGCGGTCAACGCCCCCGCGTCGGTCACCATCGCCGGCCCGGCCGATCAGATCGCGCGGCTTGTCGCGGCTATGGATGAAGCGCGCGTGCCTTGCATCGCGCTCGATCTGGACTACGCCTTTCACTCGGCGGCGATGGACCGGGTCGGGACGGCACTGGTCGATGACCTGGCGGGGCTGGCGCCGCACCCCGGCCGCATCCCCTTCCTGTCGAGCGTCAGCGGCGACCGGATCGACGGGCAGGCGGCCGATGGGCCGTACTGGTGGCGGAACCTGCGCCAACCCGTGCGCTTCCACGATGCGACCAGGGCGGCGCTGGCGGCGGGCGCGCGCGTGTTCATCGAAATCGGCAGCCAGCCCGTGCTGCAATCCTACCTGCGCGACACGGCCCGGGCCGAGAGCGTGGACTCCGTGAATCTGCCGACCATGACCCGGCGTGACACGGCGGGCGATCCCTTTGCCGGCATCGCCGACCGGGCCTTTGTTCGCGGCATCGACACGCGCGGGGCCGTGGCATTGCAGGGGCCACCGGCGCGGGCGGGCCTGCCGCTCACCCCGTTTGCCCGCAGCCGGGTGTGGATGCCGCAAAGCGGCGAAGCGCAGCGCTTGCAGGACCCGATCCAGGACCACCCGCTGCTCGGCTTCCGCCAGGGGGCAGAACCCGCCCTTTGGCGCCATGCTCTGGACACCGCCCTGATGCCATGGCTCGCCGACCATGCGTTGGGCGGGGAGGCGGTGCTGCCGGCCGCGGGCATGCTCGACATGGCTTTGGCCGCACTGGCAGCGCGCGCGCCCGACGCCGCCGCCTGGGAGGTTACGTCGTTCCAGATCCTGCGACCGCTCACGCTTGCACAGGATCGAGCACGCGAGACGATGTGCACGCTGGACCAGGACGGCGGCTTTCGGATCGAAAGCCGCCGCCGGATGTCGGATGAGGCCTGGACCCTGCATGCGCGCGGGCGCGTCGTCGCATCTTCCGGCGCGGCGGTGCCAGTGGTCGCCGCCTGGCCGGCGGCCGTGCTGGATGCGCGCAAGCGCGGCCGGTCGATGCCTGTTGCCAAATTATCCGGCACCAAGCTGCGCGACCGGGCGCAGCGCCTGGGTCTCGCCTATGGCCCCGCCTTCGCCGCGGTCGTTTCCGTGACGGCGGACCCGGAAGCCGGCCAGGCCGAGGTCACGCTGCGCTTGCCGGATGCCGCGCCCACGTCGGGCTTCCTGTTGCATCCATCGCTGCTGGACGGTGCTTTCCAGGGCCTGCTCGGGCTGATCGCGGCCGACCTGCCGCCGGGCGATGTGCCGCTGCCGGTCCGGCTCGGCCGGCTTGTGCTGTTGCGTGGCGCCGCGGCGCCGGTGCTGGCGCGCATCCATGTCACCCGGCGCGGCAGCCGCGCGGCCTCGGCCGACATCCTGCTGCTGGACGATGCGGACCGGCCGGTCGCGGTGCTGCGCGACCTGTGGCTGCAACGGGTACGCCTGCCGGCGGGCGAGCGTGCTTCCGGGCTGCCGGAGGTGATCGAGACCCGGCTGCTGCCTATGCCGGACGGGCCGACGCCCGCGCCCGCCCCAGCCGCGGCTCTGGCGCGTGCGCACCAGGCGGCGGAGGCGCTGGACGCGACCCTGGACGGGCGGGAGACGGCGCTGCTGCTGGAGGCCGCCATCACATCCGCAGCACAGGCCGCCTTGCAGGGCGGCGCCGTTGGACAGACGCTGTTCCGTGGCCCGTTGCGCCGGGCCGTCGATCGCGCCCTGATGGAAGACGGCCTTACGGAAGCGGATCCATCCGGCACCGGCAGCCTGCTGGTCGATGTCGCCTCCCTGCCGGATGCCGGCGACATCTGGCGCCAGGTCATGACTGAGGCGCCGTCGCTGGCGCCGGACCTGGCCTGGCTGGCGCGCGCGATCGAATGCCTTCCGGCCGCCTTGGCGGGCGCGGCCGCCCCGGACATGCTGGCCGGCGCCCTGCCGCCGATCGGCAGCGGCGGCTGGGCGCGCCTGGCCCAGGTTGTCGCCGCCGCCGCCGTGGCCGCAGTCGCCGACTGGCCGGCGGCGCGCCCGCTGCGCGTGCTGGAGGTCGGGGTCGGCGGGTTGGCGGCGCCGCTCGCCACGGCCCTGGCGGCCAAGGGCCGGCGCGTGGTGCTGACCATCGCGACGTTGCAGGGCGCGGCGCCGCCGATCGCGCCCCCCGGGGTGGAGATTGTCCAGGCCGCCTGGTCGCCCAGCGACGCCGGGGCGGGCAGGGCGCTGGGTCCGGCCGATCTGGTCGTGGGCGTGGCGCCGGCGGCGATGACGCGCGCCGGACGGTCCATCGCGCCGGCCCTGGCCGCGGCGCTGGCGCCCGGTGGCATCCTGCTGCTGGCCGAGCCGGCGCCCGGCCGGTTGTGGGACCTGTGCTGCGGGCAGGATACGGACTGGTGGAATGGAGAGAGTCTGGCGGATGCCGCCGCCTGGTCAGCGGCGCTGCAGGACGCCGGGCTGGCGGGGGCCGAGGCCTCCCACCTGCTTGCAGCGCCCTGGCCCGCGCTGCTGCTGACCGGTCATCGCCCGGTGGCGACCACGCTGTCGCAGGCCCCGCCGATCACCACGCTGCTGATCGCCGATGAGGCGAGCGCGACGTTGGCCGATGCCGTCGCGGCGCTGTTGCCTGCGCTGGCCGAACGCCGGTCGTTTGACGCCGAGATCCCGCCCAAGCGCCTGCGCGGCGCCAGGCTTGTGTTGCTGCTGGCGCCGCAGCCCTCTGGCCTCGCCGGTTGCCTCGCGGCGCTGATGCGGCTGGCCGAGGCCTGCCGTGGCGGCACGGCCGGCTTCTGTGTCGTCGTGCGCGGCGCCGAGGCCGGCGATCCGGCCGCCGCCGCCGTGCTCGCCGCACTGCGGGTTCTCGCGAACGAGATGCCGGAATTGAAGCCCCTCCGCATCGACCTCGCCGCCGGCGCCACCGACGCCGCGGCGGCGGGCCTGCTGGCGGCAGCCCTGGCGCAAGCGCCCGCGCCGGGCGAGGACCCTGAGATCGTGCTGACCCCTGCGGCCCGGCTGGCGCCCAGGGTCGCCCCCGTGCCGGCGATGGAGGTGCCGGGGCCGCGCCGCCTTGCGATCCGCCAGCCGGGCAATCTGGGCACGCTGGCCTGGGTTGCAGCACCCCAGCCCGCGGCACAGTTGTCGCCACTGGCCGCTTTGGCGCCCGGCGAGGTGTTGCTGCGCGTCCTCGCGGCCGGGCTGAACTTCCGCGATGTGATGTGGGCCCAGGGGTTGCTGCCCGAGGAAGCCCTGATGGATGGCTTTGCCGGCGCAGGACTGGGCATGGAATGCGCGGGTGTGGTGGAGGCGGTCGGCGAGGGCGCGATGCACCGCCTCGGCGACCGCGTCTTCGGCTTCGCCCCGCACGCCCTGGCTGACCGGGTGGTGACGCGCGATGCCGCCCTGGTGGCGCTGCCACCGGGGCTCGACCCCGCCGCCGCCGCGACCCTGCCGGTTGCCTTCCTGACTGCGATCCACGCGCTGGAAGGCTGCGCCCGGATCGGGCCGGGCGAGACCGTGCTGATCCATGGCGGCGCCGGCGGTGTCGGGCTGGCCGCCTTGCAGGTGGCGCAGGCAGCCGGCGCCCGGGTCGTCGCCACGGCGGGCACCGCGGCGCGGCGCGCTTTTCTGCGGCTGGCCGGCGCCGACTTGGTGCTCGACAGCCGCGATCCGGACTTCGCCGATGCGCTGCGCGCCGCCTGGCCCGAGGGCGTGGATGTCGTGCTGAACAGCCTGGCCGGCGATGCGATGGAACACGGGCTGGCGCTGCTGAAGCCCTTTGGGCGGTTCATCGAACTCGGCAAGCGTGATTTTTTCGAGGACCGGCGCGTCTCGCTCCGCCCGCTGCGACGCAACGTGACGTATTTCGCCGTCGATGTGGATGAATTGCCGGTGGTGCGCCCCGATGCGGCGCAGGCGGCGCTGCAGCGAATGCTCGCCCTGGCCGGCAGCGGGGCGGTCCGCCCGTTGCCGCATGCGATCCGCGCCGCCTCGGAAATCGAGGCCGCCTTCCGCACGCTTCAGGCCGGGACTCATTTCGGCAAGATCGTGATCATCCCGCCGCTCGCGGGCGCCGCCTGCGTCGAGGCCCCGCCCGCGACGGAATGGGTGCCGCCGGCCGGGACGATGGTGGTCACCGGCGGCACGGCGGGCTTCGGGCTGGAAGCGGCCAAATGGTTCGCCGCACGCGGGGTGAAGCGGTTGGCGCTGATCTCACGCCGCGGGCCTGCGACCCCGGGGGCGGACCGGGCCATCGCGGCGCTTGCGGCGCTTGGGGCCGATGCTTCGGCCCATGCTTGCGATGTCGGGGATGCAGGCGCGCTGGCGGCGACGCTTGCGGCGATCCGCGCCGATGGCACGATCGGTGGCGTGGTGCATGCCGCGGCGGTGTTCGACGATGGCGCCGCCATGGCGCTGAACGACGCGCGGTTTGCCGCCGTTCTGCGTCCGAAGCTCGATGGCGCGCTGGCGCTCGACCGGTTGACGGCGGGCGATCCGCTTGGGCTGTTCCTGCTGTTTTCCTCGGCCACCACCCTGCTGGGCAATCCGGGCCAGGCGAACTACGTCGCGGCGAACGCCGGGCTTGAGGCGCTGGCGCGGCGCCGCCACGCGATGGGCCGCCCGGCGCTGGCCGTGGCCTGGGGGCCGATTGCCGATACTGGCGTGCTGGCAGCCGATGCCGCCACCGCCGCCGTCCTGCAACGCCGCATCGGCGCGACGCCGATGGCCGCGATGGCGGCGCTCGACGCATTGCCGGGTCTGTTCACCGCCGGCCGCCCGGTCGCGGCGGTGGCGCAACTGTCCTGGAGCCAGGCCGGCGCGCTGCTGCCGATCCTGGCCGAACCGATGTTCAGCGCCATGCGCGGCACGGATAGCGTGCGACCGCCCGAGGACCTGCGCGCCGAACTGCGCGCCCTGGCCCCGGACCAGGCCCGCGTGCGCCTCATCGCGCTCGCGGTCGAGGAGGTCGCGCGCATCCTGCGCCTGCCGCCGGACAGCGTGCTGCCCGATGCGCCGGTCGCTTCCCTCGGGCTCGACAGCCTGGGCGCGCTGGAATTGCGGACGGCGCTGGAGCAACGCATCGGCCAGGCGGTGCCGCTCGCCGCCGTGACCGAGGACCTGACCATCGCCCGCCTGGCCGGACGGATCGCCGAAGGCCTGTCCGATACCCGTGGCGAGATCGCGATGGACGCGCTGGTCGAGACGTTCGAGCCACTGCCCATCGAAACCACACAAAATGCCGTGGCGACCACGCGCGACGTCGGGGAATAAGACCTTATGGGCATCGGCACGGGTGGCGGCTTCGGACTTTCGGCGGGGCAGCGGCTGCAACTCGTGCAGCGCCTTGCCAAGCGGCGCGTGACCCAGGCTTTTTCGCCCGATGACCCGCGCGATTTCGCGACCCTGCCCGCGCTGCGCGACTTTGGCCTGATGCGCGAGGCGATGCAGAGCCTCGACATCCCATCGCCCTTCAATATCCCGCACGAGGCGCGGGCCGGGGCGCGCAGCCGCATCGCCGGGCGGGAGGTGATCAATTTCTCCTCCTATGACTACCTGGGGCTGAACGGCGACCCGCGGGTGGCGGCGGCGGCGAAGGCGGCGATCGACCATTACGGCGTGTCGGCCTCCGCTTCCCGCATCGTGTCGGGCGAACGGCCGGTGCATGCGGCGCTGGAATCGGCCTTGGCGGCGCATCATGGCACCGGGGCGGCGCTGGCCTTCGTTTCCGGGCATGCCACCAACGTCACGGTGATCGGGCATCTGATGGGGCCGCGCGATGTCATCGTGCATGACGCCGCCATCCACAATTCCTGCCTGGAGGGCATCCGCCTGTCCGGCGCGCGGCGCGTGGCCTTCGCCCACAATGACTGGGCCGCCGCCGAGTCGGCATTGGCCGAGGCCCGGCGCGGCGCCGAGCGCGCGCTGGTGCTGATCGAGGGCCATTACTCCATGGACGGCGATGTCCCCGACCTCGCCCGCTTCGTCGCCCTGGCCCGCCGCCACGATGCCTGGCTGATGGTGGATGAGGCGCATTCGCTGGGCGTCCTCGGCGCCACCGGGCGCGGGCTGGCGGAGGCGCAAGGCGTCGATCCGACTGATGTGGACATCTGGATGGGCACCCTGTCCAAGACGCTGGCCAGTTGCGGCGGCTATGTCGCAGCCAGCGGCGCCCTGGTGGATTGGCTGCGGCATACGGCACCCGGCTATGTCTATTCGGTCGGCATCGCGCCCGCGCTGGCGGCGGCGGCGGTGGCTTCACTCGGGCTGCTGCGCGCCGAGCCGGAGCGGGTCACCCGGCTGAACCGCAATGCCGCCCAGTTCCTGGCGCTGCTGCGGGAGCGCGGGTTCGACACCGGCACCTCGGCCGGCCATGCAATCGTGCCGGTGCTGACCAGGTCCTCGATCCGCGCCGGGCGGCTGTCGGCGGCGCTGTCGGCGGCCGGCATCAATGTGCAGCCAATCATCTTTCCGGCGGTGCCGGAACAGGCGGCGCGCTTGCGCTTCTTCCTGTCGGCCACCCATACGGCCGAGGATCTGCTCACCACCGCCGACGCGCTGGTCGCGGCCGAGCCCGGCCAGCGACGCGCGGGTTGAACCACCGCCCTGGCGCGGGCGTGGTCGCCAGGGCGGTCGCCGACAAGACGGATACCGATGCCTTTCTCGACCTGCCGCGCCGGCTTGGGCGTGGCTGGTCTGTGCCGTTGCGCTTCGAGGAAGCCCAGGTCTTCGACCCGGCCAGCAACGGCGTGCTGCGGGAATGGGAGATCCAGCGATTCGTGGCCTGGCGGGACGGCCGTCCGGTCGGGCGCATCAGCGCAGCCCGCCCGCTGCTGGCGGATGTGGCCCCGATCGGCACCTTCGGCTTCCTGGGCCTGGAGCCCGACACGGCTGTCCTGGACGCGCTGCTGCGGGCAGCGGCGGGCTGGCTCGCCGCACGTGGCATCGACCGCTGGCGCGGCCCCTTGTCGTGTTCGATCAACCATGAGGTCGGCGCGCTGGTCAGCGGCTTCGACCGCGCCGGCAGCCTGCGGACTCCCCGCACACCGGACTGGCTTCCGGCGATGCTGGACGCGGTGCCGGGCCTCACGCGGCAGATGGTGGTGCACGCCTGCCTGCTGCAAGTCGCTGAGGAACGCCACCGTGCCCGGGCTGCCGGTATCGACCCCGCGGGGCTGGCCATCCGCCGGTTCGACCGCGGCCGGTTCGCCGCCGAGGCCGCCCTGGTCACCGCGCTCTACAATGACGGCTGGTCGGAAAACTGGGGGGCCACCCGCGTCGGCCCGTTGGAAGCCGCCACCATCGGCCGGCTGATGCGCCCCGCGCTGCTGACCGGCGAGGTGTTTTTCGCCGAATCGCAGGGCCGCGCGGTCGGGCTTTGCGCCATCTTGCCCGATCCCACGGCGGCGATCGACGCCTGCGCGGGGCGGCTGCTGCCTTTTGGCTGGGCGCGTATGGCGCGGGCGCTGCTGCCGGGAGGCACGGCGCGGGCGCGTATCCCGCTGCTGGGCACCATCGGGGCGGTGCGGGGCACGCCCGTCTCGGCCCGCGCCGTGGCCGGCCTGCTGTCGGCGGCGATCGGGCAGGCCGAGCGGCGCAGCTGGGCCGAGGTCGAAATCTCCTGGGTCTTGGACTCCAATCGCGCGATGCGGCTGGCGATGGAACGGTTGCCGGCGCCGATCGACCGGTCCTGGGCGATCTGGGGCGGCGGCATCGGCTGACGTCGCCTGCCCACGCACTGTTGACACGGCGGCCAGGGCGCATGATCCATCCTCCCACCCCGATGTCGCAGCCGCACGATCCTTCGGCCAGGCGCTTCCTGTTCCTGCAGGGACCGATCAGCCCGTTCTTCGACCTGCTCGGGGCCGCCCTGCGCGCGCGGGGTCACGCGACGTTCCGGATCAATCTGGCGGGCGGCGATGGGGCGCTGTGGTCGGCGCCGGCCACGGATTTCTTCGAGGCGCCCTCGGCTTGGCCGGCCTTCATCGCGGCTTACCTGGACCAGCACGGCATCACCGACATCGTGCTGCTGGGGGAGGCGCGAGACTACCACTTGTCGGCCATCGCGGCGGCGCGGGTGCGGGGGGTGCGGATCGCGGTGACCGATTTCGGCTATCTGCGACCGGACTGGATCACGCTGGAACACGATGGGATGAACGGCGCCAGCGCGTTTCCGCGCGACCCGGCGGCGATCCTGCGCCTGGCCGAACCGCTTGGCTCACCGGACCTGGTCGTCCGCTTCTGGGATTCCTTCCTGAACCAGGCGGTCTGGGACATTGCCTATTCGTTGCGCACGCATCTGTCGTGGCGGTTCCGGGCCTATGCCACGCATCAGTTGCACCATCCGTTTCAGGTCTATTTCGGCATGGGGCTGCGGCTGGCGTTGCGGTCCATCGCCAACCGCCAGGCGGCCGGGATCATGCGGGACCTGCGGGGACATGGGCCGCTCTTCCTGCTGGCCCTGCAGATGGAAACCGACTTCGCGATCCGTGCCTATTCGGCGTACCCGGACAATGATGCGGTGATCGAGGAGGTGTTTGCCTCCTTCGCGGCGCATGCGCCGCCGGCGGTGCGGCTGCTGGTCAAGGTGCATCCGCTGGACCCTTTTGCCAAAAACTGGAGCCGACGCGTACGGGCGGCGGCACGGCGGCATGGCATCGGGGAACGGGTCTTTTACCTGGGCGGCGGGAATCTGGGCGACATAGTGGAGCGCTGCCAGGGCATCGTCACGGTCACCAGCACGGTCGGCCTGCGCGCCATCGTCGAGCGCCTGCCGACCTTTGCCCTCGGCGATGCGCTGTATCGCATTCCAGGGATCACCTCGCCCGGGACGCTGGAGGGTTTCTGGTCCGATCCGCGGCCGCCCGAACCGGTCCTGCGCGAGGCCTTCCTGCGCGCCATCGCGCATTTCCTGCACATCCGCGGCGCTTTCTACCGCAACCCCGGGCTGGCATCGGCCGCCTATGCCGCGGCGGAGCGGCTCAGTGCGGGATTGCCGGAATATCGAACGGCGGTGCTGGCGCCGGGAGACGTGCGCGGCGACGAGGTGATCAGCGACGACCTGTTCAGCCCAGGGCGCGCTTGACCGCGCCGGAGGCGACGGCCTCGCGTTGCGCCGTGATCCCGCCCTCGATCGCGGCGCGGAAGGCCGGTTCGGACATTTGGCGCATCCAGGCCTTGGTCAGGCGGAACGCCGTCGGATCGGCCCCGGCCATGGCCAGGGCCGCGGCATGGGCCCGCGCCAGCAGCGCACCCGCGTCCACGATCTCGTCGATCAACCCCATCGCCTGGCCGGTGGCCGCGTCCATCGTCTCGCAGGCCAGAGCCAAGCGCTGCATCGCGGCCTGGCCGGCATAGAGCCCGATCAGCATCGGCCCCATGATCGAGGCGAGGCCGGCCCGCAACTCCGGCTGCAACAGCTGGGCGGCGGGGGTCGCCAGCCTGCGGTCGCAGCACAGCGCCATCTGCAACCCGGCACCAGCGGCGGCGCCGCCGATGGCCGCCACCATCGGCTTGGGGAAGGCGCGGAGGGCATCGTAAAGCCGGCCGAGCGCCTGCACCCAGTCGCCCACGTTGCCGGGCGCGAGGCCGCGCAGCACCGCGTGGTCCTGCCCGGCGCAGAAGGCCGGCGGCTGCCCGGTCAGCACCACGGCAAGGACGGCGGATTCGGCGGCGGCCTCGGCCAGGGCGCCGACCAGGGCGGCCGCCATGGGATCGGTCAGCGCGTTGCGCGCTGCGGGGTTGTTCATGGTCAGGGTCAGCACGCCGCCGGAGCGGTCGGCCAGCAGCGGGCTGTCGAGCATGGCTCAAGCGTAGCGGTCTCAATGCAGGCGGAACACCCCGTCGGCGAAACGGAACTCCGCCGGGCGGACCAGGGCGGCCGAGGCGACGCGGACCGAATGCAGCGGCCCTTCGATCTCGCGCTTCCAGAAGGCGAGGAAGCCATGCAGTTCGGGGAAACGGGGCGCCAGGTCGTGTTTCTGCCAGATGAAGCTTTGCAGCAGCCCCGGATGATCGGGCAGGTGATAAAGGATTTCCGCCGTGGTCAGCCGCCAGTTTGGCAGCACCCGCGCCTTGTGGGTCAGGGGGTCGGTGACCAGCGTTTCAATGCCCGAGAGATCCATCGCCTGTTACCTCTGCTTGCCTATCTGCGTTGTTTTGCGCCGCTTCGCGGCGGTTCCTCCTGTCGCTTGTCATCATGCTGCCATGACTGGTTATGGTTTTGCCAAGAAAAAATCGTTTTATTTGAGTATGTTGGCACTCATCATTGAAGACTGCTGCCGGGTCCTTGACCTGCGGCGGGCATGAGGCTAGATCGCTGTCACTCCTCGGGGGCGAGTGCTAACAGGCGCCATTCCCGGGGCGGTTCCGTAAACCTGCCAAGACCAAATCTCTGGCATGAGGAGAGGACACAAACATGGCCTTCCGTCCCCTGCACGACCGCGTTCTCGTTCGCCGCGTCGAGGCTGAAGAGAAGACCCGCGGCGGCATCATCATCCCCGACACCGCCAAGGAAAAGCCGCAGGAAGGCGAGATCGTCGCCGTCGGTTCCGGCACCCTGAACGACAAGGGCGATCTGCGCGCCCTGGACGTGAAGGCCGGCGACCGCATCCTGTTCGGCAAGTGGTCGGGCACCGAAGTGAAGCTCGATGGCGAAGATCTCCTCATCATGAAGGAGAGCGACATCATGGGCGTCCTCGACACCTCGGCCGCGGCGAAGAAGGCGGCCTAAAGCCCCCGTTCGCTTCCAGATACAACCTTTTCAGGAGACAGCAACATGGCTGCCAAAGACGTAAAGTTCGGCGCGAATGCGCGTGAACGCATGCTGCGCGGCGTGGATATCCTTGCCGACGCGGTCAAGGTGACCCTCGGCCCCAAGGGCCGCAACGTGGTCCTCGACAAGTCCTTCGGCGCGCCCCGCATCACCAAGGACGGTGTGACGGTCGCCAAGGAAATCGAACTGGCCGACAAGTTCGAGAACATGGGCGCCCAGATGGTGCGCGAAGTGGCCTCCAAGACCAACGACACGGCCGGCGACGGCACGACGACGGCGACGGTGCTGGCCCAGGCGATCATCCGCGAGGGCTGCAAGGCCGTCGCCGCCGGCATGAACCCGATGGACCTCAAGCGCGGCATCGACCTCGCCGTGGCCGCGGTCGTGGCCGAGCTTGAACAGAAGACCGTCAAGATCACGACCTCGGCCGAAGTCGCCCAGGTCGGCACGCTGTCCGCGAACGGCGAGAGCGAGATCGGCGAAATGATCGCCAAGGCGATGGAGAAGGTCGGCAACGAGGGTGTCATCACCGTCGAGGAAGCCAAGTCCATCCAGACCGAGCTCGATGTCGTCGAAGGCATGCAGTTCGACCGCGGCTACGTCTCCCCGTATTTCATCACGAATGCGGAGAAGATGATCGCGGAGATGGAAAACCCGTACATCCTGATCAACGAGAAGAAGCTCTCCAGCCTGCAGCCGATGCTGCCGCTGCTGGAAGCGATCGTGCAGTCGGGCCGTCCGCTGGTGATCGTGGCTGAAGACGTCGAAGGCGAGGCCCTGGCCACGCTCGTCGTGAACAAGCTGCGCGGCGGGTTGAAGGTCGCGGCGGTGAAGGCCCCGGGCTTCGGCGATCGTCGCAAGGCGATGCTGGAAGACATCGCGATCCTGACCGGTGGCGAGGTCATCAGCGAAGACCTCGGCATCAAGCTCGAGAACGTGACCCTCGCCATGCTCGGCCGCGCCAAGAACGTGCGGATCGAGAAGGAGAACACCACGATCATCGACGGCGCTGGCGAGAAGGAAGCCATCAGCGGCCGTTGCGAGCAGATCAAGGTGCAGATCGAGGAGACCACCTCGGACTACGACCGCGAGAAGCTGCAGGAGCGTCTGGCCAAGCTGGCCGGTGGCGTCGCCGTCATCCGCGTCGGCGGCTCCACGGAAGTGGAAGTCAAGGAGCGCAAGGATCGCGTCGACGACGCGCTGCATGCGACCCGCGCCGCGGTCCAGGAAGGCATCGTGCCCGGCGGTGGCGTGGCCCTGCTGCGCGCCTCGCAGAACCTGGACAACGTCAAGGTTGCCAACCACGACCAGCAGGTCGGTGTCGACATCATCAAGCGCGCCATCCAGGTGCCCTTGAAGCAGATCGCCGCCAACGCCGGCCAGGATGGCGCCGTGATCGCAGGGGAAGTCCTTCGCGACAGCACCTACGTCTACGGCTACGACGCACAGACCGGCCAGTACAAGGACCTGGTCGCGGCCGGCATCATCGACCCGACCAAGGTCGTGCGCACGGCGCTGCAGGATGCGGCTTCGGTCGCATCCCTTCTGATCACGACCGAGGCGATGGTCGCCGAGCGTCCCGAGAAGAAGGCCCCGATGGGCGGCGGCGGCGGCGGCGGCATGGGCGGCATGGGCGACATGGACTTCTGATCTCCCGGCTTCGGGATCAGCGTTCAACGAGGGGGCGGTCCGGCAACGGGCCGCCCCTTTCGCGTGTCGGCCCGCTTGCGGGCAGGCGGTGCTGCGGCGCACCCTGCACCGCACCGTCCGGACCGACCGATGAACACCCTGCTGCTGCGCAATGTCCGTCCCCTGGGCGGCGCCCCCGTCGATGTGCTGATCGAGCACGGCCACTTCGCCGCCTTCGGCCCCGGGCTGCCGGTTCCACCCGCCGCTGCCATCGAGGACGGGCAGGGCGCCCTGCTGCTGCCCGGCCTGATCGAGGGCCATACCCACCTCGACAAATCGCTCTGGGGCATGGGCTGGTATGTCAATGAATGCGGCCCGCTGCTGACCGACCGCATCGACAACGAACGCCACCAGCGCCGCGCGCTCGGGCTGGACCCGCGGCGCCAATCACGCCGCCTGGCCGACGACTTCCTGGCGCTCGGCACCACCCGCATCCGCAGTTTTGCCGACGTGGACACCGAAATCGGCCTGTCCCACCTGCATGCGCTGCTGGAATTGCGGCAGGACCGGGCGGGGGTGCAGGACATCCAGGTCATCGCCTTTCCGCAATCGGGGATGCTCGGCCGGCCGGGCACGCTCGACCTGATGACCCAGGCGATGGCCGATGGCGCCGATGTGGTCGGCGGCCTGGACCCCTCGGGCATCGAACGCGATCCCAAGGGCCATCTGGACGCGATTTTTGCCCTGGCCGAGCGGTTCGGCCGGCCCGTCGATGTGCATCTGCACGAACCCGGCGAACTCGGTGCCTTTGCGCTGGAACTGGTCGCCGAACGCACCCAGGGCCTCGGCATGGGCGGCCGCGTCGTGGCCAGCCACGCCTTCTGCCTGGGCGATGTGGCACCAGGCCGGCAGGCCGGGCTGCTGGCCATGCTGGCGCGTGCCGGGGTGGCCATCGCGACCACAGCCCCGGCGTCGCGCAACGTGCCCCCGGTCGCTGCCTGCCGCGCCGCCGGCGTCACCATCTTTGGCGGCAACGACGGCATCCGCGACACCTGGACCCCCTATGGCAGCCCCGACATGCTGACTCGCGCCATGTTGATCGGCCTGAAGAACGAGTTTCGCCGCGACGACCAGATCGCCATGGCGCTCGATTGCGTCACCGGGGCGGCGGCACTGGGCTGCGGCTTCGCCAACCACGGGTTGGCCGTGGGCGCGCGGGCGGAAGCGGTGCTGGTCGATGCGCAGACCGTCGCCCAGGCCGTGGTCGGGCAGCCGCCGCGCCGCCTGGTCATCGCCGGCGGGCGCATCGTCGCGCGCGACAACGCCCTGTGCTGAGGCACCTCGCGGCCCTGTGGCTGTTCAGCCTGCCGGCCCTGGCGCAGGAGGCGCCGGCGCATGGCGGGCCGGTGCGCGCCCTGGCGACCGCGCCCGGCACGCTGGCCAGCGCGGGGTTCGATTCCGCCGTGATCCTGTGGGACCCCGTCGCCGGCACTGCCCGCCGCGTGCTGCGCTGGCATGCGGGGGGGGTGAACGCGCTGGTCATGCTGCCGGGTGGGATGCTGGCCAGCGCCGGTGAGGACGGGCGCATCGCGCTCTGGCCCCTGGCGGCGCCCGGCCCCGAACCGGCGCGGGTGCTGGAAGGCCACGCCTCCCCGATCGCGGGGCTGGCCGCCGCGGCCGATGGACGCCTGGCCTCGGCCGGGTGGGATGGCTCGGTGCGGTTGTGGGACCCGCCGCAGGTGTTCGCCGGGCATCAGGGCCCGGTCAATGCCGTGGCCTTCCGCGGCGATGGGGTGCTGGTTTCGGCCGGGTTCGATGGAACGGTGCGCGCCTGGCCGGATGGCGTGGTGATCGCCGAGTATGGCCTGCCACGCACTTCGCTGGCGGCGCTGCCCGGTGGCGCCTTGGCCGTGGCCGGCGTGGACGGCACCGTGCGCGTCCTGGCGCCGGATGGCAACGAACGCATCCTGGCGGAGTCCGGGCGCCCAGTGGTGGCGCTGGCGACGGCGAACGGGGTGCTGGCCGCGGCTTCGCTGGGCGGCAGCGTGGCGCTTTACGACATCGCGGCAGGCCGTCTGCTGCGCGTGCTGGAGGGGCCCGGCCTGCCGGTCTGGTCGGTTGCCTTCGCCCCGGATGGCGCGACGCTCTGGACCGGTGGCGCCGACCGGCGCGTGCGGGCCTGGGATGCCGCCACAGGTCGCCACCTGTCGCCGCTGGGGGCGGAGGACGCGACACCCCCGGACCAGGCTGGCCTTGATCCCGATGGCGCGCGGGTGTTCCGCGCCTGCGCCGCCTGCCACGCGGTGGCCGCCGGTGGCGGCAACCTGGCCGGACCCAGCCTGCACGGGATTTTTGGGCGCCGCATGGGCAGCCTCGCCGGCTACGCCTATTCGCCGCGCCTGGCCCAGGGCGACATCACCTGGACACCGGAAACGGTGGCCGACCTGTTCACCCGCGGGCCGGACATCGTGACGCCGGGCACCACCATGCCGATGCAGCGGCTGGACAACCCTCAGGATCTGGCGGCTCTGTTGCGCTTTCTGGGGCAGGCGACGCGATAAGGCGGGCTGGAACGGCGATTGCGCGGTTGCCCTGAACAGCGCGCCATGACCCGTGCAGCACCCTGCCGCTCGACCGGGCCTGCCTGCCCCCGCGCTGGCCGATCTGATCGCCGGGCAGGTGGAGGTCGTCTTCGATACGCTTCCCGGTGCGATCGGTGCCGGCCGCGGCGCTGAACGCGGCCCAGGCGAAGCCTGCGGCCGAGGCGCGCCTGAAGAATCCCCGATGACCCAGCCGGTGTTCAGCGCCCATGTGCGCGTACAACGGAGACGGATACCCGCCTTCATGCGGTAGGCTCGGATGGAAGGCACCTTGCTCGCCCTGGCACGGCACGTCAGGCTGGCGTTATCCACGACCAGGACGCCCCCCCGATGATCCGTCGCCGCACGCTGCCACTCCTGGGGGCGTCGATTCTCGTAAGCCCCGTCCTGCCAAGCCCCGCTTTGGCCCAGGCGCCCTGGCCGAACCGGCCGATCCGCTACGTCGTGCCGTTCCCGCCCGGCGGGGCCAGCGACATCATCGGGCGGTTGATGGCGCAAGCGCTGTCCGACGGCCTTGGTGTGCCGGTGGTGGTGGATAATCGCTCCGGCGCGGGCGGCACCATCGGCACCGCTTTCGTCGCGCAATCCGCACCGGACGGCCACACCGTCATGCTGGGCAGCGGGTCGAGCCACCTCGGCGGACCCCTGCTCTTCGCCAACCCGGGCTATGAGGGCGTGGATGATTTTTCGGCTATCGCCAGCTTCTCCGGCAGCACGAGCCTGATGGCCTGCACGCCGCGGCTGCCGGTGACCAATGTGCAGGAATTCATCGCCTATAGCCGCGCCAATCCGGGGCGGGTGAATTTCGGCTCCGCCGGCGCGGGCGGCAGCAACCATTTGAACGGCGTGCTGTTCATGATGCGCACGGGCGTCGAGATGGTGCACGTGCCCTATCGCGGATCGGCCCCGGCGCTCGCAGACCTCATGAACGGCCAGATACAGGTGGTGTTCGATACCCTGCCCGGGATCATCGGCACCGCCCGCAGCGGCGCGGTGCGGGCGCTGGGTGTCACGACGGCCGCGCGCTGGCCTTTTGCGAACGAAATCCCCACCATCCAGGAACAGGGCGTGCCCGATTTCGACATGGTGTCCTGGGGCGCGCTGATGGGGCCGGGTGGCATGCCGGCACCGATCGTCGCGCGCATGCACGCGATCATCAACGCGGCCCTGGCCGATCCGGCGACGGTTGCGCGGATGGGCTCGGCGGGGCTGATCCCGCTGGTCATGACGCAGCCCGGGTTCCATGACTTCCTGCGGGACCAGCGGACGCGGATCGCCGCGATCGTTCGGGCGAGTGGGGTGAAGCCGGAAGGGACCTAGCAGCCTGTCGGATTCCCACGCGGCCCGGAGTGATGCACACTCTGCGCATGGCGGATTTCGTTCCATTCGACCGCTCGCAAGCCTTCCTTCTGCCGCCCGATCTGAAGGATCGGCTGCCCGGGGACGACCTGGCGCTTTTCATCGTGGCCGCGGTGGAACGTGTGCCGCTGGCGTCGTTCAAGGTGAACCCCGCAGGCCGGCGGCAAGCCGAAGTATCATCCCGGGCTGATGCTTGCTCTGCTGGTCTACAGCTATGCCAACGGCATCTTCTCCTCGCGCCGGATCGAGTGTGCGACGCA
>JBBRWI010000057.1:0-18505 GCA_038249305.1 Acetobacterales bacterium
CATTGGTACGATCGATCATCGCTTTGCGCTCAGCAGGCCGGCCTTGCTGAGCGCGCTGGACAAAAAATCCTTCTCCAGCGTCAGCTCTCCAATCTTTGCATGCAGGACCTTCAGATCAACCGTCGGCACCGCCTCGGCAGCCGAGCCTGCACCGAAGACGCCAGCCGCGCCCTCCTGCAGCTGCGCCTTCCAGGCCGTGATCTGGTGAGGATGCACATCGAAGAGCTTGGCCAACTCTGCCAGCGTCTTCTCGCCCTTGATTGCCGACAGTGCCACCTTCGCCTTGAAAGCAGGGCTGTGCGTCCGTCTCGTTCGCTTCGTCATGTTCGCTCCTGATCCGCGGCAACATTGCCGCTGTCAGGCAGGAAATCTACCTATCGGGCTGTCCGAATTTCCCAGGCCACCTCTATCACCGGCGGCCGGAAGACCGGGCCGGGCAGTTCGGTGCTCTGGATGCTCGACCTGCCGAGTTTCACATTCGCATGGCGCGTCACCGGGATCGGCAACGAGACCTAACTGCTGGACATCCTGCCGGACTGGCGCTGAGCCCGCGTCAACTGTCGCCCGGCCAGTGTCTCCCGGCCCCGGCCCCGCCCTGCGCCTCGGGCGCCAGGGGCTCGGTCACACCCTCCTCCGCGTTCTTGCGGATGCGCTTGCCGGAGGCGGCGCCGCCGATCTCGGGGCGCTTGCTGCTGTCGCCGTCCTCAGCTGTGCGCGCCGGGGTCCCGGGGCTGCTGTTGGTCTGCTTGGGGTCGGCCATGTTCAGCGGTCTCCTTTCAGGGCGCCGCGCGGGAGGCGGGCCGGCGGTGCGGGGAGAGGGTTCGCGCCGAGGGCTCGGCAATCGGCACAGGGGATCCGTGTCTGCCTGCTTGTCATGCTTGGCCAACGCGCGATCCCGACGCAGGGTTGCGGGCGATCCGGCGGGGCTTGGCGCGCGGCGTCATGCCAGGTGGGATGTCGCATCATCGGGAACGTGCAGGGATGGCCCCCCGCGCCGTAGGCCCATGCGATGATCCCCGGGTGCTGACGTGCGCCTAGCCGCCCGCGCCCAGAACGAAATCGCCGGATCGCAGTTGCAGAAGTTCCCTGATCCGGAAGGCCGGCAGCGTATTGAGATGGCTGAGGTCATCCCTGGCAGCCTTGAGTTGATCCACCCGCCCGCGCGTTGGATGGCTCACCGCGGAACTGTGCCGCCAGGGCCGGCTCGTGCTGCACCAGCACGGCGATCCGCTCTGCCTCACCGGGATCGACCAGCGACAGGAACCAGGCAGCGAAGGCCGCATCTTACGCCCGGCCGGCTTTCAGCATGTTCGGAACGAGCACTGCCAGGCAACCCTCGGCTTCCCCCAGAACAACCTGGACCCTCGGGAGGCCCACCTCGCGTCGCGCGCGGAAAATGCGGTCCATGCCGCGGGAGAACAGGTTCAGCCGGTGGTCGTCGTCGAGACGCCCGTGATTGTGCCGCTCCGCGGACTGCGCGAAGGGGCAGTATCCATCGTGCGAGGAGAGGAGTGCGGCCAGAGCCTCGCCCCAGGCGGATCGGTCTGCGATGGGTTCGGCCATTGCTCCCCCGCAACATGCCCGAGCCACTTCCCGAGTTCGCGACGCAGCTTCGGATTGGTGCGCAAGGAAACGAGGTCCAGCAGGGCTTCGGCCGTAAAGCCCAAAGGACGCGGCAGCACATCACCCATGATGGTTACACCCTCGGCGCCGCATCGTGGCGCAATAGTCGATGATTCCAGGATGCTTTCACGAATCAGCACGCGCAGCAATCCGATACGATTTCCTTCCGGCAGCACCGACCGCTCTGCCCTTTGGGCTTGGGCGGCTGCCTGGCACGTGCCTGGGTGAGCGGTCGGACAGACCCCCGGCCAGGTCGCCCGGCCGAGTCCGGCACGGCCCAGGTCCAGAACAATCCGGATTGGCATCCCGCGCCGGCTGCCCCAGTCACCCGCCGGGAAAACAGACATTCGCCGTTTGCAGCAACGTTCCACGACGCATCAGCCCGCGATTTGCGCACCTTCTTCGGCGGGGCTATGGTTGGTTGAACAAAAGACGAAAACAGCATGGCGCGGCCGTTCTTCAGCATTGTAATCCCGACACGCCAACGCGCCGATACGCTGGAGAAGTGTCTGGCGACCTGTCTCGATCAAGACTTCGATGACTATGAGATCATTGTTTGCGACAATGCTGGAACACCGGCGACGCGGGAGGTCGTGGACGCCGCCGGTTCGGCCAGGATCGTCTATATGCGGGCGCCTGAGCCGCTGGCCATGAGCGCCAACTGGGAACTCGCGGTGGCCGGAGCCCAGGGCGAATACGTGACCGTGATCGGTGACGATGACGGGCTGATGCCCTATGCCCTGCGCGAGCTTGATCGCATCATCCGGGATCATGCGATGCCGGATGCCGTGCAGTGGCGATGTGCGCACTACAACTGGCCGACGATCCGCATCCCGGAAGAAGCCAACTATCTGCTGATTCCGCTGTGCCGGGACATTGCCGTGCGTGACGGGCGCACCGAATTGCGGCGCGCCGCGCAGGGCAAGATCCGTTATGACAAGCTGCCCATGCTGAATACGGCCATGGTTCGCCGCAGCGTCATCGAGGATCACAAGCAGCGAACGGGCCTGGTGTTCGGCGGCCTGTATCCCGATGTCTATACGGCTTACGCCTTTGCCTATCTGTGCACGCGGTTCATTTCCATCACGGTGCCGATGCACGTGGCGGGGCTGGCGGGACGCAGCAATGGCGTGGCAGCGCTGATGGAGCCCGCGTCGTCGGACGTCTCCAAGGAGTTCTATGGCCTGCAGCGGGCAGCGGGCTTCACCCGCCATGCCACCGTGCCGGACTATGAGTTGTTTCCCGTGCATGCCGATGACAGCTTCCAGCAAGCCAAGACACATCTGTTCCCCAACGACCACACGCTCGCCCTCGATCGAAGCGCCATGCTCATGCGCCATCTCGCCGCCATTCCTGACGTTGGTCCCGAGGAGCGCCTGCGAATCAAGGGCCTCATCCGCGCCTCCCTCGCCGACCAACCTGAACTGCAAGCCTGGTTCGACACCTCGGCACCCGATCTGGCGCCCTGCCAGGCTTTCCGCCTGAAGCCCGCGGGGCTTGGATGGGATGGCGAGTTCCTGCACCTCGACACAAGCTGTTTCGGCATCACCGATATCCACGGCGCCGTGGGCCTGGTCGCGAAGATACTGCAGATCGATCCAGGCGGCATACGCTTCGACGCCAGGAACATGGGCGAGACGCTGCACGACGTGCACGCCACGCTGGTCGAGCGCAGCGCAGCGTTGGAGAAGACCCTGGCCGAGCTGTCCGAGGTGCGTGCCACGCTGGCAGAGCGGAGCGCGGCCCTGCAGGCCGACCTTATCGAGCGCAGCGGCGTACTTGAGCTGACACTGACCGACCTGATCGACACGCGGGCAACACTGGTGGAACGCAGCCGGGCTCTGGAGCTGACACTTACCGATCTGATCCAGACGCGGGCCACGCTGGCAGAACGCACAGCCAGCCTCGAACAGGCCCTGCGCCAGGCGGGCCGAAACTCTTGAGGCCTTGCGTCGGTTGAGCGGGCGCGCGTGAATGCGTATACGCGGACGATACGATAAGGCCCGCGCGCGCTTTACCCAGGATCATAGAGTAACGGTCTCATGCTGATACGCCACGCCACCGGCAAACGGGCCTGCCCCGCCTGCACATCAGGCGATATCCTGACCTGCGCGGATCGCGGCGATGTCCCGCTGTTCCAGAATGCGCGCTACGCCAGCGCGGCGGCGGCCCGTGCCGCCCCCTGCGGACGCCTGGTCCTGACCCTCTGTCGCAATTGCGGCTTCGGCTTCAACGCCACCTTCGAGCCGGCCCTGGTGCGATACGCGGCAGATTACGAAAACGATCAGACCGTTTCGGAACACTTCCTGCGCCATGTGGACTCGATCGCCCGACGCGCGCTGGATCTGTTGCAGGACGGGCAGCAGGCCGTGGTCGTCGAAATCGGCTGCGGGCAGGGAAGCTTCCTGAGGCACCTCGCGGGCATGCCCGGCACCCCGGTCGTACAGGCCGTCGGCTTCGACCCCAGCCTGCGCCAACCGGTCAGCGAGGGCGCCTTGCGTCTCGAAGCGCGGCTGTTCGACCAGGCGGCCGCACAAAGCCTGACGGCGCCGCCGGACCTTGTCGTGCTTCGCCACGTGATCGAGCATGTCGATGAACCTTTCGACGTGCTCACGACTATCCGTGGCGCCATGGGCCAGGCCACCGGCCGCATCCTGATCGAGACACCCTGCCTGGACTGGATTCTCCGGCACGAGTCCTGGCACGATGTCTTCTATGAGCATTGCAACTATTTCACGGCTACCTCCCTGGCCGGACTGCTGAGGCGGGCCGGCTTCTCGAACATCGAGGTGGACCATGTCTTCGGCGGCCAGTACCTGGTCGCGACGGGCGACGTCGGACAGGCTGCCGGCGCGCCCGAACCCTCTGACGACGGCGCCATGGCTGCCCGCGCGCAGGCGTTCGGTCGAAGCCTCGCCTCGTATGTGGACGCCTGGCGGGGCCGTCTGACGGGATTGCAACCCCTCGCCATCTGGGGCGCGGGGGCAAAGGGCGTGACCTTCGCGGCGTTGATCGGGCCCGCCGTGCCACTCGCCGGCCTGATCGACATCGATCCCAAGAAGCAGGGTCGCTATGCGGCGATGACGGCCCTGCCCATCCTCGCGCCAGCCGAGGCCGTCGCGCTGGGCATTCGCCATGTCGTCGTCATGAATCCGAACTATGCAGCCGAGGTGTCCGCCCTGATCCAGCGACTGGGCGGCGGCATCGACTGCACAATCATGGACGCCAAGGCATGAAGATCGAAGCCGACACCGAAAGCAATTGCCTGCGCATCACCGAGCCGGATGGCACGCGCGAGATGCCGCTCTATTCGCGGGAAGCGTTTGAGCTGCTCTCCGACCTTTGGGTGAAAGTCGGCTGGAACCAGAAGTACATCTACGGCTTCTCCTGGCTTGGGCGACCCGTCATCCAACTTCCGGAGGACCTGGTCCGCACGCAGGAAGCCATCTGGCAGGTCAAGCCCGACGTCATCGTCGAGACCGGGATCGCGCATGGCGGATCGCTGATCTTCTACGCCTCGGTGCTGGCGGCCATGGGCCAGGGACGCGTCATCGGCATCGACATCGATATCCGGCCCCACAACCGTGCGGCGATCGAGGCACATCCGCTGTTCCGCCACATCGACCTGATCGAGGGCAGTTCGGTCGATCCCGCCATCGTCGCACGCGTCGCGGCCGGCATCACGCTTGGCGACGTCGTTCTCGTCCTGCTCGATTCCAACCACAGCTATGCGCACGTCATGGCCGAGCTTGAAGCCTACGCACCGCTCGTGTCGCCTGGTTCCTACATCGTGGCCACCGACGGCATCATGCGTGAACTCCACGACGTGCCCCGCGGCACGCCTGGCTGGCGCGACGACAACCCGCAGAACGCGGCGGCCGATTTCGCCGCGTCGCACCCGGCCTTCAGGCTCGAACAGCCGATGCGATTGTTCGCTGAAGACGGCGGGCTGCGCACCCCGACGCACTGGCCAGGCGCCTGGCTGAAGCGGGTCGGATGAAGGCCGTCATCCTGGCCGGCGGGCTCGGCACGCGCCTGGTGGAGGAGACCAGCGTCCGACCCAAGCCGATGATCGAGATCGGCGGCCGGCCGATCCTGTGGCACATCATGAAGACATACGAGGCGCATGGCATCACCGATTTCATCATCTGCCTCGGCTACAAGGGGTATCTGATCAAGGAGTTCTTCCAGAACTACATGATGCACGCGGCCGACGTGACGTTCGACCTGCGCCGGAACGCGATGACCGTGCATCACGCCGCCGCGGAGCCATGGATGGTGACGCTGATCGAAACCGGGCTCAACACCATGACCGGCGGGCGGATCAGGCGGATCCTTCCCTATGTCGCCAGCGACGACGCCTTCTGCCTGACCTATGGCGACGGCGTCGGCGACATCGATATCAGCGCGCTCGTGGCGATGCATCGCCGCAGCGGGCGACTGGCGACCCTGACCGCCACGCGCCCGCCCGCCCGCTTTGGCGCCATTCGCTTCGAGGGAGACCAGGTCACCGGTTTCCAGGAAAAGCCGGTGGGCGACGGTGGTTGGATCAACGGCGGGTTCTTCGTCGTCTCTCCGGGCATAGCGCCCTACCTGGCCGGCGACGACACGGTCTGGGAGCTTGAGCCGTTGGAGCGCCTGGCACGCGAAAGGCAGCTTGGCGTGCATTTCCATGCGGGCTTCTGGCAGCCGATGGACACGCTGCGTGACCAGCGCCACCTGCAGGAACTCTGGGCCGCCGGCAAGGCCCCCTGGAAGGTCTGGTGATGTCGGCCCATGAGTGCCGCGTCTGCGCCACGCCACTCGCGCAAAGCTTCATCGACCTTGGTCTCTCGCCGCTGTCGAATGCCTACGTGAAGGCCGAGGCGCGGGATCGTGGCGAGGTGTTCCATCCGCTGCATGCCTTTGTCTGCACGCGCTGTTTCCTGGTGCAGCTGCCCGAGTTCGAATCGCCCGCGGCAATCTTTTCAGACTACGCCTATTTCTCAAGCTACTCGGCCGATTGGCTGAAGCACGCGGAGCGCTATGCCGAGGAGGTCACGCGGCGCCTCCGGCTTGGGCCGCACAGCCGCGTGGTCGAGATCGCCAGCAACGACGGCTATCTGCTGCAGTATTTCGTGGCCCGCGGCGTGCCGGTGCAAGGCGTGGAGCCGGCGGCCAATGTCGCGGCGGTCGCGCGCGAGAAGGGCATCCCGACCGACGTCATGTTCTTCGGCGAAGCGACCGCCCGGCAACTGCGCGCGGCCGGGCCGCCAGCCGACCTGATGGTGGCGAACAACGTGCTGGCACACGTGCCGGATATCCTCGACTTCGTCAGGGGCTTCGCCGTTATGCTGGCGCCCGAAGGTGTTGCGACGTTTGAGTTTCCGCATCTCCTGCGGCAGATGCATGGCCGGCAGTTCGACCAGATCTACCACGAGCACTTTTCCTACCTCTCGCTGCTGGTGGTATGCGACGTGATGCGTCGATGCGGGCTGCGGCTCTTCGACGTCGAGGAACTGCCGACGCACGGCGGCTCGCTGCGTGTCTTCGTCAGCCATGCGCCTGCTGCCCATCCGGCATCCGACAGCGTCGCCCTGGTCCTGGCCGACGAAACGGCCGCAGGGCTCGACCGGCTTGATGGCTACGCCGGCTTCGCCGCTGCTGCGCGCGAGGTGCGTTTCGGCGCGCTGGAATTCTTCATCGCCGCCAACCGTGCCGGCAGGCGCATCTGCGCCTATGGGGCAGCGGCCAAGGGCAATACGTTCCTGAACTATGTCGGCATCGGCGCCGACCTGATCGAGGCCGTTGCCGATCGGTCGCCTCACAAGCAGGGCACGCTCCTCCCGGGCAGCCGGATCCCGGTCGTTTCGCCCGAGGCGGTCACGGCCCTGCGCCCCGACTACCTGCTGATTCTGCCCTGGAACCTGCGGACTGAGATTGCGCGCGACATGGCGCATATCAGGCAATGGGGCGGCCGCTTCGTCACCGCCATCCCCTCGATCGAGGTCTTCTGACCATGCGCTTCGTGCCGCTTGCGATCGAAGGGGCGTTTCTTGTGACGCTGACGCCGGCGGTCGATGAGCGGGGCAGCTTCGCGCGGCTTTTCTGCAAGGCCTCCTTTGCGGCGGCAGGCCTCGTCGCCGAATTCGAACAGGTGTCGGTCTCGGTCAACGGTTTTGCGGGCACACTGCGGGGGATGCATTATTCGGTCGGCGTGCATGCGGAAACCAAACTCGTGCGCTGCGTGCAGGGTGCCATCCATGACGTGTTGGTGGACGTGCGGCCGGGCTCTGCCAGCTTCGGCACAACCGTCACCCAGGCTTTGTCGGCTTCCGGCGACAACGCGCTTTATGTTCCGGCGGGGGTCGCCCATGGCTTCCAGACGCTGCGCGACGGCAGCGACGTGCTCTACATGATCGATCGGGCCTTCGCCGCGGAAGCCGCGCGCGGCTTCCGCTGGAACGACCGGATGGTCACCGCCGCCTGGCCATGTGCCGTCACCAATATCTCGGCGCGTGACCGCGACTATCCGGATTTCCCTGCCTGATGCGCGTGCTGCTGACCGGCGCCGGTGGCTTCGTGGGCCGGCATGTCGCGGCCTGCCTGTTCGCTGCGGGCCACGAGGTCCATGCGATCGGGCGAAGCCGGCCGCCACAACCGGAGATCGGCTTCACGGCGGTCGATCTGCTCGACGCCGCGGCACGGCGCCAGGCTGTGACGCAGATCGCCGCCAATGGGCTGATCCACCTCGCATGGATCGCGGAGCCCGGCGTGTACTGGCACGCGCCCGCCAATCTCGACTGGGCGGCCGCAAGCCTCGACCTGCTGCGGCTTTTCCAGGACACAGGCGGGACGCGCGCGGTGATGGTGGGCAGTTGCGCCGAATACGCCTGGGGCGGGCCGCTGCTTTCGGAGGCGACCACACCCTGCACACCCGCAACGCTTTATGGTGCGGCCAAGGATTCGACCCGCCGCCTGGCCATGGCCTATGCCAGACAGACCGGCCTGTCGCTCGCCTGGGCGCGGCTGTTCTTCCTCTACGGCCCTGGCGAACGACGCGGGCGCCTGGTGTCCGACGCCATTGCCACGCTGCGCGCGGGCTGCCCTTTCCCGACCACCGAGGGCAGCCAGCGGCGCGACTTCCTGCACGTCGGCGACGCCGCGCGCGCCCTGGTCGCGCTGCTCGACTCGGCAGTGGAGGGGGCCGTGAACATCGGCTCAGGGGAGGCGCCGAGCGTCCGCAGCCTGCTGGAGGAGCTTTCAGGGCAGCTCGCCGCCCGGCCGCTGCTGCGCTACGGCGCCCGGCCCGAAGCGGTGAACGATCCGCCGGTCATCGCGGCGGATGTCACGCGGCTGACCACCGAGGTCGGCTTCCGGCCGCAGTTCCGTCTCGCTGGCGGCCTTGCCCACACCATCGCCGCGGCCGTTGGTCAGGCAAGCCCGGGCAATGCACCGTAATGTTCAAGCTGGGTGCTGCAAATGGCCGCGGGCTCCTGACCATCCAGCGCCGCACGATGCCAATCCACGGTCCAGTCCAGGGCGGTGTCCAGCGGCAGCCGCGGCAGCCAGCCCAGCCTCTGCCGCGCCTTGGTCGCGTCGATCGCAAGGCTTGCGGCCTCATGCGGATGCAGCCTGTCCGACAGGTGCCAGGCGGCCCCCCCGCCCCAGCGCGCGGCCAGGCGATCGACGATGGCGGATACGGGTTGGCAGGCGGCCTCCGGCGGGCCGAAATTCCAGGCCTCGGCATAGCTCGCCCCCCTGGCGCCCGCCAGGCGTTCGGCCAGCAGCAGGTAGCCTTGCAGCGATTCCAGGACATGCTGCCAGGGCCGCGTCGCGGAAGGTGCGCGGATTTCCAGGGAACGACCGGCGGCGAAGGCCGCGACGGCGTCCGGGACAAGCCGATCCTCCGCCGTGTCGCCGCCGCCGATGACGTTGCCGGCACGGGCCGTCGCGATGCGGCAGGCCGCGTCGCCGTGGAAGAAGCTGGACCGATAGGCCGCGGCGGCGAGTTCGGCGCAGGCCTTGGAGGCGGAATACGGATCGTGCCCACCCATCGGGTCGCTTTCCAGATACGCTTGGCCAGGACCGCGATTCTCATAACACTTGTCGCTGGTGACGATGACCGCGGCCCGCGCGGATGGCACCGCGCGCAGGGCCTCCAGGCAGTGGACGGTTCCCATGACGTTGGTCGCGAAGGTGGCGACGGGATCGCGATAGGAGCGCCGCACCAGCGACTGCGCCGCGAGATGGAAGACAACCTCCGGCGCCGCGGCGGTCATGGCGGCGCGCAGCGCGTCAAGGTCGCGCAGGTCGGCCAGGACGGACCGGCAGCGTGCATCGAGGTTGATCCGCGCGGCCAGGCTCGACGCATGCTCCGGCGGAAGGCCGAAGCCGGTGACCTCGGCCCCGAGTTCGGCGAGCCAAAGCGTCAGCCAGGCGCCCTTGAACCCGGTATGGCCGGTCAGGAAAACGCGCCTGCCGCGCCAGAATGAGGGACAGTTCAAGATCAACGGCTCCGATGGGCGCGCCCGGCGTTGCAGCCTACGCCATCGGGAAAACCGCGTCAGCCGCCCGCGCATGGCGACCATGGCGCCGGAAAAGTTGTCGGTATTCTGAGCGAACGTTATCGTCCATATCTGACATGCGAATTCAAGTAATCTTTATCTGCGCGGGAAAAATCAATGATCCATGATCAGAATGGCAATCGATTCAACTTGCCCAAGGGCATGTCTGGTCGTTTCGGTGTCATAAAGCTTTGGCCGGACATTCAGGTCGCCGAAGACGAAGTCATCGCCAGGATCATCAACGCGGCCAGGCTGGTCGGGCTGGAGTGTGTCGTGCTCGATCAAATGGGGCGCGCGCGTGATGGAGAAATGACACCCGCCATCCACCTCAATCTGGATTTTGTGATCAGTCTGCACTTCAGCACGCCGAAGTGTTACGACGTTTTCTCGTTTGTCACGCTATGGAACCCGATAGATTTTTTCCACGATTTTGGGTATCGCGACACGGCGGCGAATCTGATTACGCACGATGACTTTCTCAGTTGCGGATCGATCAGCGCTGATGCGCATCTGGCGCGACTGACCCGCCAGACAACATCGCACCTGACGCCAGACTTCCATCTTTATCATTCGCTGGCGACGCCAATCCTGCCGCCCACGATCGGTGCCGGGCAGGCCTTCTATATGGGCATCAACTGGGAGCGCCTGGGCAAAGGCGGGTCGCGCCACCAGGACGTGCTGAACCAACTCGATTCCTGGCGCATCGTGCGGATCTTCGGCCCGGTCGAATTGCGTGGCGTGAAAGTGTGGGAGGGGTTCGAGGGCTACCAGGGGTCGCTCCCCTTCGACGGCGTCTCCGCCATCGCGGCCATCCATGAGGCAGGCATCTGCCTCGCGCTGTCGTCCCAGCCGCACAAGAACGCCGCGCTGATGTCCAACCGACTGTTCGAGGGGCTGGCCGCCGGCGCGTTGATCATATGCGACGAGAACTCTTTCGCACGCACGCATTTCGGCGATTCGCTCCTCTACGTCGATATGCGCGAAGGTGCGGCGCATGCCGCCGCGGCCATTCGCGATCATGTGGCCTGGGCGGTGGCAAACCCGACGGAGGCCGTCGCCCTCGCGACGCGCGCGCAGGAGATCTTCAAGCGGCGCTTCATCATGGATGCGTCGCTCACGACACTTTACGAGGGGTTGCCGGCGCGCAAGGCGGCGCTTGCCGCGACCTATTCGCCGAAAGCCGCGACCTCGCGCTTCAGCGCCGTCTTCCTGCTGCCCGACATCGCGGCGACGCATGTCGGCACGCAGGCCGCCTCCGCGGTCGCGCTCGCACGCCTCGGCTATCGCTGCATCATCGCCGTCGACGCGCCGGAACTGGCGGCCGCGACGGACAGGCTCGCCCGCCTGCTCGGCGCCGAAGCCGCCAGCGTGACGCTCGTGCCGGTCGGCTTCTCCGAACGGGACAGCCAGGGCCGCAGCGTGGCAACCCTGCCGCTGGGCCCCATTCTCAAGTGGTTCTTCGACGATGCGGCGCCCGAGGAGGCGCTGTGCTTCATCGCCGCAGAGGAGACCATCTTCAGCAATCACCTGCCGATCCTGGCGGGGCTGCTGGAGCAACATCCCGAGGCGGACTACGTCTTCTCCAAGGCGCTGGTGCCTGGCCTCGATGCCGCGGGGGACCCCAACTGCATCGTCGAGCGCAGCCTGAGCCTGACGGGAAGCGACCCGCTGGTCCAGCCAGGCCTGGCGCGCTTCCTCTTCAGGGCCTCCGCCTTCGCGGCGCTTTCGGACGGGCTGCTGGGCAGCCTCGCGCTGAAGGCGGCGGAAGGCCTGGCACTGTACGAGCGCGGCATCTGCAGCGGCCGGGCAAGCGTCATCCTCGCCCCGTCGCCGCAGCCGCCCGTCAGCCCGCAGCAGCGCCTGCAGCAGATCAATGCCCTGCAGCGCGACGTCGAGGCGATCCGTGACTGGGATCCGGTGCGTTTCACCGAACTGGACGTCCAGGCGCAGATCCTGAACCTGCAGCACGAGGTCCAGATGCGCAGCGCCGAACTGCAGACCCTGCACGAGGCTGACCTCGCGCTGCAGAAGTCGGACCAGGCTCTCCGCGACTCGAACGACCGCGTCCACACGATGTACGGCGGCCTGCACGACACGGCCATCGGCACCCGCGACGGGCTGCAGCGCATCTGGAAGGACTTCTACAGCCGCACTCCGGCCGGCTTCGCGCTGCGCGTCCTGCGGCGCGCGATGCGCGCGATGCGCGGCTGATCGCCGACGCAAGCGCAGCGGCCGGCGTCGCGCACGGTCGAGCCCGGCCGGTGCCGATGCACGGCACACGGTCGGCACCCCGGCGCAATACCGGTCATCCGCGTGCGGCGTGCCCCATTGCCGGCGTGGACCAGGCCATCGCGGGCTGCGCGGTCAGGACGCATGTGGCGGCGCGCCATCGACCGGCACGCCGTGCCGGGCGGTCACCGCATACTGCGCGCCAAGCGGCAGCCAGCCGATCAGTCGTTCCAACCCCTCCAGGGCCCGCAGCCGGGGCGGCAGGAACATCAGGTAACCTGTCACGATCGCGTTGAAGCCTGCGCTGCGCAAGGACGACTGCACCTCGCCGGCCCGCAGCAGGATGGCGTTCTGGTCGATCGGCGTGCGCGACACGACATAGCGCGTCACGGGATTGACCGGATTGTGCTCGAACACCACCAACCGGCCACCGGGGCGAAGCAACCGGCCGATTTCGGCATAGACGCCGGCCCTCTCGTCCACCGGCACATGATGCAGGACGGCGCTGATCACGACCAGGTCGCAACTGTCGGACGGCAGCGGGACGTGGGCCCCTTCCTGCTGGTGAAACGATGGCGGCGCGCTTCCCGCCGGCCAGACGCGCGTCGCCTCCTGCAACATCCCGGCCGAGATGTCGCAGCCCAGCAGGGTCGCACCCGGCATTTCCGGGGCGATCAGCCGCAGTAACGTGGCCGTGCCGCAGCCGTAGTCGAGCAGGCGAAACGCCGCACCACGCGCCGCCAGATCCGGATAGCGCCGCAGCAGCCACCTGATCTTGATGGCGACGAAATCATCGGCCGATCCGCCCATCATCGCCTTGACCGGGCTGTCCATGCCGGCGTTGTACGCTTGGGCGTAGGAGTCGAACTCCGACGGCGGCGTTGACGGCGGGTCGGCAGGGGTCTTCATGCGCGATGGACCTTGGGGCTTGTCATGTTCGTCCGATGCGGGTCCGGTCCCGCAAGCCGGCAGGGGCCAAGCATACCCTTGCGCCCGCCCGGGTGAAACCGGGTGGCCCGGCTCATGGCACAAGCGCCACGCGGCATTCGGCATTGCCCAGGTCCTGGCTGAACCAGGCGTGACCCTCCTGCACCAGGGCGAAGCTGGCGATCACCTCCGGCGTGCCGTCCGGCACGCCGCTTCGCAGGTCGAGACCGGCGAGGGGGAAGCGCACATCGGTGCTGCGCCCGCGCGGGACGTATTGCGTGCCAGGCGCACGGAAGCCGCCGTCCCAACGCAGCCGCGAACCGTCGGGCGCCGACAGTTCCCGCATCCCGATGCGCAGCGGCGCCCCGCCGGTGTTGAAGCGCCAGTCGAAGTCGCTGCGGTTCCTGATTGTCACCGTCAACGAGTCCCGGCTGACCGAAAGCGGGCCGCGGGTGTCCGGGCCGCACAGCAGGTCGCCGCGCATGTCGGTGATCGGCACGATATGGGCGGCGCCAAAGCCGCGATCGATGGCCATGGTATCGAAGAACACCTCGGGTTGTGCCGCACGTTCGATCACCAACGGCCTGGTCGGCGAGGCCGCCAGCAGGCGGGCCACCGCCGCGGCATCGATCCGGCTGGTGAACCAGGGCCCACGCAGCGCGGCCGGATCGGTCACCACAAGGCGCACCGGGGTGCGATAGGCGGCGTCGTAGGACAGCCGGTAGCCCGGATCGGGCAGCGGCCAGAAGCTCAGCCGGCCCAAGCTGTCTTCGCGCGGTGGCTGTCCCGTCAGGGCGGTCAGGGTCGCGGCGATGTCCGCGTATTCCGCCAGGGGCAGGAAGGCGCGGTCCACCACGATCCCGCGGAACCCGACGCCGCTCATTTCGGCGGCAATCTGTTGGATCGGCAGTTGCGACATGCGAATATGCCAGTCGTCCACGGGGCTGTTGCGCGATGCGCCGTTGCTCCAGCGCAGGCCGCGCGAGTGCATGTAGAGGCGGATATGCGCGAACGAACCCCAGCCGTAGTAACGATTGTTCGTCAGATACTGCGAATGCGGATACTGAAAGACCATCGTGCCAGGCGGCAGCGTGGCCTCGACCGCCTGCACGAAGTCACGCTCCGCACGGAAGTTGGCCTGCGGCACGGGGTCGCGGCGTTGAATGCCGTGGGGAAACTGGTCCAGGATGGCAAGCAGCGTCACTGCCGGCACGATCCAGCCGCAGAGCATCCGCGCGCGGCGCGACGCACCGCGCAGGTAGAGCGTCAGGCCCAGACCCCCCCCCGCGTAGAGCAGAAAGCTGAGAAAAAGCGTGATCCGGTCATAGGCGCGGATGGTTGGGTAGCCCATGGCGATGAGCGTGCCGATACCGCCGGTGATCGCTGCCAGGAAGACGAACAGCGCCAGCGACGACACCGCCCCGAGTGCCGACCGGATTGCGGCATCCTGCCCGGCCTCGGCCCCGGGCCTGACGGGCCAGGCGCCGGTCCGGCTCATCGCCACGGCGATGTAGCCGAGCATGCCCACGAACAACAGGCTGCCGAGCATGCCGAGCGGGACCCATGGCAGCATGGGAAAACGCCGGTTCAGGTCGATCGTTTCCATCATCCGCGCACCAAGCCGGCGCAGGGCCATGATCGGGTGGCCGCTGGTGGGGGCGAACATGGCCTTGAGGCTGGTGGAATAGATCTCGGCCTCGTGGGGGTGCTTGATCAGCGAGGTATTGACGATGCCGCCCGGGGCAAACTCCTCGGGGTGGGTGCGCTGGTATTCGCGCAACGGCGCCATCAGCGTCAGCACAACGACCATCAGCAAACCGGCGAGGGCCACGGGGGCCACCAACGACGCCGGCCGAAGCAGGTCGCCCATCAATCCGCGTACGCCGATGGCAAAGCCCAAGGTGATCAGGGTGAAGAAGGCGAAGTAGCCGTCCGTCGAGCCAGCCAGGACAATGATCGGCAGGCAGACCAGGAAGGTCCGGGACAGCAGCATGTCGCGCAGGAAGCCCCACGCCGTCCCTGCGCCCTGCGGCGCCTGGGCGAAGCGACCGACCAGCGTCCACACGGCCGGCACGAGCGCGAGTGGGATCACGAAGTAGTTTGCCAGGTACGAATACATCAGTGCCAGGAAGCGAAACGTGGTGAAGGCGAAGACCAGGCCGACGCAGATCGACACCCATCGCGCGATGCCGATCATGCGGCACGCGACAAACGATGTAATGGTGATCAGCGAAAAGTTCAGTACCCAGTAAACCTGCTGCACCGCGACGGGATCGTGGACCACGCGCCCCAGCAGCCACATCAGGATGGAATGGATCGCGCTGGTCTGTGCCGCCGGATTGTTGTGCCAGTTGGAAATGCCGGGCGCACCCAGGAACGGGTTCACCAGCACCCAGCCCGAATCCAGCACCATCTTGGTCAGCGTCATCTGCCAGACAGCATCGCCACCCGTATAGTCCAGCGGCACCGTTAAGTCGGCGTGCCACATGCGCATCAGCGACAGGCCCAGCACGATCGGCAGCACCACAAGCGTGGCGACACCGATGAGTGCGACCAGTGCCTTGCCCTTACGGCTGGAGGCGGCGGCAGGCAGAGGACGCATTACGGATGGAACCTCATGACCGGCGGCATGCCCGCGCCACACGGGCCTGGCCGCCTTGCGATGGTGCGGACCTCAGGTGGCGCGCAGACCCCGACCGGCGCGCTCGGCTTCCATGAACAGCGGCCGGTCGCGGCTCTGTTCATACAGCCGGCCGATGTATTCGCCGATGATCCCCAGCATCAGGAACTGCAACGCGCTGAAAATGCCCATGACGGCCATCAGGCTGGCCCAACCGGGCACCGTAATCTCCAGCAGCCAGCCCAGGACCGAAAAAACCCCGAGCGCCAGGCTGATCGCCGCGACGACCAGGCCGGTCGTGGTCGCGACCTGCAACGGGCGGCGGGAGAACGACGTGATGGCGTCATTGGCGAAGCGCAGCATGCGCCGCAGCGGATACTTCGTTGTGCCGGCGAAGCGTTCCTCGCGATCGTACAACAGGGGTATCTGCCGTCCCCCAAGCCAGGCGACCATGCCGCGGATGAATCGGTGCTGTTCCGGCATGGCGGTCAGCAGGTCCGCCACCGAGCGCGTGATCAGCCGGAAGTCGCCGGTCTCGCGCGGGATATCCGTCTCCGACAGCCAGTTCAGTATCCGGTAGAAGGCGGCCGCACTGGCGCGCTTGAACATCGTCTCGCCGGCACGGCGCCGCCGCTGGCCATAGACGACCTCGGCCTGCTGTTGCCGCATGAGGCGCATCATCTCGGGCAGCAACTCGGGCGGGTCCTGCAGGTCGGAATCGATCAGCAGCACCACATCGCCCGAAGACGCGGCGATGCCGGCCGACAGGGCGATCTGGTGGCCATGGTTGCGGCGCAGGCGCAGGCCCAGCACCCGCGGGTCCCGCGCCGTGGCCTGGCTAATGACGGCCCAGGTCGCGTCGCGCGAGCCGTCGTCCACCAGGACGATCTCACAGGGCATGTCCAGGCCGTCGCAGACCTGGCCGACCCGCTCCAGGAAGGCCGGCAGCACGCGGTCCTCGTTGAAGCAGGGTGCGACGATCGACAGGCTGCGCCAGGCGGGCCGCGTCGCGTCTGGCTGCTCCATGTCGTGGCCTTGCACCAATTGCTCCGAGACGTTCAGCGACGCGCCTTGGCGGCGTTCTCGACAAGCCAGTCGTAGGTTTCCTGCAAGGCCCGTCGGAGGTCATGGGCCGGCCTGAAACCAAGCGCCTGCAGCTTGCCGACATCGTACTGGCGGAGTTTCTGGCCGTCCGGCTTGGTCGCATCCCATTCGAGGGGGCCGTCGAACCCCGAGACCTCCCGGATCAGTTCGACCGTGTCGCGGATCGACACGGCCTCTCCGGTGGCCAGGTTGATTGGCCCGGTGAACTGGTCGCCGATCAGGCGCATGGCGACGGCTGCATCCTTGGAATACAGGAAATCCCGCATCGGGCTGCCCGTGCCCCAGACGGTGATGCTGGTGCCTTCCCGCACGGCGCGATGGAATTTGGACAGCAGCGACGGGATCACATGCCCATGTTTTTCGTCGAACTTGTCGTGCGGTCCGAAAAGGTTCGTGGACACGCAATAGGCGTAGTCCAGCCCATACTGGTCGCGATAGGCTTCCAGATGCGCGAGCATGCCACGCTTGGCGTGGGCGTAGCCGGCTTCGGCCGGATGCGGCGCGCCGGCCCAGATCTGCTCCTCGGTCATGGGCAGTGTCACGGCGTCGGAGTAGATGGCTGACGACCCCATCGCCACCACCTTCGTCACGCCTGCGAGGCGTGCGGCCTCGACCACATTCGTGTTCATCAGGACGTTGTCGAGATAGCCCTGTCCCTGCGCCCGCATGTTGCCCATGATGCCGGCCACCCGGGCGGCCAGGTGATAGACGACCTTCGGTCGGTGGTGGGCGAAGCAGTCGCGGGTCGCGTGGAAATCAGTCAGATCGACGTCGCTGCTGCTGACCCCGACCACCGTCATGTCCGTGCTCGTGCGCAATTCGTCACAAACCGCACGCCCAAGCAGCCCGGTAGCGCCAGTTACAATACAAGAATGGTTGGCCACCAGTTCCCTCCCCCTACGCGCAAAGCCCGGACCCGGTCGGGGCGGCACCGCTTCCCCAATCGATCAAGAGCGCTACCCGCCTGCCCAAGCGCGGTCAATCGTTGGCGTGGGATGGATGCTTTGCCCGCAAGGGGCTGCGTCGCCCGGTTCAGGATTTTTCGGCGCTGCCGCCTTTGCAGCCTTCACCATCGCGCCTGCGAGGGCGTGCGCCACGGGCATCGCGACCCATCGAGGGCGTGGGAGCGATTGGGAACAGCCCGCGGGACCGCCGCGCGGCGCCAATGCGGGGTTCGATGTGGGACTTGGTCCGGCTTAATGATGGAGCTGCTGGAACGACAATCGTCTCTGGCGTAGGAAAGGGAACTCACGCCAACCGTTCTCTACGCAACTCACCGATCCGTCGGTGCGTAGATCAAAACACGTTGGCACCGCTGTACCGCACCCGGCTTTCTGGACACGGGATTGCACTATGCGGCGCGCCTGATGCACGTGTCGAGCCAGACGGCGCGGGCGTCGAGCGGGCTGAGGTAACCGTTCTTCTCGATCAGCCAGTCGGTGTTGTAGCGGGCGGC
>JBBRWI010000058.1:0-18498 GCA_038249305.1 Acetobacterales bacterium
CGGGGCGGTGCACCTGGCCTCGGAACTGCTGCTGAACCAGGCGGGCGGGCTGCGGGCGAACCATGTGCCCTATCGCGGGTCGTCGGCGGCGATGCCGGATGTGCTGTCCGGGCGGGTGCCGATCATCGTCGATGTCGCCTCAGGCGCGATCCCCTATGTGCAGCGGGGTGAATTGCGGGCGCTCGCGGTCATGGACACGCACCGGCTGCCGCAACTGCCGGACGTCCCGACCGCGGCCGAGGCCGGGCTGCCCGGGCTGACCGCCTATACCTGGCACATGGTCTTCGCGCCGGCCGGCACGCCGATGCCGATCGTCATGGCGGTCAATGCCGCCTTCAACCGGGTGGCGTCGATGCCCGACACGCAGCGGCGGCTGACCGAACTTGCGATGGAACTCAAGACCGACAGCACCCCGGCCAGCGCCGCCGAATGGCTGCGTGAGGAAACCGCCAAATGGGGCCGCATCGTGCGGGACGCGAACATCACCGTGAACTGAGGCAAGCCCTGCGCGCGGCTTGACCCGCCGCGCGCCCCCGGGTCTTTGGCAACCGATCTTCGCAGGGGGCCGCCATGTTGCCGCAGACCATGAGTTTCATCGACCACGGCAAGGGCGGCGGGCCGGAGGTGCTGGTCCCGGCGACCGGTCCGCTGCCGGTCGCCAAGGCGGATGAGGTACTGATCCGCGTCCTCGCCGCTGGGGTGAACCGCCCCGACGTCGCGCAACGCCAGGGCAGCTACCCACCGCCCCCCGGCGCCAGCCCGATCTGCGGCCTGGAAGTCGCCGGCGAAGTCGTGGCGCTGGGCGCCGAGGCCGGGCGCTGGGCGATCGGCGACCGGGTCTGCGCCCTGGCCAATGGCGGCGGCTATGCCGAATACTGCGCGGCCCCCGCCACGCAATGTCTGCCCTGGCCCGAGGGTTACGACGCGATGCGCGCCGCCGCCCTGCCGGAGACATACTTCACGGTCTGGGCCAATCTGTTCGGCCATGGCCGGCTGGTGGCGGGCGAGTCCATGCTGGTGCATGGCGGCACCAGCGGCATCGGCGTGACCGCGATCCAACTGGCCAAGGCCTTCGGCGCCACCGCCTATGCCACCGCTGGCAGCGCGGAGAAGGTCGCCGCCTGCCGGCGCTTCGGCGCCGATGCGGCCTTCGACTACAAGACCGAGGACTGGGCCGCCGAAATCCTGGCCGTGACCCGGAAGCACGGCGTCGATGTGGTGCTCGACATGGTCGGCGCGCCGTATTTCGCCCGGAACCTGCGGTGCCTGGCGATGGATGGGCGCCTGGTGCAGATCGCCTTCCTGCAGGGCAGCCTGGCCGAGCAGGTGGAGTTGCGCCACATCATGATGCGCCGCCTGACCGTCACCGGCAGCACCATGCGCCCCCGCACAACGGCCCAGAAGGCCGCCATCGCCGCCGAACTGGAAGCCCGCGTCTGGCCGATCCTGGCCGAGGGCCGGGCCGGGCCGCATATCCACACGGTGTGGCCCCTGGCCGAGGCCGCCGCCGCCCATGCGCTGATGGAAAGCAGCGCCCATGTCGGCAAGATCATGCTGAAGGTCGCGGATTGAGCCAGGCCCGGTGATCAAGCCGGCCGACCTGCGGCTGCTGGGGATCGCGGTGGTACTGTTCGGCCTGGCCTGGCCGATCACCAAGCATGCGATGCAGGACGCGACGCCGCTGTGGTTCGCCGTCACCCGCAGCCTCGGCGCCGCCGCCATGTCGGTCGTGGTCCTGGCGTTGTGGCGGCGCCTGGTCTGGCCGGTGCGGCGGGATTGGCCGACGATCCTCGGCGTTGGTTTCTTCCAGCTCGCGGTGTTCTTCGCATTGGCGCATCTGGCGCTGAACCTGACCGGTGCGGGGCGGACGGCCGTGCTGGCCAATGTCATCACCCCCTGGCTGGTGCCGCTGTCGGTGCTGCTGCTGCACGAGCAGGTCTCGCCCCAGCGCTGGTTCGCGGCGGGGCTTGGGGTCGCGGGGGTGGTGGCGCTGGCCGGCCCCTGGGCGGTGGACTGGACCTCGGCGGCGGCGCTGCTTGGCAATGCCATGCTGGTGGGGGCGGCGCTGTCTTGGACCACCGCCATCCTGATCACCCGGCTGCATCCGCCGGCGCATCCCACCGTGTCGCTGCTGCCCTGGTGCTTCGCCGTCAGCGCGCTGTGCCTGGTGCCGTTGGCTCTTTGGCGGGAGCCTGATGGTGGGATCGGCCCGGGCGCCTATTGGCAGGCCGCCTGGATCGGGTTGGTGGCGGCCCCGGTCGGCACCTGGGCGGTGATCGAGGTCGGCCGCCGCCTGCCGAGCACCATCGCCTCGGCTGGGATGCTGCTGGTGCCGGCGGTCGGTGTCGCGGCGGCCGCGATCTGGCTGGCCGAGCCGATCGGCTGGGACATCGTGATCGGCGGCGTGCTGATCGGCGCCGGCGTGCTGGTGGCGGCGCGGAGCTGATGCGGCTGCATGCCATCGAGGTCGGCGCCGGCCCCCCCGTTGTGCTGCTGCACGGGCTCTTTGGTGCCGCCGCGAATTGGGGCGCCATCCAGAAGGCGCTGTCGGCCAGCCACCGGGTCATCGCGCTGGACCTGCGCAACCATGGCCAAAGCCCGCACGCGCGCTTGATGGACTACGCCACCATGGCCGCCGATGTGGCGGAGACCCTGGCGGCGCTGGGCGCCCTGCCGGCCGTGGTGATCGGCCATTCCATGGGCGGCAAGGTCGCCATGGCGCTGGCGCTGGGCGATCCTGGCGCAGTCGCGCGGCTGGTGGTCGCCGACATCGCGCCCGTCGCCTACCCGCCCGCGCTGCGTGGCTATGTCGCGGCGATGCAGGGCATCCCGCTGGCCCCGGGGCTGACGCGGCGCGACGCCGATGCAGTGCTGGCGGCCGCGGTGCCGGAGCCCGGCATCCGTGGCTTCCTGTTGCAGAACCTGCGGTTCGATGGGGCGGTGCCGTATTGGCGGCTGGGGCTTGACCAGATCGCACAGGCGATGAGCGACATCGAGGCCGCACCGCCCGGGGTGCAGTATCCGGGGCCGGTGCTGGTATTGGCGGGCGCGCGGTCCGACTACATCCGCGCCGAACACCATGCGCTGTTCCGCGCTTTGTTCCCGACCGTGACCTTTGCCGTGGTGCCGGGCGCCGGGCACTGGGTGCATGCGGAGAACCCGGCGGCATTCCTGGGTTTTGTCACGGCGTTCCTGGCGGCTTAGAGCACGATCGATCCAAGTGGATCGATCTCGTGCTCTAGAAGCCGTTGAATCTAGAGCAAGAAATCGGATCAGATGATTCCATCTGATCCGATATTGCTCTAGCGGGTCGCCGAAACGGGGGGTGCTACGCCGTGGAGAGGCCGCGTCGCGCCAGGCACACCCCCCACCGGCGGCGGCTTCTACGGCGCAGCCGCCACCCCGCCATGCGCCTTGCACCAGGCGGCGACCTCGGCATGTGTCGCGAACCAGCAGCCGCCCAGCGCCTTGGCATGGGCGATCACCCGTTCCAGCACCGGCATGCGGCTGCGGTGGCCGATGTGGTGCGGGTGCATGGTCAGCAGGAACAGGCCGCGCTCGGCCCAGGCGCCATCCAGTTCGCCGATGAAGATTTCCGCCACCGACGACGGCGGCGTATAAGGCCGCAGGCCGCCGAAACGGTGCATGTTGAAATACACCGCGTCGTCGCGGATCCATTCCGGCGGCAGTTCCACGATGCCGGTGGGTTCGCCATCGGCCAGCAGTTCATAGGCATCGTCATCGGCCATCAGGCTGCTGTCGTACAGCAGCCCCATCTCCCGGATGATCGACAGCGTATGGGGCGAGAAATCCCAACTCGCCGTCCGCATCCCGACGGGGCGCTGGCCGGTGACGCGCAGCAGCGTGTCGGCGGCGCGAAAGGCCAGGTCGCGTTCCACGGCATGGGGCAGCGCCGTGTTGCGCTCATGGATCCATGAATGGATGCCGATCTCGTGCCCATCCTCGGCGACGCCGCGCGCCTCGTCCGGGTAGAGCAGCGCCGAGACGGCCGGGTAGAAGAACGACGCCTTCACCCCCTCCCGCGCCAGCAGCGCGCGGATGCGCGGCACGCCCTGGCGGTTGCCGTATTGCCCCTGGCTGATCCGCATCGGGCTTTCATCGGCATCGCGCAGCGGAATGGTGTCGTGGTCGGCATCGAAGGACAGCGCCACGGCGCAGCGCGCGCCATCCGGCCAATGCGCGGGTTTGAGGCTGCGCCCCGCGCGGGCGCGGCCGGTGATGCGGCGCCAGACGGGCTCCGGCCATTCCCAGGGGTTGCCGTCGGGGTGGGGGGCATCGGTCATGCAACGGCTCCGCAAAGGTCATCGGCCAGATCGGCGCCCATCGCGCGCCGCCCAGCCTCGATATCGGTGATCAGCGCCACAAGGCGGTCGGCGAGCGGTGTCCTCAGCCCATGGCGGCGCGCGGCGGCCCGCACCGGGGCCAATTGGGCTGCGACATCGGTCGGGCGGTGGCGGACGGCCAGGTCCCGCCAGATGCCGCTGCGCGGTTTGGCGGCGGCGCGGTTCATCGCCTCCAGCGCCGACAGGCAGCGCGTTATCGCGACGAAATCATCGCGCAGGAAGGCGTCGGGATCGAAGTTGTCGAACCCGAGCGGCACCACCCCCTCGGCCCGCGCCACGCCCAGGATTTCCTGCACCAGGGCAATGATCATCCGCCGCCGCGCCGGGTCGGCGATGAAATCGGCCATGGTGTCGTCGGTCAGCGCCGAGGCTTTCAGGATCGCGCCATAGCCGGCCTTGCCCCACAGGTAGCCGAAGATGTTCCGCGACAGCACGGCATCGGGTTCGAAGACCTGCATCAGGCGATGCAGCGCTTCAATGCGCGGCGTCACCCCGCCATCGAGTTCGCCGACCACCACGGCGCCGCGCTTGGCGTAATGCAGCCGGCCGGGTTCCAGGTAATCGGCGTAGAAATTGACGAAGGCGCCGATGGTGCGGTCCCGCCCGACGATCCCCGCGATGGTGAGTTCGTTCAGCCCGTTCTGGCAGGAGACGACGGCGCCATCCTCGGCCAGGTGCGGCGCCAGCGCGCGGGTCGCGGCTTCGGTGTGGTGCGCCTTGACGGCCAGGATGATCAGGCGATGCCGCCCGGTCATGGCCTCCGGCAGGCAGGCCTCGCCGCCGGTCGTGAAGGCTGCGACCGGGCCTTCCACCGCAAGCTGCCCGTCGCGGATGGCGGCGACGTGCTCCGGCACGATATCGACGAAGATCACCGGCATCCCGGCGCGGCGCAGATGCGCGCCGATGATGCCGCCAATCGCGCCGGCCCCCCAGACCACCACCGGTTCCGCCATGTTCGCCCCTGTCTCCCCCCGACCGTCATGGGATGTCGCCCGCGCCTGGTCAATGACATTGACGTGCCTGTGTGACGTGGGATCATAAGGGCCCGTGCAAGGACGCCGCCGATGATCGCCACCACCCGCCGTGCCGCCCTCGCCATCGGCCTGTTCGCGCCGGCCATCGTCCGCGCGCAGGGCACCCGCTGGCCAGATCGGACGATTCGCGTAGTCGTGCCCTTCGGCACCGGCGGCGGCACCGACATCACCATGCGGCTGCTGGCGCCGAAACTGGCGCAGATCCTGGGCGTCAACGTCGTGGTGGAAAACCGGCCCGGCGGCGGCAGCACGGTGGGGACGGATTACGTCGCCAAGTTGCCGCCCGATGGCAGCACCTTCGTGCTGGCGACGCTGTCCTCGACCGGGCTCGCGGTCGGGCTCTACCGCAACCTGCCGTATGATCCGGTGCGCGACCTGACCGCCGTCGCGCCCACCAACTTCATCCCGATCTGCCACAGCATCACGACCAGGGGCCTTGCCGCCCGCAACACGGACGAATGGATCGCGGCGCTGCGCGCCAACCCCGGCCGCTACTCCTACGGCAGCAGCGGCGTGGGAACGTCGGGCCATATCGCCTCGGCCAGTTTCCTGACGCAGACGGGCACCAATGCGGTCCACGTGCCCTATCGCGGCGGCGGCCAGGTCTTCGCGGCGCTGATCGCCGGGGAAATCCAGTTCAACAGCGACATCCCGAGCCTGATGCTGCCCTATCACCGCGACGGCCAGGTGCGGACGCTGTTCGTCGCGACCGATGACCGCTCTACCCTGATGCCCGATGTGCCGACCGCCGCCGAGGTCGGGCTGCCGAACTACAAATCCTACTCCTGGTACGGCATCTTCGGCCCCGCCAACCTGCCGGACGCGATCACCAACCGGATGGCCGCGGCGATCGACGAGGCGCTCGGCGACCCCGTCATCGCCAACCGGCTGAACGAGATGGGCACGCCGACCATGCGCGGCACGACGCCGGCCCGCTTCGCGCAATATGTGCGGGATGAAATCGCGCTATGGGTGCCGATCGTGCGGGCCTCCGGCGCAACGGCGGATTGACGCAGGGGCGGACGCCGTCCCCTCAAGCGGCGCCGCCTACACTTGATCCCGACAATGAAGGACGCTGCATGACCGATGCTTTGGGCTGGCGGGCGAAGATCGGCATCGTCGTGCCATCGACCAACACCATCGTGCAGCCGGAATGCGAGCCCTTGCGCCCGCGCGGCGTCACCAACCACATCGCCCGCATCACCATCCGCGAACGCCCGCTGACCAGCGACCAGGCCTTCATGGAACACGTCCAGGCCATGCGCGATGGCATCGGCGCCGCGACCGACCAGGTGATGACCAGCGGGCCCACGCATCTGATCATGGGCGTGGCGCTGGAAGCCTTTTGGGGCGGGGTTGCCGCCGCCGATGCGATGCAGGCCGAGTTGGCCGCGCGCGCGGGCGTTGGCGTCTCGATGGGATCGACCGCAACGGTCGCGGCGCTGCGGCGCTTTGGTGCGACCCGCATCGCGGTGCTGACCCCCCACCAGCCGCGCGGCGATGCCATGGTGCAGGCATATCTGGCCGAGGCCGGGTGCGAGGTCGTGCGCCTGCACGGGCTGAAATGCGCCTCGCCCAAGGCCATCGCCGAGGTTGCGGCGGCGACCCTGCGCGAGGCGCTGCGCGCGCTGGACGGGGCGGATATCGACGCGCTGGTGCTGGTCGGCACCAACCTGGCCGCGATCGCGGTCGCCGCCGAGGGCGAACGCTGGCTGGGCAAGCCGATCCTGTCGATCAATGCCGTCACCTACTGGGACAGCCTGCGCCGGCTTGGCATCGAGGATCGCATCTTCGGCAGCGGCCGCGTGCTGGAGGAGTTTTGACCATGCCCGGCGCCATGGCAGGTCACGTCGCCATCGCCGGCGCCGGCCCATCGGGGATGACGGCGGCGCTGTTCCTGGCGCGCCAGGGCATCGCCGTGACAGTGCTGGAACGCCACGCCGCGCCCTTCGCCGACCCGCGCGCTGCGACCATCCACCCGCCGACGATGGAACTCTACGCCGAAAGCGGCGTCACCGCGGCGCTGCACACGCGCGGTATCGTCGCCCCCGTCTGGCAGTTCCGTGGGCGGGAGGAAGGTGTCGTGGCGGCCTTCGACCTGGGGCTGCTGGCCGACCAGACGCCCTACCCGTATCGGCTGCAATGCGAACAGCACAAGCTGGTCGCGATCCTGGCCGAAAAACTCGGCGCCTTCCCCCATGCCCGTATCGCCTGGGGTGCTGCGGTCGAGGATGTGGCCCAGGATGCCGCGGGCGTGACGCTGGCCACGACCACCGGGCCGATCCGCGCCGACTATGTCATCGGCGCCGATGGCGGGCGCAGCGTGGTCCGCAAGTCGCAGGGCATCGGCTTCGACGGCTTCACCTATCCCGAACGCTTCCTGGTCATCACCACGCCGCATGATTTCGCCGCCGATGGCTTCGCCATCTCCTCCTATGTCTCCGATCCGCGCGAATGGTGCGCGCTGTTCAAGGTGCCGGGGACCACGCCGGAGGGGCTTTGGCGGGTGGTCTTTCCGACCGATCCCGCGGCCGATGAAGCAGCCCTGCTCGACTACGGCGCGGCCGAGGTGCGCTTGCAGGGGCTGATCCCGCGCGGCGAAGGATACCAGGTGGTGCACACCAATCTCTATCCGGTGCACCAGCGCGTGGCCTCGGTGTTTCGTGCGGGGCGCGTGCTGCTGGCGGGGGATGCGGCGCATGTGAACAATCCGCTCGGCGGCATGGGGATGAATTTCGGCATCCATGATGCGGCCAATGCCGCGGAGAAACTCTGCGCCGTGCTGCGCGGCGGCGATGACGCGGTGCTCGACCGCTACGACCGGCAGCGGCGGCATGTGGCCACGGCTTTCCTCCAGGCGATGACCATCGCCAACAAGCAGACGCTGGAGGAAAAGGACCCGGCCGCCCGCCGCGCCCGGCTCGACACGCTGCGCGCGACCGCCGCCGACCCCGCGCGGGCGCGGGCGCATCTGCTGAAAACCTCGATGATCGAGGGTTTTCGCGCGGCGGCCGCGATCGCCTGAGGAAACGGCTTGCCCGGCGGCGCCGCCTGCCGCATCTAGAGCCCAAAGAAGCTGGGGAAAATCAATGTCCGAGATCGCTCGCCGCACCGCCCTGATGGCGCTTGGCGCCGCCGCCCTGGCCCTGCCCGCCCCCCGCCCTGCCCTGGCCCAGCCCGCGGGGCGCACCGTGCGCGCCCTGCTCGGCTGGCCGCCGGGCGGGTCGTCCGACATCGTCGCCCGCACCTATGCCGAAAGGATGCGCGGCACGCTGGCGGCGAACATCGTCGTGGAAAACCGCCCCGGCGCCGGCGGGCGCATCGCGCTGGAGGCCGCCAAGGCCGCCCCCCCGGATGGCAGCCTGTACATCCAGACCCCGGCCTCGATGCTGACCATCTACCCGCATCTGTACCGGACCCTGCGCTATGACGCGCTGACCGACTTCACGCCGGTCACCACGGTCTGCGCCTTTCCCTTCGCGCTGACGGTGCGGGCGGACCACCCCGCGAAGACGCTGGCCGAGTTCATCGCCTGGGGTCGCGGCCGGCCGCAGATCGACTGGGCCAGCCCCTCGCCCGGCGCCATGCCGCATTTCCTCGGCGTGCAGTTCGCCCGGCAGAACGGATTGGCCATGAACCACATCCCCTATCGCGGGGGCGCGCCGGTGATGACCGATGTGCTGGCCGGGGTGATCACGGCGGGCATCAATGTGCTGTCCGAACCGACCCCCTTCCACCTCGGCGGGCAGATGCGGATCCTGGCGATCACCGCGCCGCAGCGGGTTGCGCGGCTGCCGGATGTGCCGACATTCGCCGAAAGCGGCTTTGCCGAATTCACCCGGCAGGAATGGTTCGGTGTGCTGTTGCCGGCCGCGGCGCCGCCCGCCGTGCTGAATACGCTGCATGGCGCATTGGTCGCGGCCTCCCAGATGCCGGAGGTGCGCGACGTGCTGACCCGGCTGGAATTCTCGACCGAGACGATGACGCCTGCGGCCTTCGCCGAGCGCATCCGCACGGAGCGCGATTTCTGGGGGCCGATCGTCGCGGCCTCGGGCTTCCGCCCCGAAGAGTGACGTGGCGCGCGACCGCGACCAGCGGCTGAAACAGCGTTGCAGCCCCGGCCCGCCCGGCCGGGCTGATCCATAGCGCTTGAGGCCATGCCGACGCCGCATAGCCCAGGCTGACAAAGCGACAGGACAGCCCTTACGCACAGCCCTAGTCAGGCGCATCACCGGAACATCCGCATGACCAAGACCGCCCTTGTCGTTTCCGCCCATTCCGCCGATTTCGTCTGGCGTGCCGGCGGCGCCATCGCGCTGCATGCGGCCCGCGGGTTCCAGGTCACGGTGGTATGCCTGTCCTATGGCGAGCGGGGCGAGAGCGCAAAACTCTGGCGCCTGCCGGGCATGACGCTCGAACGGGTCAAGGCCGAGCGCCGAAAGGAAGCCGAGGCAGCGGCGAAGCACTTGGCCGTGCACGACATCCAGTTCTGGGACATCGGCGATTATCCGATGGAACTGACGCGCGAACACCTGTTCCGCCTGGTGGATGTGTACCGCAGCCTCCGCCCCTCCTTCGTGATGAGCCATTCGCGCCAGGACCCGTATAATTTCGACCACCCCATGACGACCGACTTCGCCCAGCACGCCCGCGTCATCGCCCAGGCGCATGGCCACAACGCCGACCAGACGGTGATCGGCGCGCCGCAGGTCTATCTGTATGAACCGCACCAGCCCGAGCGGTCGTCGTGGAAGCCCGATGTGTTCCTGTCGATCGACAGCGTCTGGGCGCAAAAGCGCGCGGCCATCGAATGCATGGCGGGGCAGGAGCATCTTTGGGACTACTACACCCGCGTGGCGATGAACCGCGGCAACCAGACCGCGCGCAACAGCGACAAGACATGCACCTATGGCGAGGCCTATGAGGCGGTGTTCCCGCATGTCGTGGATAGCCTTGCGTGAACGGTGTCGCCAGCGCGCCTCAACGCCGGCTTTGCGCCCAGCCCAGCCAAAGCCCCGCCGCCACGATCACCGCCGCCCCCGCCCAGGTCGCGGCATCGGGCAGGGCGCCGAACATCGCCCAGCCGACGGCCACCGCGCTCAGCAGTTGGAAATACTGGAACGGCGAGACGATGTTCGCCGGCGCATAGGTAAACGCCCGGGCGACGAAGTAATGCCCGGTCGCGCCCAGCGCCCCGCAGCCGAAGAACAGCGCGAGGTCGCCGGGCCCGGCCGGCGCAATCCAGACAAAGGGCAGCACCGCCAGCAAGCCCACCGCCCCGGTCAGCGGTGCCCACAAGGCCGAGGTCGCCGGCGGGTCGAATGGCGCCACCCGGCGCGTCAGCACCTGATACACCCCATAGGCGGTGGCCGAACCCAGCACGAACAAACTCGCCCAATGGAACAATTCGCCACCCGGCCGGATCACCACGATCACGCCCAAAAACCCCGTCAGCACCGCCGCGATCCGCATCGGCGTCGTGCGTTCGCCGAGCATCGGCCAGGCCAGCAAGGTCACGATCAGCGGCGCCGCGAGCGAGATGGCGGAAGCCTTGGCCAGCGGGATGAAGGTGATCGCGTGGAAGAAGCACAAATTCGACACGGTCAGCATCGCCGCGCGGGTCAGTTGCAGCCCCGGCCGGCGGCTGCGCAGCACGGCCAGGCCCCCGCGCGGCATGAACACGGCTGCCAGGAACACCAGATGGACGGCGGCCCGCGCCCAGGAGACCTGGAGCGAAGAATACGTCTCCCCCAGCAGTTTGGCGATGCCGCCCATGCCGGAGAACATCACCCCGGCGATGACCATGCAGAGAATGCCGAACACCAGCCGGGCCGGTGGCGCGGGCGGGGTCACCGAAGGGCGCGTGTCATGTGCGGGGCAATCTGGCGCCGGTGGCGCGCCGCGTCCATCTTGCCGGGCGATGCTGCCTGGGCAAAGCGCAGCCAACCCCGCCGGAGCCGCCCGCCATGACCGCCCCCCTGCTCGACGAAACCGCCCGCGGCGTCTTCGTGATCGCCCCCACCCCCTTCACCCCCGACGGCGCGATCGACATGGCCAGTGTCGAGACGATGACCGCGGGCTATCTGGCGGCCGGGGCCCATGGGCTTACGCTCCTCGGCATCATGGGCGAGGCGCCGAAACTGACCGAGGCGGAATCGCTGGCGGTGGTGCGCCGGGTGCTGGAGGTCACGGCCGGCCGCGTGCCGGTGGTTGTCGGCGTCACCGCCCCGGGCCTGGCCGCCATGCGCGCATTGGCCCAAGGGGCGATGGCGGCGGGGGCCGCGGGCGTCATGTTCAGCCCCGTCGCCGGGCTGCGCGGTGATGCGGCGGTGATCGCCCACGTCGCCCAGGCGGCGGCCGCGATCGGCAGCGACGTGCCCTATGTGTTGCAGGACTACCCGCAGGCGAGCGGCGTGGTGATGACCGCGACCATGATCGCGCGCATGGCCGAGGACCCGCGCCTCGTGATGCTCAAGGCCGAGGACTGGCCGGGGCTGGACAAGATCACCGCGCTGCGCGCCCTGTCCGACGCCGGCCAGATGCGGCGGATCAGCATCCTGGGCGGCAATGGCGGGCTGTTCCTGCCGGTCGAGATCGAGCGCGGCGCCGATGGCATCATGACCGGCTACGCCTATCCGGAGATGCTGGTGCAGGTGATCGACATGCTGGGCGCGGGCGAGCGCGAGGCCGCCTATGACCTGTTCGATGCGCATCTGCCGCTGATCCGCACCGAACATCAGCCGGGGCTCGGGCTGGCGGTGCGCAAATACATCCTGGCGCGGCGCGGGCTGATCGCCTCCCCGGCGCTGCGCCCGCCCGCGCCGCTGCTGTCGGCGGAAACGGTGGCCGAGGTCGAATGGCTGATCGGGCGGTTGGAGCGGCGGACGTATCAGTAGAGGACCTGGCCGCGGCCCCAGCGCATGACCAATCGCCACCGGCACCACAAGCGCCATACGCTCGCCGGGCGGATCGCGCTGCATCGCACGCCGGCGGCGAAGAAGGGGTTCTGGGGGCGGCTGGGCACGGGGTTGATCACCGGGGCCTCGGACGACGACCACTCCGGCATCGCGACCTATTCCCAGGCCGGGGCGGCCTTCGGCTACGGGCTGACCTGGGTGATCGTGCTGTGCTTTCCGCTGATGGCGGCGATGCAGGCAACTTGCGCGCGGATCGGCCGCGTCACCGGCCAGGGCATCGCGGGCAATATCCGCGCGCATCACCCGCGCCCGCCGCTGCTGTTCATCGTGGCCCTGCTGGTGCTGGCCAATGTCATCAACATCGGCGGGCCCGTGCATCTTTATGTCGTGGGCTTGCCGGTCTCTGCTCCCGCTACGAGCATTACGTCCGCATCCTGAAATGGACGGCGCTGTCGCTGCTCTCCTACGTGGCCGTGGCCCTTGTCGTGGATGTGCCATGGGGCCGCGTGATCGCGGGCACATTGTGGCCGAGCCTGGCGCTCGGCCAGAAACTTGTCATCGCCATCGTCGCCGTGCTGGGCATCACCATCTCGCCCTACTGCTTTTTCTGGCAGGCCTCGCAGGAAGCGCAGGAGGAGCGCACCGACGCGACCCAGCACCCGCTGACCGAGGCGCACTGTTCGTCGATCCTGCGCATGAAGGGCGCGGCATCGGCCGCGGGCTTCTCGACAATGCGGTCGCGTGGCTGCGGGCGCAAAGGGCCGAGCGGATCACGCTCACCACCTCCACGGGCACGCGGGCGGAGCGCGTCTATCGCGTGGCGGGATGGGTGGCGGCTTCCAACGAAACGCATGGCGATGTCGCCTTCACGCTGTCCTTGCTGGCTGCAACCTCCACTCGGGCCAGGTGAGGTCGGCGACGGGGGCATGATGGCGCCGACCGCCACTCTGGCGTGCCGCATATGGGCTACGCCACCCCCACCGACAGCGTCGCCGCTGCCAGATCGAACGTCGCCCCCGAGATGTTCCGCGCCATCGCTCGCACCGTGTTGTTCGTCCAGGCGAAGGCTGTGAGGTCGATGTACCGTGTCGAGCGCACAGTGACGCCTGCGCCAGACTTCCCTGCCGCGAGGCGGACACGGTCACGTCGGTCAGTGACGTCGCCCCGCTGGCCAGCGACGGCAGGTCCCAGGACACTGCCGCGCCAAGTTCCCGCGTCCCCACCGGTGCCGAGGGGCAGGCGAAGAGCACAGCAGGCACCGCCTCATGAAACTGATGCCGCCCTTGCTGCTTTTGAGGTGCTGGTGACAGCGCCTAGCGGTTCGGTCTACTTTTGGACGCAACCAATAAGACAGGCCCTACGTCGCGTGCCGGTTTTACCGGCTAACGAACCGGCGACTGGCGAGAGAGGGGGGACGATGCTTCGTCGGAAGATACTCGCCACCGCCTCATGGCTGCTCCTCGGCTCCGCGGCGGATGCCTCGGAGCCGGAGCCCCTCGTTTTTCTCGGTGACCGCGACCTCCCGCCCTACGAGTTCCTCGAGGGCGACGAGCCGCGCGGCGCCAATGTTGATCTCGCGCGCGCCATCGGCCGCGTGCTCGGCCGCCCCGTCGAGATCCGGCTGATGGACTGGGCAGAAGCGCAGGCCAGGCTGCGCGCCGGCGAGGGTCACGCGTTGACGATGTTCGGCCGGACAGATGAGCGCGATGCGACGCATGACTTCACCCAGACCACATTTCCGGCGACCTTCGCCCTCTTCGTGCGCGCCGACGAGGCCGCGGGCTTCGCGGCGGGGACGCGGCTGGAGGGCAGGCGCGTCGGTGCGACGCGAGGTGGACTGCCTCGCGAGCACATCGCGGCGAACCACCCCGAGGCGACCCTGCTCCTCGTGGACGACCTGGTGCAGGGCACGCGGATGCTGCTGCGCGGCGAGATCGACGCCCTGGCCGCCAATGCCTGGGCCGAACGCTATTTGCTTCGCGATCTCAACGTCACCGGTGTGGCGGAGCTGCCCGCCTTCGCCCGACGGACGGGCAACATCGCCGTCCGCAATGGCGAGTCGGCGCTCCTGGCCGAGATCGACCGCGCGCTCTCCGAATTGAAGGCCAGCGGCGAATTCGACGCGATCATCGACCGTTGGTCGAGAGAGCGGGTCCACCTGCTGCCCGATTGGGTAGTGCGCTCCGCCGCAGCCGGGGGTGCCGCGGCCCTCCTCGGCCTGGCGGCGCTCGGCGTGCTCTCCTGGCGCCTGAGCGCCGGGAAGCGGGCGCTCGCCAGCGAAGTTGTGGAGCGGGCGCGGGCCGAGGAGGCGCTCCGGGCGAGCGAGCAGCGGCTGCGCACCATCTTCTCGTCGATCGACGAGGGTTTCTGCCTCTGCGAGATGGTCATCGACGAAGCCGGTCGCGGGGTCGACTACCGCTTCCTTGAGGTGAACCCGCTATTCGAATCCATGACCGGTCTGAAGGATGCGGTAGGACGGACGGCGCTGGCGTTGATCCCCGACCTCGAACGGCACTGGGTCGAGACCTACACCCGCGTCGCGCTCGGCGGGGAGACGCTGCGCTTCGAGCAGGGCTCGGAGGCGCTGGGCCGCTGCTACGACGTCTTCGCCACGCCCGTCGAGCCGCGCGGTCGCTTCGCCATCGTCTTCAAGGACGTGACTGACCGCCGGCAGGCGGAGCGCGCATTGGTTGAGAGCGAGGCGCAACTGCGCGGGGTGCTTGACAATCTGTTCGCTTTCGTCGGCGTTCTGTCGCCCGATGGCACGCTGATCGAGGCGAACCGGCTTCCGCTGCGGGCCGCGGGCCTGACGATCGAGGACGTGCGCGGCCGGCCCTTTTGGGAGTGCCACTGGTGGTCACACGACCCTGCCCTGCAGGCCTGGCTGCGCGATGCATGCCAGCGCGCGCTGGCGGGCGAGGTCACGCGGGCCGACGTCGTGGTGCGAATGGCCGGCGACAGCCGTAGGACCATCGACTTTCAGATCGCTCCGTTGCGCAACACCGAGGGGCGGGTCACGCACCTGATCCCCTCGGCGGTGGACGTCACCGAGCGCCGCGCAGCGGAGGCGGCGCTGGCCGCCAGCGAGGAGCGGCTCACCCTCGCCTCAGCGGCCGCGGGTATGGGGGTCTGGGATCTGGACGCCGAGGCGGGCACCGCCGTGGTGAACGCCGAGTTCAGGGCGCTCTATGGTTTGGCGCCGGGGGATGCGCCGGTGTCGTTTCGAGAGGTGATCAGGTGCGTCCGCCCCGAGGATCGCGAGCGCGTGCTCCTTGGCTCCCGCGCTGCCCTGTCGGACGGCGGGAGGTACCGCGAAGAGTTCCGGATCAAGTGCGCCGACACCGGCCAGGAGCGCTGGGTGGCCTCGCGCGGGCGCGGCGTGGAGGTCGGTCCGCGCCCGCGGCGCCTGATCGGCGTGAGCTACGACGTGACGGAGCGCCGCGCGGCGCAGGAGCGGCAGACACTGCTCGCTCTAGAGGTCGATCACCGTGCCAAGAACGTGCTCGCCGTGGTCTGCTCGATCGTCAGGCTGACGCGCGCCGAAAACTCAGGCCAGTTCGCCGAAGCGGTGGAGGGGCGGGTTGCAGCGCTGGCGCGCGCACACACACTGCTTGCAACCGATCGCTGGACCGGCGCCGGCCTGGCAGAGGCGGTCCACGCGGAACTGGATGCCTATGAGGGCGCCGGGCGGGTGACGGTGAAAGGTCCGCCGTTATGGCTCCAGCCGGAGTCTGTCCAGCCTGTGTCGATAGTGCTGCACGAGCTGGCGACGAATGCCGCGAAGTATGGCGCGTTGTCGCTCCCCGGCGGGCGGGTCGAGGTGTCGTGGCACCTGGACGCGCAGGGGAGTGATGGCGAAGGACCAGCGACGATGCTGCGCCTGACCTGGACCGAGCGCGGCGGGCCCGCGCTTCTTGGCCCCCCCGAGCGACGGGGCTTCGGCTCTATACTGATTGAGGCGACCGTGAAGAGCCAATTCGACGGTATTGCCGGGATGCGCTGGGACGTGGAGGGGCTGCGCTGCGAGATTGCCGTGCCGGCCAGTCGTATGCTCGCCGCGACCGCGCCTGACAGCAAGCAGAAGGCCGAGGTCCCACGGGTCGCGTTCGCGGCGACGAACCTCGGATCGGTTTCGCTGCGCGGCCGGCGCGTCCTTGTGGGGGAGGATGAGCAACTGATCGCTCTGGAACTGGCCGCCACTCTGGTTGATCTCGGCTGCGAAGTTATCGGCCCGGCAGGAACCCTCGAGGAGGCTCTTCGTCTGGCGGTGGAGCACGCGGGGCGCCTCGACGCGGCCGTGCTGGACATAAACCTGCAGGGGCGCCAGTCCTTCCCGGTGGCCGATGCGCTGTCCGTGTTCGGCGTGCCAGTCGTCTACGTCACCGGGTATGGCTCGATGCCCTCCGGCCGTAGCGCCGAGGCCTCGCCTCTGCTCGGTAAGCCGCTGCGGCCAGGCCAACTTGCGGCGGCGCTCCGCCGGGTTCTCGCTTCGCGGGAGGTTGCCGCAAGCCCGCCGGTGGAGCAGGTGAGTGCAGAGCGGCAGGCACGAACTGGATAAGCGTGACGGGGCGTGACGAGACTGGCCTCGCAGGCGAAACCCGTGCGCTCAGCGTTATGCCATGCAGATCGAGTGGGAAGCCCGCGCGCGCGACGTTGCCGAGCGCCGCGCCGGACACGGTAGCCCCCGTAGCGTTGGCTGCGCCGGCGCAGAGGCTCGGCAGGTCGTGGGTGAGGCTCGCCTCACGGATTCGCGCGACGCGACGGTCGGCCAGGCGCTGCCGTTCCAGCCGACTGCGCTAGAGCACGTTCCCCTCGATCTGATTCGCGAAAGTGCTTCCCCGACGTGGGCTCGATCTGATTCACTCCACCTGCTGGGTGGGGGCCGGCAGAGATGGCAATGACCGTGTCGAAGGACCCGCGGATTCAGGTGATTGTTCAAAAATACAACCTGCGGTTTGTTTTCAAGGGTAATGTGATCGCTTATTAAAATAGCAACGTTTGCCCGTTTCGCAGAAAAATTTGAACCATGGCTGCAAGCTCAGCCGTATGAGGAACCAACGATATGGCGATCTATGAGTGGACGTTTGGCAGCAACTCCTCTGCTCTCTATTTCTCGGTCGTAGTCGACACCGTCACCAAGGCCATCACGGTCGAGAGCTTCAAGGGCAGTCTCGATCTGAATGCCCTTTGGTTCTCGGATGGCGACTCGTCAGCAAATGAGGCCGGAGGGTCGACCACGTTGTCGGGTTCGACAAATTCGTTGAACATGAACGGCAGCACTGCGTCAGGCATCGTGTGGGACGACGTCGCAGTACTGTCGAGTGCTGGTCTGGGCCGTCTAGGAACCGCTAAGGAGACTTACATCAGCGCGGGCGAGACTGTCGTGATTGATGGCACACAGATTCTTGCGGGATATACACCCGGAAACTGGCTAGATCTGATAATGGGCGCGCGTGCGACGTCTGTGAATGGCGGCGACAGCGTCAAACTGGTGGACACTGTCGCGTCTGCTATTTTTGCTTTGGACGACACAGCAAATGGCCTCGAGGAAAGTCAGATCAGTGGTAACGTGCTGACCAATGATGTTGGCAGGTCTGGAAACACGCTCAAGATCGTAGAATTCACCGTGGCAGGCGCGACGTACCTCGCCGGCGAGACGGCTGCGATTACGGGAGAGGGGGAACTCACCCTAAATCAGAACGGGTCTTTCACTTTCGTCCCAACGGCAAACTACAATGGGGTCGTCTCGCAGGTGACGTACACCGCGACAGATGCAGACGCGGTGAGCCCACCGCTGTTGGGTGTCACATTGAAGGCTAATCTCATCATCACGGTCGTGGCGGTGAACGACGCGCCGTCGGGCACCGACAAGACCATCGACCTGCTCGAGGACGGCAGCCGCGCCCTTACCGTTGCCGACTTCGGCTTCAGCGACGTGCTCGATGGCAACAGCCTGCTGGCCGTCAAGATCACCACCCTGCCGACGGCGGGCGAGCTACTGCTGAACAACATCGCGCTCGCCGCCGGCGCCAGCGTCAGCGCCGCCGACATCGCCGCCGGCAGCCTCGTCTTCAAGCCGGCCCCCGATGCCAACGGCACCGGCTATGCGAGCCTCACCTTCCAGGTGCAGGACAATGGCGGCACCGCCAATGGCGGCGTCGACCTCGACGCCTCCGCCAACAC
>JBBRWI010000059.1:0-17745 GCA_038249305.1 Acetobacterales bacterium
ATGGGGTGTTGATGTGCCGTGGTTTGGCCGCAAACCGGCCGCGGGTCAAGGAAAGATCGCCACGGTATCCCGTTACCACATATGCCGGGGCGGGGTTCCGCCCGGGCCGATCCGGGCCTAGCCTATCGCCATGACCGATAAACCCCCCCCGCATGGCCTCGGCCGCAACGCCGCCAACTACGGCGACCGCGACTTCGCCCTCTATCTGCGCCGGTCCTTCGCCAAATCGATGGGCTATAGCCAGGCCATGCTGGACCGGCCGGTGGTCGGCATCGCCGACACGGGCTCGGATCTCAACAACTGCCACCGCTCGGTGCCGGAACTGATCGAGGCCGCCAAGCGCGGCGCGCTGGCGGCCGGCGCCCTGCCGCTCGCCTTTCCGACCGTGTCGCTTTGCGAGCCCTTCCTGCACCCCTGTTCCATGCACTACCGAAACCTGATGGCGCTGGACACCGAGGCGCTGGTGACCGCGCAACCGATGGATGCGGTGCTGCTGGTCGGCGGCTGCGACAAGACCGTCCCCGCCCAGTTGATGGCCGCAATCTCGGCCAACGTGCCGGCGGTGATGCTGGTGACCGGCCCGATGCTGGCCCAACGCTTCGAGGGCGAGCGCCTGGCCGCCTGCACCGACTGCCGTCGCTGGTGGGCAAGGTTCCGCGCCGGCGAAGTGACGGAGGCCCAGATCGCGCGGATGGAGGGCAAGCTTGCCACCACCTCCGGCACCTGCGGCGTGATGGGCACGGCCAGCACCATGGCCTGCCTCGCGGCCGTGCTCGGCTTCATGCCGCTGCTCGATGCCTCGATTCCCGCCGTGCATGCGGACCGCCTGCGCGCGGCCGAGGAAGCCGGCTGGCTCGCTGCCCATAAGCCGCGCCGGCCGAAGGAGGTCGTGACCGAAAAGGCCGTGGAAAACGCCGTCCGCACGCTGTTGGCGCTGGGCGGTTCCACCAATGCGCTGATCCATCTGGCGGCGATCGCCGGCCGCGCCGGGATCGCGGTGGACCTGCATCGCCTGAATGACCTGTCCGACACGACACCGGTGCTGGTGGACCTGAAGCCGACCGGCGATGGCTACATGGAGGATTTCCATGCCGCCGGCGGCCTGCCCGCCATGCTGCATGAAATGCGCGACCTGCTGCACCTGGATGCCGTCGATGTCGCCGGCCGCACCCTGGGCGAAAAGATCGGCGACGGCGGTTTTGTCGATCGCACCTATATCCGCGCGCGACAAACACCGGTGTCGCCGGTTGGCGGTTGCGTGGCGCTGTTCGGCTCGCTGGCACCCGATGGCGCGATCCTGAAGCGTTCGGCCGCGACCGAGGCGCTGTTCGAAACCGAAGCCCGCTGCATCGTGTTCGACGGGGTGGAGGATCTGGCCGCCCGCATCGACAGCGATGATCTGGACGTGACGGCGCAGGATATCCTGATCCTGAAGAACGCGGGGCCGCTGTCGCCCGCCGGGATGCCCGAGGCCGGCTACCTGCCGATCCCGCGCAAGCTCGCCCGCGCAGGAGTGAAGGACATGGTGCGGATGAGCGACTGCCGCATGTCCGGCACCGCCTTCGGCACGGTGGTGTTGCATATCGCCCCCGAAGCCGCCGCCGGCGGGCCGCTGGCGCTGGTGGAATCCGGCGACCGAGTGCGGCTGTCGGTCAAGGAACGCCGGCTGGACCTGCTGGTGGACGCAGCGACTCTGGCCAAGCGCCGCGCCGCCTGGCACGCGCCGACAGCCCCGGGCCGCGGCTGGGACCGGTTGGTCTTCGACCAGGTGATGCAGGCGCCCGACGGCGCCGACCTGCGCTTCCTGCGCCCAGCCGCGGAATAGGAAACACGCCATGCCCATCCTGAACCGCATCGCCGCATTCCACGCCGAGATGACCGCGTGGCGCCGCGACTTTCACATGCACCCCGAAATCGGCCTGGAGGAGCACCGCACCAGCGCCATCGTCGCCCAGAAACTGCGCGAATTCGGGGTGGATGAGGTGGTGACGGGAATCGCCAAGACCGGCGTCGTCGGCATCATCCGCGGCCAGGGCCAAAGCCCCCGCGCCATCGGCCTGCGCGCCGACATGGACGCGCTGCCGATCCTGGAGGCGACGGGCGCTGCCTGGGCCAGCACCCATCCCGGCCGCATGCACGCCTGCGGCCATGACGGGCACACCACCATGCTGCTCGGAGCGGCCAAATACCTCGCCGAAACCCGCAACTTCGACGGCACCGTGGTGTTGATCTTCCAGCCGGCGGAAGAAAACCTGGCCGGAGGCGAGTTGATGGTGAAGGAAGGCCTGTTCGAACGCTTTCCCGTGGATCAGGTTTTTGGCATGCACAATTGGCCGGAAGCGCCGGAGAATACCTTTGCCTGGAAGGTCGGGCCGGTCATGGCCGCGGTCGCCAATATCGAGATCACCATACACGGCAAGGGCGCCCACGGTGCGATGCCGCATCAGGGCATCGACCCCGTGGTGATCGCGGCACAGATCGTCACCGCCCTGCAATCGGTCGTCGCCCGCACGGTCGAACCGGTCGAGGCCGGCGTCATCACCATCGGCCATATCCAGGGCGGCGACACCTGGAACGTGATCCCCGAGACCGTGCTGCTGCGCGGCACCGCGCGCTGGTTCAAGCCCGAGGTCGGCGACCTGCTGGAGAATGGCGTCCGCCGCCTGACCACCGGGATCGCCGAGGCCTTCGGCGCCACGGCCGACGTCGCCTTTCGCCGCGCCTACCCCGCCACCGTGAACGAGGTCGAAGCGACGGGCCGGGCGATCCGCGCCGCCACCGCGGTCGTCGGCGAGGCCCGCGTCAGCGAATTGCCCAGGCCGACCATGGGCGGCGAGGATTTCGCCTTCATGCTGAATGAAAGGCCCGGTTCCTACATCATGCTCGGCGGCGGTCGCGGGCCGGACGAAGCGCAGGTGCATCACCCCCGCTACGACTTCAACGATGCGATCCTGCCGACCGGCGCATCCTATTGGGCGACCCTGGCCGAGCAATTGTTGCCGAGGCAGGCGTGATCATCGTCCGCGCGACGCTACTGGCACTGGCCCTGGCCGGCTGCGTCCAGGTCGTGGCCCCGCCGCCGGGTCCGGGCAGTGCCCTGGGTGCGCTGCTGGACGCGGCGATCGCGGCCAATCCGCCACCCTACCAGCCGAGGCCCGGCGACATCGTGCCGCCGAAGCCGCCCGCCTACTGACACCGCGTGATCGCCAGAGCGCGACTGCCGTCCTGCCAGGGCCGTCGGCGAAGGCGTGTCGCCGACAGCGGGCCAGGGAATGGGCCAAAGGCAAGGGCTCAGGTGGCAGCCTTTTGTTTTTGCGAGCGGCTTTGTCCGTTTGGATGAGACGCTATTCCGGCAGTCCCGCCTCCGCCGCCACCCGTATCGCCAGGGCCAGCAGCGCGCGGTCACGCCCCGGGGCCGCGACCAGCGACAGCCCGACCGGCGCGCCATCGTGCCGGGCGACCGGGATCGTCACCTCGCAGAGCCCGGCCAACCCGGCGATGGCGGTGACGCCCATGGTCGCTTCCCGGATCGCCTGCTGCGCGCCGCCATCGGCATCGAGGCGCAAGGCGGAGGCGGGGCTGGTCGGATAGGCCATGACCGCACCGCCCGCGAGCAGCGCGCGAAGGCGTTCCTGGATCGTCGTGCGAAACCTGCGGCCACGTGCCGCCAGCGCCGGCGACAGGTCCCGCGCGGTGTCGAACCGTTCGCGCACGCCCGGGCCGAAGGCAGGCTGGTTGGCCTCGACCCAGGGACCCAAGGTGGACCAGGCTTCGGCCGCCTGGGCGCAGCGGAAATTGTCGTAAAAGGCGGCGAGGCCCTCGGGCGCGATATGGACAGCCAGCGCCGGGCCCAGCACCCGTTCGGCGGCCGCCAGCCCCGGCTGGAGCGCCGTTGCAACGCCCGGCAAGGCATTGACCCAGGCCTCCTGCACCCGCAGCAGGGGGCCGAGCCTGGCCTCCCCGCCCGGCGGCAGCAGCACGCCGCCCACGCGCGCGAGAACGGTCGCGGTGAGCGCGAACCAGCCACCCGTGTCGAATGAAGGCCCAAGGCCACAGGCACCGGTCAGGTTCACCGCCCCCCAGGACGGCCGAATTCCGAACACCCCGCAGTAGGAGGCCGGGATGCGGACCGATCCTCCGGTATCCGACCCCATGGCGAAATCCACTAACCGGGCGGCGACCGCCGCGGCCGACCCGCAGGAGGACCCGCCCGGGAAGCGATCGGGCGCCGCGGGATTGATGGGCGTGCCGTACCAGACATTCTCCCCCGTCAACCCATAGGCCAGCTCGACCGTCTTGGTCTTGCCGGCCAATGACGCCCCGGCGGCGATCAGGTCGATGATGCAGGGCGCGGTCGCGGCGGCCGGCGGGTGCGTGCGCGCCCAGTCCGGATTGCCGTAGCCGGTGACGACGCCGGCGACGTCGTAGAGATCCTTCACCGCGAAGGTCAGGCCGGCGAGTGGACCTTCCGGCGCACCGGGCATGGTCGCCCGTGGGCCGGGCATGAAGGCCCCGACGGGGTCGATGGGGTCCGTCATCGTGGCTTGCTGCTCCCTTGGCCCGGGCCGAGGCCGGGATCATTCGATCGCGCGAGGATCATGGTCCCGGCACAATCACAGGATGCGGGCAACGCCGCGTCTTGGCAACGTTCGCGGCGGCCGGTCGCCGCGGGGCGATACAGAAAACGGCGGCCGGGACAGGCCCGGCCGCCAGGTGCAACCACGCCGACGGATCAGCGCGCGCGCAGCAGTTCCGGCACGCGCAGGATGATGAACTCATTGTCGTCGGCCCGCGTCAGATGGCGGCCGGCGCTGAACGGCAGGTTGTTGTCATTCGCCACGATGATGTGGTCGGCGTCGATCATCGCCACGTCCTCGATGGTGAAGAACGGGAAGGCGAACTGGGTGCGCGGCACCGACGCCGCGCGGTCGCCCTGCGTGCGGGCGAGGCTTTGCGGGTCGGCGATGGCCATCAGGTCGATATGGCCGATCTTGCGCACGAAGCCCTCGGCGTCGGGGGTCGAAAGATCCACGACGTAGACACGCTTGTACCGCGCCGGGCTGGCGAAGCAGCCGGGCGGGGTCTGGCCCGCGGCGCAGGCGAGCGAGGGGTGGCCCTCGCCATTGTCGCGCTCGATGATCAGCGCGCGATTGGCGTCGATGAAATTGAAGTCGCCGATCGCCGTCGCGCCCGGTTCCAGGCGATAGCGCAGCGACCGGCCGGTCCATTCGCCGCGCGGGATGCTGAATTCGAGCATGCGCAGGAAGGCACCCTCAGGCTGGTCGGTCCCGGCGGCGAAAAGCGGCTGCTCCAGCAGCGCCCACAGTGTCTGGCCATCCGGCGTCAGCGCCATGCCCTCATACCCGCCCGAGCGGCGGACGCGATGACCGGCCCCGGCAGTGGGGCTGGCCGGCACCTGCAGGCTGTGGTGCTCGGGCCCGATCAGCAGTTGCCCGTCGAGGCGGGTTTCCACCACGCGGCGGACCCGGCCCTGCGGGTCGATGTGGATCAGGTAGGGGCCGAACTCATCACCGATCCAGAAGCCATCGGCGACCGGCTGGATGCTTTCCGGGTCGAAATCGGCGCCGGTCAGGTAGCGGGCCTCGCTGCCCTCATAAGCGATGCGGAAGGGGATGCGGCGGTCGGGGTCGGACAGGAAGATGGTCTGCTCGACCGCCACGGTGCCGGCGGCGAAATCCGGCCGCACCTTGTGGAACATCAGCAGCGCGTCGGGGCTGTTGCGGCGGTTGCCAAAGCCGTTGTCGGTCAGCACCCAGTAGGCGCCGGGCTCGCCGGTGACCGGCTTGATGCCGGAAAAGCCCTGCACGGGTTGGCCGATGAAGGGGAAGGAGATGCCGGTGGGCCGGCCGGCCGGCGCGGGGCCGGTGCTGCCCGGGATGGCGCCGGGCCGATCCACGCGCAGATTGCCGGGGCCGGCGAAACGGCCGGAGATCAGCGCATCGCGCGGCGCGTCGGCCGGTGGCAGGACCATGGTGTAGGCGGGCAGGATGGCATGGCCGGCCAGCGTCGAGGGGAAAACTTGATCGGCCGTGGCGTTGGCCGCCAGGCCCAGGCCGGCGGCGGCCGCAAACAGTAGCGTGCGCATGGTCTCTCCCCGAAATCACGCCCCGCGTCGGGGCGGGCAGGGGATAGCCATAGCGTGTTGCCTGCGCGTGACAGCCCGGTGACGACTGCGCGGCGGCTCACCCCAGCCGTTGCCTGATCTGCGCCAGCCCCTCGCGCGGGGCGCCTGTGTGGTCGATGTTGGCCTCGGCCAGCCAGGCCAGGATGGCATCGCGGCGGGACGGCCATTCCTCGGCCAAGATCGAGAACATCGCCGAATCGCGGCGCCGACCCTTGATCACATACATGGCCCGCAACACGCCCTCCGGCGTGAAGCCCAGGCGCTGGGCGGCATTGCGGGATGGCGTGTTCAGCGCGTTGCATTTCCAGACAAGGCGCCGGTAGCCGAGGTCGTCCATCGCGTGGCGCATCAGCAGGAACATCGCTTCGGTCGCGCCCCGCGTGCGGCGTAGGCGGGGGCCGAGCCAGATATTGCCAAGCTCGATCGCGGCGTGGTGGGGCTGGATATCCATCAGGGTGATCCAACCCTCGACGGCGCCGCTGCGATGGGCGCGGATCGCCCAGGCCAGGGGGTCGTGGACCGAGGCCGCGGCCGCGATATGGGCGCGCAGGGCGGCTTCGGTCGGAAACGGGCCGTAGCCCATCCAGGACCAGGCGGGGTCATCGTCGTGCACAGCGCGCCAAAGATCGGCGAGATGGCGCGGATGCAGGGGTTCGAGGTCTATCAGCGCGCCGCGATGCGGCACGCGGGCGGGGATCGGGCGGGGGGTAGGGTCCACCTCGGGGCCGACGGGGTTGCCCCAGGGGTCGATGATTGGTTCGCTCATCCGGCGACGCTGCGTCCGGCGCATGGCCCTGTCCAGACATGCGGCCCAGATCCCGCCGGCCAGATCCGCCGGCCAGATCCGCCGGCCAGATCGGGCGCGTTGCACCAAGGGCGCGCCGGCGGCATACCGACGCCATGTCCGCAGCCCTGGCCCCCTCCCCCTTCCTCGAAGAGACCGTGACCTACGTCCACCATTGGACCGACCGGCTGTTCACCTTCCGCTGCACGCGGGAGCCGGGCTTTCGCTTCGTGGCGGGACAATTCGCCATGATCGGGCTGCGGGTCGATGGCCGACCGCTGCTGCGGGCCTATTCGATGGTCTCGGCGCCCTGGGACGACGGGCTGGAGTTCCTTTCGATCAATGTGCCGAACGGACCGCTGACCTCCCGCCTGCAACACATCCAGGTCGGCGACACGGTGCTGATCGGGCGCAAGGCGACGGGGACGCTTTTGCTGGACAACCTGCTGCCGGGCGCCAACCTGTGGCTGCTCGGCACCGGCACGGGGCTGGCGCCATTCATGTCGGTGATCCGCGAACCCGCGACCTGGGACCGATTTGCCAAAGTCGTGCTGAGCCATACTGTGCGGCAGGTGGCGGAACTCGCTTATCGCCAGGTGATCGCGGACCTGCCGGCTGACGATTTGCTGGGCGAGTTGGTGGCGGGGCACCTGCTCTACCTGCCATCGGTCACACGTGAGGAATTTCCCTTGCGCGAGCGGATCACCACGCTGCTCGACAGCGGCCGCGCCGCCGATCTGGTCGGGCTGCCGCCGGTCGTGCCCGAGCGCGACCGCTTCATGCTCTGCGGCAGCCCCGAGATGCTGGCCGAAACCAAGGCGTGGCTGGAGGTGCATGGTTTTGTCGAGGGCTCCTCCAGCAGCCCCGGGCATTTCGTGATCGAGAAGGCTTTCGTGGAGAAATAGTCTGTCGGTCGGACAACCGAGGCCGGTGGAAGGCTCGGTTGAATGCTCGCGGCGATCATGCGAACCCGCGGGCGTCCGGCATGATGACAGGCCGCGCCCCGATGTTGGAACATGCAAGGTCAATCGACCAAAAAGTCGAGCGGCGCATGGCCTCGATGGTGGAGCTGTGGTCCACCGAAACAGGCGCTCAGGAAGGATCAGGGTTGAGCAAAAAAGGTGAGAAAACCTCACTAGAATGAATTCGCCTGCGTGCCGTTCATGGTGCGTCGCCTGGCATCATACCAGATCAAGTATCATGTCAGGGCGGGCGTTGGGGCGATGGCCGGAAAACTCACCGACAAGACCGTCAAGGCGCCAACTGCCCAGGCGCGCTACACGCATGGACGGTACACCGACGGTGATGGCCTGCACCTCTATCTACGGGCCGATGGCAATGCCGCCTGGGGTTTGCGTTACCGTCTGCACGGTCAGCAGCGTGACCTCAGCCTACTGCCCCATGCCGATAAGACGCTGAAGGTTGCGCGGGACGCCGCGGCCGTCGCCAGGGTCACCATCAAGGCCGGGAAAGACCCGATCCGCGAGCGGCAACGACAGACGCGCGGCGATCGAACCCGCCGGCAGCGACCGCACGTTCAAGGCCTGCGTGGAGTCCGTGCTTGAGGCCAAGACCGGTGTCAATCAGCGTTGAATAGTTTCCAGGGAACAGCGCCCAAAAGTTTCCAGTTGGTCAGGTTGGTTTCGGCTGCTTTTTGCGCTGTTTGAAGCGGAACGAGTCGTTCCCGGTTTCCAGAATGTCGCAGTGGTGGGTGATGCGGTCGAGCAACGCCGCGCTGCGCACCGAGACCGCGCGCCCCGCGAACGCCGCCGGAACGCTGTAGCGATTGCGGTCCAGTACAAGAACGGTCGTCGCTCGGCGATTGATGGCCGCACCACGCGGCATGCTGGGTATGCGGTCAGCCAGGTGATCCGCAAGCGTATCGAGGAGGTGTTCGGCTGGGGCAAGGAGGTGGCTGGACTGCGCCGGATGCGGTTGCGCGGCTTGGCGCGTGTCGGTTGGGCCTTCACGCTGCGCGTCACCGCTTACAACCTGGTGCGGTTGCCAGAAGCTGCTGGGAGCCGCGGCATGACCGCGCCCGAGATCTGTCTGCTGCGGCTAAAAACCGCTGGAACGCCGGCAGAAATCAGCCCAATCCGGCGGATTGTCGAGCAATGAGCGGACGAAAATCAGGAAAGCCGCAAGTTTCAACGCGAATTTTCCGCCGCCTGCTAACCGGCGAAGCTGTCCAAGAAGGCTTGTGCCAGAGCCGAGGGCTCGCCGCGCGGCGTCGCCAACCAGATGGAGGTGGTGGCGCGCGGATCGTCAAGCGCGCGATGCGTCACTCCCGCCACACGGATTTGCGCGAGGGATGTTGGCACGATCACGATCCCGAGGCCCGCGGCCACCAGGCCGATCAGCGTCGAATTCTCGCGCGCCGTCTGGGTGATGTTGGGCATGAAGCCGGCATGCCGGCACAACGCCATCAACTGGCCGTGCAGCGTCGTGCCGAGAGATGGCGAGAAGAAAATCATCGGCTCGTTCTCCAGCGCCGCCACGGGTAGCGGACCGGCCAAGCGGGCCAGCGGATGATCCTCACGCATCATCACGACCAGCCTTTCGCGCAACAGTTCGACCGCCGTGATATCCGCGGGGATGTCGGCGGCGGCGGGGCAGCGCAGAAAGCCCGCATCCAGCTCACCGCGTCGCAGCGCATCCACCTGTTCCATGGTGGGGCTTTCCCGCAGGGCCAAATTCACATCCGGCAGGCGAAGGCGAAAGGCAAGCACGATGCGGGTGAACACGGGGAGCAGCGGGGCAGAGGCGAAGAGCCCGATGCGCAGCACACCGATCTCGCCACGCCCGGCCCGCCGCGCGACGGTCTCGGCGCGGGCGGCCTGGGCCAGGGTTGCTCGCGCCTCCGGTAGCAGCATCCGTCCAGCCTCGGTCAGCGCTACGCTGCGGGTGCCGCGGTCGAACAGTGGCGTGGCCAACTCGGCCTCCATCTTCCTGATTTGCTGGCTGAGGGGTGGCTGCGCCATGCCAAGGCGGCGGGCGGCACGTGTGAAGTGAAGCTCCTCAGCCAATGCCACGAAATAGCGAAGATGCCGGAGTTCCATATCGATAGCCTATGAAAACAGACGTGGTCCATATTGGACCCGTTGTTTTGCTGCCGCTAGCGTTCCACACGCGCTCACCGTGGGCCGTCAGCAGGAAGGACCTCTCATTGGACGCCTTCGATCCCATTACCCTCGAAGTCTATTGGAGCCGGCTGATCTCCATCGCCGACGAGGCCGCCACCGGCCTGCTGCGCACCGCCTTTTCTACCATCGTCCGCGAGTCCAATGATTTCGCGACGGTGCTGATGGACCGGAACGGCGATTCGATCTCGGAGAATACCGGAGGCATTGCCTCTTTTTCCTGCATCCTGCCCAAGACCACCAAGCATTTCCTGGGCCGCTTCCCGATCGAAACTTGGCAGCCGGGCGATTGCGTAATTACCAATGACCCCTTCTTGGCCACAGGGCATTTGCCGGATTTCACCGCGGTCTCGCCCATCTTCCATCGCGGGGCGGTCGTGGGTTTTGCGGGTTCCATTGCGCATTCGCCCGATGTCGGCGGCGCGCTGTGGTCGGCCGATTGCCGCGAGCTTTACGAGGAAGGCATTCGTATCCCGCCCTCCCGGCTGTTCCGTGCCGGTGAGCGCAACGAAGACCTGGTCGAACTGCTTAGCGCCAATGTGCGAATCCCGGGCCCGGTTATGGGTGACCTGGAGGCCCAGGTAGTGGCCAACGAGGTGGCGGTGCGGCGCCTCGCAGAATTCCTGGACGATACCGCCCTCACGGATCTCCAGGCGCTGTCCGAATCCCTCCATACCCGGGCCGATCTTGCCATGCGCCGCGCTATCGCCGAGGTGCCGGACGGTGTCTATGACGCGACCATCGAGGCCGATGGCTTCGACGATCAGATCACCCGCATCGTCTGCCGCGTCACCGTGAACGGGGAGACGATGCACATCGATTTTGCCGGCACCTCGCCGCAGATCGATCGCGGCATCAACTGCGTGCTGAACTATACGCACGCCTATTCGGTCTATCCCGTGAAATGCGCGCTGGATCCCTTCACGCCGCGCAATGAGGGCAGTTACCGCGCCATCACGGTCGCAGCCCCCGAGGGTTCCATCCTGAACCCACGCTTCCCCGCGCCGTGCAGCGCGAGGCAACTCACAGGGCATTTGCTGGCGGGCGCGGTCTACAAGGCGCTGGCCCATGTTCTGCCGGACAGGGTGATGGCGGAATGCGGCGGCGCGCCGACCATGCGCGCGCTGTTCAGCGGGCTGGACCAGAATGGTGATCGCTTCTCCCAGGTGCTCTTCGCCAGCGGCGGCATGGGCGCTTGCCCGCATCGCGACGGGCTGCCGACAACGGCCTTCCCGACCAATGTCGGCGCCGGCTCCATAGAAGCCTATGAAAGTGTCGCGCCGCTGCTGGTCTGGCGGAAGCAGCTGCGGCCTGATTCAGGTGGCGCGGGCCGATTCCGTGGAGGGCTCGGTCAGGAGGTGGAGATCGAGATCCGCACACCGGCCGCCGTGCGGCTCTCACTGCTATCGGACCGGCGCGACCATCCGGCGCAGGGACTGCTCGGTGGGGGACCAGGCGCTGCGGCGGTGATCGCTATCGATGACGGCACGCGCCCGCACCCGAAATCGCGTACCAGTGTCGAGACCGGGCGGCGTGTTACGCTGCTCTATGCGGGCGGCGGCGGTTTCGGCGATCCAGCATTGCGCGACCGCGCAGCCATCGCGGCCGATCTACGCGACGGCTACATAAGCGAGGATGCCGCGGTGCGCGACTATGGGGTGAAGCTGTGAGCGCGCTGACGGTCCGCATTGGCGTCGATGTCGGCGGTACCTTCACCGATTTCGTCCTGCATGATCCGGCACGCCAACTTGTCGCCACCGGCAAGCGCCTGACCACCCCTGATGACCCGAGCGAGGCCATCATCGCTGGCGTGCTGCGATTGCTGGAGGAAACCGGGCTCAAGCCCTCGGACCTGCATAGCATCGTCCATGGCACGACGTTGGTAACGAACACCATAATCGAGCGCACCGGCGCCTGCGTCGGCCTGCTGACCACGGCCGGGTTCCGGGACGTGATCGAGATCGGCCGCGAGACCCGCTACGACCTGTATGACCTATATCTCGAAGCACCGCCGACGCTGGTACCACGTCATCGCCGCGTCGAGATCCCCGAACGCATCGATGTGCATGGGGACACGCTGCTGGAGTTGGACGAGGACGCGGTGCGTGCAGCCGCGACCCGTCTCGTGCAAGATGAGGGGATCGAGGCGCTCGCTATCGCCTTCCTGCATTCCTACCACGATGACCGGCATGAGGTTCGCGCGGGCGCCATCGTCGCCGCGCTCTACCCCGATCTACCGCTCTCGCTCTCCTCCCGCGTGGCGCCCGAGATTCGCGAATTCGAGCGCACCAGCACGGCCTGCGGCAATGCCTATGTGCAGCCGCTGATGCGGCGTTACCTCGACAAGCTGGAAGCCTCGCTGACCGCGCTTGGCTTCGTCGGGCGGTTGCATGTAATGCTCTCGGGCGGCGGCATCGCGGCGCTGCGCGACGCCAAGGAATTCCCCATCCGCCTGATCGAATCTGGCCCGGCGGCGGGCGCGATGGCTGCCTCCTTCCTGGCACGGCTGACTGGCGAGAAGCACGTCGTCTCCTTCGACATGGGCGGCACGACGGCGAAGATGTGCCTCGTGGAGAACGCCGCACCGGATCGAAAATTCGACTTCGAAGCCGGCCGCGTGCGGCGCTTCCAGAAGGGTTCCGGCTTGCCGCTGAAGGTCTCGGTGGTGGACATGATCGAAATTGGAGCAGGCGGAGGCAGCATCGCGCGCGTCGATGCCGCGTCCGGCCTGATGAAGGTCGGGCCGCGCAGCGCGGGTGCGAAGCCGGGGCCGATCTGCTATGGGCGCGGTGGCACCGAACCCACTGTGACCGATGGCGACCTGGTTCTGGGGCGGCTCGATCCAAAGTATTTCTTGGGCGGCGAGATGGCGCTCGACCCTGACGCCGTGCAGCGCGCAATCGAGTCGGGCATTGCCCAGGGCCTGAACGTGACGCGCGATATGGCCGCACTTGGCATCCGGCGCATCGTCGATGAGACGATGGCGGCGGCTACGCGCATGCATCTGGCCGAAAAGGGCCGCGATCCCCGCCGCTACACGCTGATCGCTTTCGGCGGCGCGGGGCCGGTACATGCCTATGATCTGGCGCGGCTGCTGAAGATGAAGCGGATGCTGGTGCCGCTGGGCGCAGGCGTCGCCTCCGCACTCGGCTTCCTGGTGGCTCCGCCCGCCACAGATCTGGTCCGCAGCCACGTGGGGCGGCTGGAGCGGCTGGATTGGGCGCATGTGAATGGCCTGCTGGCACAGATGGCGGAGGATGGCCGCGCCTTGCTGCTCGAAGCCGGCGCAGCGTCGCAGGACATCATCGTCCTTCCGGCCGCCGACATGCGCCATGTCGGCCAGGGCTTCGAGATCCCGGTAAAGCTGCCGGCCATGCAAATGACCGCGAACGACCTGCCCGCCGTTCGGGAAAGCTTTTTCGCAAGCTATCGAGAACGCTTCGGACGCGCGTTGACCGACCTGCCGATCGAGGCGCTGAGCTGGCGCATCGCCTGCATCGCCCCGGGCCGTGATATCCAACTGGCTGAAGTCGGGAGCACCGCGACAGAAAGCTCCATGGATGCCGCCAAGGCCAGGCGCGGGGTGCGGCAGGTGCTGTTCGAGGGGGCCGGCTGGCTGCCCTGTCAAGTCTATGATCGCTACGCTTTGGCTCCAGGTGCGGCATTCGAAGGACCAGCGCTGGTGGAAGAGCGCGAATCTACTTGCGTGGTTGGGCCCGATGCCAAAGTTTCGGTGGATGTCTTCCGAAATCTGCTCATCGAACTACCCTGATCGGGCCAGACTTGCTTAACGTCGTGCCATCGAGAAGAATGGTGATCCGGGTCCACCATAGGCACTTACCGTCCGACCCCGACCGCGGCACAGGAGTTGGACCATGCGACCGGTGACACGTCGTTCCCTGCTGGCCACATCCCTCGCACTGCCGGCCCTGCGCCCGGCGGTGGCGCAGGATGCCTATCCCACACGTCCCATCACGCTGGTGGTTCCCTGGGCGGCGGGCGGCTCTACCGATGTGCTGGGTCGGCTCCTGGCGCAGACCATGGCGGCAGACCTCGGCCAGCCGATCGTGGTGGAAAATCGTGGCGGAGCTTCGGGCACCGTCGGCCATGGCTACGTGGCGCGGGCGCGTCCGGATGGCTACACGTTCCTGCTCGGCACCAACAGCACCTATGCTATTGCGCCGCATCTCATGAGCGGCTTGCCCTATGACAACCGGGCCGCCTTCACCGGGGTCAGCCTCGTGGCGCGCAGCGCGCAGGCGCTCTGCGTGCATCCCTCCATCCCGGTGAACAACGTCGCAGAACTGATCGCCTACGCGCGCTCCAAGCCGGGCGAGGTGACCTTCTCCTCCGCCGGCATCGGCGCCAGCAGCCATCTGGCGACGGAACTGTTGCAGGCAAGGGCGGGCATCAGGCTGCTGCATGTGCCCTATCGCGGTGGCGGTCCTTCCGCGCAGGGGCTGCTGGCGGGCGAAGTGGCGCTCTCCTTCGTTGATCTCGTGACAGCGCTGCCCTTCCGCCCGACCGGGCAGCTGAAACTGCTGGGTGTGAGCACGGCGGCGCGCTCCGAACTGGCGCCCGATGTGCCGACGCTCGCGGAGGCCGGCGTGCCTGGCTTCGATTCGTCGACCGATGTCATCATGCTGCTGCCGGCCAATACACCGCCGCCGATCGTGGCGCGGCTTTCGGCGACGCTCATCAGGGCGCTCACAGATGCGGAGACGCGGCGGCGCATCATTGCCATGGGTATCGAGCCGCTGGGCACCAGCGCGGCCGAACTGGACATTTATTGGACGCGCGAGAGCGCGAAATGGGGTGAGATCATCCGAAGCCAGAACATCACGGTGGGCTGAATGATCCCGCGCCGCTTTGCACTGGCCGTCCTTACGGCCACGCCTTTCGCTCGCGTCTCGGCCCAGGGGTATCCGGACCGCGTGATCGGTTTCACCATCCCCTTCCCGGCAGGCGGCTCGGCTGATCTGCTGGCACGCCTCCTGGCGGACCGAATGGGACCGCTGCTGGGGCCGGGGGCGCGAATGGTGGCGGACAACCGAGCCGGCGCCGGCGGCACCATCGGCAGCGATTACGTACGACGCCAGGCGGCCGATGGTCATTCCATCCTGCTTGCAACGCCCTCCACCCATGGCACGGTGCCGGCCCTGCAGCCGGACACCACGCCCTATGATCCGCTCGCAGATTTTTCGGCGATCGCCATTCTCGGCCGCGCGCCGATTGCGCTTGCTGTGCCAAATGCCTCCCCCCATCGCGACCCGCTGGCTCTTATCGCGTGGCTGCGGGCCAACCCTGGCCGCGCGAGTTGGGGCAGTTCCGGCTCCGGCAGCGTCGGGCATCTGACCGGAGAGATGATGAACCTGGCGGCCGGCGGCCTGCTTGGCGAGCACATCCCCTATCGGGGCGGTGCGCCGCTGGTGGAGGCGCTGACCAAGGGCGAGTTGCAATACGCCTGGGAACCGCTGGGCTCGCTGGCCGCGCCGGCGCGCGATGGGCTGTTCCGCCTCATCGGCATGGGTAGCGCCACGCGGCATCCCCTTTTCCCAGACGTACTGACGCTTCAGGAGGCGGGAATCGTGGGCTTCGAGGCTTCGACCTGGAATGTCATGCTGGGTCCCAAGGGCATGCCGCCCGCCATGGTCATGCGGCTGAACGCGGCGGCCAACGAAGTCCTGGCGATGTCCGATGTGCGAGCGCGGCTGGCTGCAGCCGGCATCGACGCGGTCAGCGACAGCACGCCGGGAAGCACCGCCATTTTTGTCGCCGGGGAATTGGCGAAGTTCAAGGACATCGTCGCGCGCGGCCGGCTGAACCTGCCACGCTGAGGATCCCATGAGCGACCATCCCGCCATCGCCGACCGGCTTAACAGAATCTCCCCGTCGCAGACCACGGCAATGCGCCAGCGAGCTCAGGCGCTCAAGGCGGAGGGGCGCGACGTGCTGGCGATTTCGTCTGGCGAGCCGGATTTCGACACGCCGCAGCACATCAAGGACGCCGCCATCGCGGCCATCCAGTCCAACCAGACGCGCTACACGGATATTGCTGGCACACCCGCTTTGCGCCGTGCCGTGGCCGCCAAATTCAAGCGAGACAACAATCTGGACTACGCACCGGAAGAAATCCTGGTCGGTACCGGCGGCAAGCAAGTGATCTACGATGCGCTGATCGCGACCATCAATCCTGGCGACGAGGTCATTATCCCCACTCCCTGCTGGGTGTCCTACCCGGATATCGTCGGGCTGGCCGACGGTAAGCCCGTGCTGCTGCCCTGCGGCCCGAACCAAGCCTTTAAATTGCTGCCGGAACAACTCGAAGCCGCGATCAAGCCGCGGACGAAATGGCTGATCGTCAACACACCCTCCAACCCCACGGGCGCCACCTATACGGCCGGGGAATTGCGTGCGCTGTCTGCGGTTCTGCTGCGCCACCCGCAAGTCATGGTGCTGACCGATGACATCTACGAGAAGCTGATCTTCGATGGTCGGCAATTCGCCACCTTTGCCCAGGTGGAACCCCGCCTGCGCGACCGCACAGTGACGATGAATGGCTGTTCCAAGGCCTATGCGATGACTGGCTGGCGCATCGGCTTCGGCGGGGCGCCGCGGCACCTCATCCAGGCGATGGACAAGCTGCAGGGGCAGTCCACCTCCAATACCTGCTCCATTGCGCAGGCCGCGGCCGTCGCGGCTCTTGATGGACCGCAGGACGCGACGGAAGCCATGCGCCAAGTCTATGAGGTGCGGCGCAACCGTGTGGTGGCTGCGCTGAACGACACGCCACAGTTACGCTGCCACCTGCCCGAGGGCGCCTTCTACGCCTTCCCCGACATGACCGCCTGCCTCGGCCGCACCACCGCCGGCGGCACGCTCATCGGGAGCGACTGGGATTTCGTCTTCGCCCTGCTCTCGGAGGGGGGCGTCGCCACGGTGCACGGCAGCGCGTTCATGTTCCCCGGCCATTTCCGCATCAGCTTCGCCGCCGCCGATGCAGTGCTGGAGGATGCCTGCCAGCGGATCCGGCATTTTTGCGCGGAGCTGAGCGAGGTTTGATCCTCACAGTGTGAATGAGCGTCGAACTGAGGTGGTCCTGGATCTTCGGATAGGCGGTTAAGCTTGGTCTGCGAGAGAGAAGGATGGCCCAGGATGGCGGGCAAGCGGACCCGGTAATCGGCGAAACTTAAGGCGAAGCTGGCGCTGGAGCGCTGCGTGGTGAGTTGACGGCAGCGCAGCTGACGGCAAAGCACGGCATTCAACATAAGCGTCCACTGACGGCTGCGGCTTTTGTGGCTTGACGCGGTTCAGCCCCTGTTGGGCTGCAGGTTCCAGGGCGCGCGATGTACGAGCAGGTGGAGGGAGCCTGCGCTCGCGACGCCTTTACCCCCGCCATGGCGGAGGCCTGCCGTGGCCGGGCTGTTCCGGGCGGAAGTGCAGGAGCGCCTGGCCTGGATCGAGGGGAGCGACGAAGCGGTACAATTGGCGCTGCTGGCGCGGATGCATCTTCAGCACGGCGATTAGTTGCGCGGCTTGCTGGTGGGCTACGAGGCGGTGGTACGCAGCCTGCCGGACCCCTAGAGCACGATCGATCCAAGTGGATCGATTTCGTGCTCTAGCAGCCTGTCGGGGTGGCGTCCCTCCGTGCCAATGACGATGAGACAAATAGCCCC
>JBBRWI010000060.1:0-17719 GCA_038249305.1 Acetobacterales bacterium
CGATGAGCGGCGCGGCCTGCGCGCGCTGTTCGCGACCGTCGCGGGTTCCGTGCAGGGCCTGATGCGCAGCCAGCGCAACCTGATGTGGCTGACCTCGGCCTATGGCGCGTTGGCGATGATCTTCCCGACCGTGGTCGCTTCGCCCGCGTATTTCGCCGGTGCCATCACGCTCGGCGGGCTGATGCAGATCGGCGCGGCCTTCGGCCAAGTCCAGATCTCGCTGAACTGGTTCGTGGATAATTTCCCGCGCATCGCCGAATGGCGCAGCGCGGCGACCCGCCTGACCGCCTTCCGCGCGGTGATCGAGGAGTTGGACGCGCTGGCCGCCGACCCCGACCAGCCGACCATCGACGTGATCGAGGGCGACCAGGACAGCCTGGTGTTCAAGGGGCTGGAGGTCGCGTTCGCCAATGGCACCACGGTCATCGCCGATGCCTCGGCCGAAATCCGCGCCGGCGAACGGGTGCTGATCCAGGGCGAATCCGGCACCGGCAAATCGACCCTCTTCCGCGCCATCGGCGGGCTGTGGCCCTGGGGCGCCGGGCAGATCGTCACCCCGCCGCGGGAGACGATGATGTTCATGCCGCAGCGGCCCTACCTGCCGCTCGGCACGCTCCAGGGCGCGCTCGCCTATCCGGGCGCACCCGACAGCGTTACGCCGGAGGCGGCGCAGGCGGCCCTTGACCGCGTCGGCCTCGGCCCGATCGGCGAGCGGCTGGCGGAGGATGAGCGGTGGGATCGCGTGCTGAGCCTGGGCGAACAACAACGGCTCGGCTTCGCCCGCCTGCTGCTGCGGCGGCCGCGCTGGATCTTCATGGATGAGGCGACCGCCGCCCTCGATGAGAAGAACCAGGATGCGATGATGCAGTTGGTGTTGGACGAATTGCCGGAAGCAGCGCTGGTATCGATCGGGCATCGCCCCGGGCTGGAGGCATTCCACACGCGCACCCTTAAATTGGTGCGGGCGGAGGGGGGCGCGCGGTTGACCCGGCCGCGCCGCGTCGTGACCAAGGGCAAGCCCACGACCGGCCCGCTCTGGCGCCGCCCGTTCAGCCCGGGCGCGCCCCCGGCCGTGCCATCGCCGAATCGGACGCGCTGACCGCCGCCAGCCAGCGCGTTTCGACCCGCAGGCCGGCGCCGTCGCCAGCCTGGGCGAGGGTCACGAGGTTCCAGCCGTTCGGCGACCCCTTGGTGCGTGGCGACAGCGCGCTGGGCGCGATGAACTGCCGGGGCAGATCGGCGCCTTCGGCCGGCGCGTCGGCCCGGTGCAGATGGCCGCACAGGATGGCCTGGGCGCCTGCGTCGCGCAGCAGGGACACCGCCGCCGTGCCGCCGCGCGCCGGCCGGCGGTCGGTCGCCCAGGCTGGATGGCGCAAGGGATGATGGCACACCACCAGGATGCGCCGCCCCGGATGGGCCGCGATGCGGGCCGCCAGGCGACCTATGCGGCGCGAGGACAGCCCTCCCGCCGACCAGTCCAGGTGCCAATGCGCCCGCTGCACCGTATCCACCCCCAGCACCACGGTATCGCCCAGCACCAGTTCAGGCTCGGAATCCTCGCCATGGAAGCGTTGCCATGGCGCCAGCGGATCGATGAAGCGGGTCCAGAGGTCCGATCCCGGAATGTCGTGGTTGCCCGGCACCGCCAGCACGGGCACGCCGAACGACGCCAGGAATTGCGCGGCGGCGGCGAATTCGGCCGACCTCGCGCGTCGCGTCAGGTCGCCGCTGACCACCAACGCGTCGGGCGACGCGGCGCGCACCGCGGCCGCAAGGCTTGCGACGCTTGCGGCATCGGCCTCGCCGAAGTGCAGGTCGGACAGGTGGGCGAGCCGCAGCGTCACGGCGCCGGCCCAGGATCCGGCCGAACGGGATCGAGGATCAGCAGCGCCCCGGGCGCGAGGCGGAAGCGCAGCGGGGGGATTGCCAGCATCATCTCGCCATCCAGGCTGACGCGTGTGCCCCGCCGCCTGCCATGCACGACCAGCCGGGGCGCCGCGCGGGTCAGTACGCCGGGGTCGTCGCCAAGCCGGCCGGTGAACCAGCGTATCGCCTGCACCGCGCGCGCGACCAGCCCGCGCGAGCGGACCAGCTGAAGGGTCAGCAGCGGCGCCGTGCCGGGCGCCGGCACGGTCACCACCGCCGCATGGCCATGCGCGCGGCCCTGGCCGGGCACCGGCACCACGATCTCGTTCCACGACGCGCGCAGCAGTTTGCGGAAAGCGACCCGCATCAGCGGCAACCAGCCGAACAGCCCGCCGCCGCGCTGCAACTCGCGGAAGCGCAACAGTCGGGCCGGCGTGCCGACGAGGGATTCATAAAGGAACACCTGCCGGTTCAGCAGCGCGACGTCCATCGTCGCTGTTCGCCCCGGCACGAACAGCGCGACCGCCGCGACCGGATCGTCCGGCAGGCCGAGCCGCTGGCAGACCCGGTTCATGGTACCACCCGGCAGCAGGCCGAGCGCGATGCTGGTGCCCAGCGCGCGGGCGGCGATGGCGCGCAAGGTGCCATCCCCGCCCGCGACAAAGACCGCTTCGGGCGCCGCCGCCGCGACCGCGTCCCACTGCGCGTCGAGGCTCGCGGCATCGTCGGGCTTTGTGATCACGGTGAAGCCGGCCGTCGTGATCGCAGCCTCAAGGCCGGCACGCGGGTCGGCCAGGCCAGTCAAGCTGCCGGCGGCCGGATTGAGGATCAGGGCCACACGCACATCGAGCATTCCTTGGATGAGGGTGCGACAACAAAAGGCGCGGCACGGGGTGACCCGCGCCGCGCCTGTGGCAAATCACTGGTGCCGGCCATAGGGCCGACCCGGCTCAGGTCAGCCGCGGCGAGGCGTCTCGTAGGTGAAGACCGGCCGCGCCTGCAGCTGCTCCTTGGTCGCGCCGGGCAGGGTGATCCGCTCTCGCTGCGGGTTCCAGCCCAGTTCGCTCAGCGGCATTGACACCAGGCGCCCGCCGATACCGAGGAAGCCGCCGACCTGGATCACGGCCATCGGTCGATCGCCCGAGGGGCTCAACACCAAGTCCTCGACCTCGCCGATGCTTTCGTCGCGATCGTTGTAGACGTTGCTGCCGATCAACTGGCTCGCGCGCGGCCGGTAGGTGACGGCGGCGTTGCCGGCCGTGGTCACGGAGGTCAGCTCACGGGGTACTGTCGCCGTGGTGCCGGGGGTAGCGGGCCCGCCCGTGGCGCGATCAACAGCGCGGCCCGCGGCGGTGCCGGGTGGATTGCCGACCGCCCCATCAGGGACGGTCACGGTGCCCGTCGCGCGATCGACAGTGCGGCCGAGGGCGGTGCCGGGCGGATTGCCGGGCGCGCCGTCTGGAATCGCCGCAGCAGCGGGGGCCCGGTCCATCGGGCGGACGGTCAATGCGGGCGAAGCCGGCTGGGTCGCGCCGGGGGTCGAAGCAGCGGGCGCCGTGCTTTGTGCCTGCACGCCGCCGAATGACGCCAACAGACCTGCCGCCATGGTTGCGGCGAAGATCGGATTACGCTGTCTGGTCATCTTGGTCACTTGGCTCTCCTGGTGTTGTGACGCGCCGAAGCGGGCGCCCTGGCGGGAGGAACGTGGCGTAGTATGCGCGGTTGCATCTGTGCGGCTCAGCGCCGCCGCAGCGCCCGGACAACCTGTTCGGTCACGATGCTGCCGATCGCCATGGCGGGCACGCGCCAGCCAAGCAGCGCCAGGCCATCCTGCACGATCGACACCTGGCCCAGGCGCAGCATCGCCAGTTCCCGGACATGCAACGCCTCCTGCGCCAAGGGGTCGGGCCGTCGCCGGCCGATCAGCAGCAGCAGCATCGCCAAGGCGACATCGACGCCGGCCAGAACCAGGGCCGCGACAAGTGGTCCCTGCGCCTCGGCCAGGGCGATCCAGCCCGCCACATGCAGCAGCACCGCCGCCGCCAAGCCGAAGCCGGCGGCGGCGATCCCAAAAACGATGCGCCGCGCGGCCCCGGCCGCCTCCCGTCGCCAGCGCAGACCTTCCGCCTGCGCCGCGATGCTCAGCAGGTCGAGGCTGCGCATGGTCAGCGCCGCATCATTTGGGCGATGACGAAGCCGGTCAGGGCGGCGACGCCGAGCGCCATGAACGGGCGTTCGCGCACCGTCTGGCCAAGATGCTCGGCCTGGGCCCGCACGCTGTCCGAGGCAGCCGTCGCGGCGGCGGCGCCCTGTTCGGCAGCATGTGCCAGGGCCGGGGTCACGCGATCGTGCATCAGCGTCTCGACCTTGGCGCGCAGCGCCGCGATCTCGGCCTGGGCCTGGTCTGCATAGGGAGCGGTGTTGTCCATGATCTGTCTCCGTTGGGCGTGGCCGCGCGGCCTTGCGGCCATCGCGATGGATGGGAAACGCGGATCGCATCCGCGCGTTGCATGGGGGCAGCTAGGATCACGCAACGATGGCCACCTTCTCTGCCCGCGGTCTGTCCCGGGAGCCAACGGCACCGGCCGCGCGCATGCTGCTAGTCTTCGGCGTCATCGCGGCGCTGTACCTCGGGCGCGACATCTTGGCGCCGCTGGCTTTGGCGCTGCTGCTCACCATTGCCGCCCTGCCGATGGCCGATGCGCTGGAACGCCGCGGCCTGCCGCGGGTGGCGGCCGTGCTGCTGGTGCTCATTGTGGTCGTCGGTGGCATGGCCGGCATGCTGGCGGTGGTGGTCGGCCAGGCCTTGGCTCTGGCCGGCGAATTGTCGCGCTACGAACAGGTGCTGCGGGAGAAACTGCTGGTTTTGGGCCAGGAATCGGGACCGATCACCAATCTGTTCCAGCTCGGCGGGCGGCTTGGCGCGGCATTGGCGCCGACCGATGCGCCGGTAGCCACGGTCAGTGTGGTGGCGGCGCAGGAAAGCCCGCTGGCGACCATTTTCGGTCTGCTGCACGTGGTGCTGGCGCCGGCCGCGACGCTCGCCATCACGCTGTTGCTGATGGCCTTTCTGCTGATCCAGCGGGAGGACGTGCGCGACCGGATGCTGCGTCTGGCCGGGCTGGACGAGATGCACCGCACGACCCAGGCGATGGGGGATGCGACGCAGCGTGTCGGCCGCTTCCTGTTGACGCAAGTTGCGGTGAACGGTGGCTTTGGCGCCAGCATGGGCATCGGGCTGTGGCTGCTCGGGGTGCCGAACGCGCCGCTCTGGGGGGCTTTGGGTTTCCTGCTCCGCTTCGTGCCTTACCTCGGCGCGCCGATCTCGCTGTTGTTCCCACTGATCCTGACCTTCGCCACGACCGACGGGTGGGGCACCTTTATCCTGGTGGTGCTGCTGTTCCTGCTGGTTGACGGCGTCGTGTCCTATGTCGTCGAGCCCTGGCTGATTGGCGCCAGCATCGGGATCACGCCGCTGGCGCTGGTGCTGTCAGCGGCGTTCTGGGCGGTCTTGTGGGGACCTATCGGGTTAGTCCTGGCGCCGGCGATCACCGCCTGCCTCGCGATCCTGGGGCGGCATGTCCAGCCGCTCGGCTTCCTGGATGTGCTGTTGGGCGATGCCGAGCCGCTGACCGTGCCGGCGCGCTTCTACCAGCGCATCCTGGCCGGCGACGCGCGCGGCGCGCAGATCTTGCTGGACGAGGCGGCGCTGCGCGACGGTGTTGGCGGGGCGGTGCGCCTGCTGGTGCTGCCGGCGATCGCGCAGATCAGCGCCGACCGGGGATCGGGCGGCTTCGGGCCGGCACTGGCGCTGCGCAGCGCGCGGGGGCTGCTGGCCGTGGTCGATGGACTGACCGAGGAGTTTCCCGGGGCGGGCATCGCGCTGCTGCCGGTCGCCGGCGGGCTCGACCGTGCCGCCGCGGCGGCGGTGGCGGCCGCCCTGGCCGAGGAGGTGCATGGCCCTGGCATCGGCCCTACCGAGAATGGGCCGAATTTGGCGATCCTGGTGGTTACCGCCGCGACCTCGGCCGCCCGGATGCAACGGGCCGTCGCCGCCGCGCAGGCAACGGGCGGCGTTGTTCTGGCCTTTGCCGTCGGCGAGGCGGCGGAAGCCTCGGTCACTGAAGCGGCGCCGGCGCTGCCGTTGCTTACCACCCTGCCGGCGCTGTTCGCCGAAATCGATGAGCAACTGGCGGCCGGATGACGGGCTGCCAGGGCGATTCTTGCTCTAGAATCAAATCCTTTTAGACCACGAGATGCGGTCAGGTGAACGCATCTCGTGCTCTAGCAGCCGTTGAATCTAGAGCAAGAAATCGGATCAGATGATTCCATCTGATCCGATATTGCTCTAGGCTGCCGGTTCGGCCGCGATCCGGTCGAAGACCGCGCGGGCCTCTGACGCTGTTGCATCGCGCACCGCCCCGGCCCGCACTTCGGCGGGCGACCACATCCAGGACCGCGCCGGATCGTCGCGCATGCCCCATTGCGGGAAGAGCCGGGTTTCGGTGTCGCTGGTCCAGATCAGCGCGATCTCCAGGTGACGGTCATCGCGCAGGATGCGTCCGAAGGTGTCGGTCAGCGCCGCCCGCGGACCCTCCAGCATCTGGATGTAGAGGTCGGCGCGGCAGATCAGCGCACCGGTGATGGCGCGGCGCGCATTGTTGCGCCGGGCGGTCATGAGAATGTCGTCCAGCGAGGCTTCATCGAAGCCGAAGGGACGAGACGTGTAGATCAACTGCGCGAGTCGCATCGGCCAGAACCCCGTTTGTTGGCATTAGGGTCACAGAAAAATCGGTTGCTGCCGAGGGGTGTCACGCAGGCTCCAGCGCCAAAATCCGGCCGCGCCCCTCATCCGTCAGAATCAGCAGGCGCCCATCGGCGCTTTGCACCACCTGGCGCAGGCGTATCTTGTCCCAAAGCAACCGTTCCTCTCCGGTGATGCGGTCGCCGTCCATCGACAGCCGCACGAGGCCCGGCGGGTTCAGCGCCGCCAGGAACAGGCTGCCGCGCCAGCCCGGGATCGCGGCGCCGGTGTAGAAGCCGATGCCTGAGGGGCTGACCGAGGGCACCCAGGCCCGGGCCGGGTCCTCGAACCCCGGGCGGCTGCGGTCGGGGCTGATCTGACTGCCGCTGTAGTTGCGGCCATGGGTGACCAGCGGCCAGCCGTAATTGACCCCGGGGCGCAGGATATTGACCTCATCGCCGCCGCGCGGGCCGAATTCGGCCGAGAACATCGTGCGCGTGGCGGGGTTCGGGGCGATGCCCTGCGGGTTGCGGTGGCCGAGGCTGAAGATCTCGGCCCGCGCACCCGGCTGGCCGAGGAAAGGGTTGCCGGGGGCCGCGGCGCCATCGGTGGTCAGCCGCAACACCTTGCCGGCCAGATCGTCCAGCTTCTGCGCCCGCGCGGGCGTGGCCTGGCGGTCGCCGGTCGTAAGATACAGGAAGCCGTCGGCACCGAAGGCCATGCGGCCGCCATAGTGGTTGCGGCCTTGGGGCTGCGCCGGGGTCGCGTCCAGCAACGGCGTCACCTCGGCCAGGCGGGTCGCATCGGGGGCGAGGCGGGCGCGGACCAGGCGAGTGACCACGCCGCCCTCCACGAGGGCCGCCATGGTCAGGTAAAGCTTGCGGCTGGTGGCGAAATCCGGCGCCAGGATTACGTCCAGCAGGCCGCCCTGGCTCTGCGCCACGACCTCCGGCACGCCGGCCAGCGGGGCGGAGACCGCGCCATCGAGGGCAACCACGCGCACCCGGCCGGGCCGTTCGGTGACCAGCAGGCGGCCATCGGGCAGCACGGCGGCACCCCAGGGATTTTCCAGCCCCGTCGCCAGGGTGGCGACGGTGAAGGTCGCGGCCTCGGAGCGGTGGACCTCCTGCGCCCCAGCCCTGCCCGTCGTGACAAAGGGCGCCGCGACGGCGGCGCCCAGCAAGCGCCGCGGGATCAAGCGCCGAGCGCGCCGGCAAGCCATTCCTTCATCTGCGCCCGCGGCATGGCGCCGACCTTGGTTGCGATCGGCTTGCCGTCGCGGAACAGGATCATGGTGGGGATGCCGCGCACTGCGTATTCATTGGGGGTCATCGGGTTTTCGTCGATATCCACCTTCGCGACGGTCAGGCGGCCGGCATATTCGGTGGCGATTTCCTCAAGGATGGGGGCCACGGCGCGGCAGGGGCCGCACCATTCGGCCCAGAAATCCACCAGCACCGGGCCGCTGTTGTCGAGCACGTCCTGCTTGAAGGTCTCGTCGGTGACGGGCTTGGTCATGTCGCTCATCGCGCTTGATCCTGTCGAGCGGGGGCCGGGGGGCCGCCTGTTGCGATGAAGGTCGTGTCGCGCGGCGTCGCGGTCAAGCAGGGCGGCGGCCTGGGCCGGGGGGCACGCCACGGGTTTCGCCAGCGCCCGCCGCGTGGTAGGCGCCGCGCGAAGCCCCCGGGATTGCCCGGACCCCACCAATCCATAGGTTGCCCTGATGTCCGAGACCCAGCCACCCGCCCCCCCGGCCACCAACGGCGCCGGCCCGCTGGGCGGCGACGCGCCGATGCCGCTGCTGATGAACCTGCAATACACCCGCGACCTGTCGTTCGAGGTGCCGGGCGCCCCGGAAATCTTCACCACCATCCGCGAACAGCCCCGCATCGACCTGTCGCTGGACGTGCAGGCGCGGCCGCTGCCGGGCGGCAATGTCTATGAGGTTTCGCTGCAGATCCGCGCCGATGCCAAGGTGGGCGAGACGGTCTGCTTCATTGCCGAACTGGCCTATTGCGGCATCTTCACGGTGAATATCGCGCAGGAAATGCTGGAGCCGCTGCTGCTGGTCGAATGCCCGCGGCTGCTGTTCCCCTTCGCCCGCAACATCCTGGCCGATGTGACACGCGATGGCGGCTTCCCGCCGGTATTGCTGGCGCCGATCGATTTCGTGGCGCTGTGGCAGTCCCGTCGTGCCCAGGCGGCGGCCCCGGTCGCCAACGCCTGATCGCTGCGCGGTGACGCCGCAAAAGGTCATTCCCGCGGCCGCAGGGCCGCAAACGGTCATTCCCGCGGCCGCAGGGCCGCAAAAGGTGATTCAAGTCGCGCATATCGACTTCGCGATGCTGCATTTCCTGATGCCGCTGATGCGCGGCGCCAGGGCCCGCGGGCATGAGGTGATCGGCGTCTGTGCGGAAGGTCCCTTGCTCGCCGGACCCCGCGCCGAGGGGTTCCGCATCCTCGGCGCACCCATGGTCCGCAGCCTGAACCCGGTGGCGCAGATGCGCGCCGCGATCTGGCTGTGGCGGCTGTTCCGGGCGGAAAAGCCCGATCTGGTCCACGGGCATTTCCCGATCTCGGGGCTGCTGGCGCGGGTCGTCGCCTGGGCGGCGGGGGTGCCGCGCGTCGCCTACACCGGCCACGGCTTCCTGTTCAACCAGCCGGGACCGGCCTGGCGGCGGCATTTGTCGCTGGTGCTGGAGTGGCTGGGCGGGCGGGTGACCGACGTGTTCATGACGGTCAGCGCGGAGGAAGCCGCCGATGCCCGGCGCCTGCACATCGCGCGCGACGCCATCGCCATCGGCAATGGGCGCGACCCCACCCGCTACCACCCCGATCCCGCGGCCCGGTCCGCTATGCGTGCCGACCTCGGCACCCCGGCGGATGCTTGCGTCATCATCGCCGTGTCCCGCCTGGTGCGGCACAAGGGGTTGGTCGAGTTGTTGGCGGCCATGGAGCAGGTGCCGGGCGCCATCCTCTGGGTGGTGGGCGAGCGTCTAGCCTCCGACCATGGCGAGAACCTGGAACCGGTCCTTGCCAGGGCCCAGGCGGCACTCGGGCCGCGGCTGGCCAGGCTGGGCTACCGCGCCGACGTGCCGGCGCTGCTGGCCGCGGCCGATGTCTTCTGCCTGCCGTCGTATTTCGAGGGCCTGCCGATGGGGGTGATCGAGGCCATGCTGACCGGCATCGCCGTGGTCGCGACCGATATCGCCGGCTGCCGCGAACAGGTTGTGCCTGAGCAAACCGGGCTGCTGGTGCCGCCGATGCAGGTGGCGCCGCTGGCCGAAGCACTGGCCAGGCTCGCCGCCGACCCGGCCCTGCGCGCCCGCCTGGGGGCGGCAGGGCAGATCATCGCGCTGGACCGCTTCGACGAGGCGCGGGTGACGGCGCGCACCCTGGACCTGCTCGGCCTGTAAGCCTATCCCGCGCGGGCCAGACCCGAGGTGCGCCGTGACCGAGACTTCGCCCGATATCATTGCCCCCCGGCGCGCGCTGCTCTCGGTGTCCGACAAGACCGGCCTGGTGGATTTTGCCCGCTTCCTGGCCGCACGCGGGGTCGAGATCCTGTCCACCGGCGGCACCGCCCGGGCGCTGCGCGAGGCGGGGGTGCCGGTGAAGGATGTGTCCGACCACACGGGATTCCCGGAAATCCTGGACGGGCGGGTCAAGACCTTGGTGCCGCAGGTGCATGGCGGGCTGCTGGGGCGGCGGGACCTCGCGGAACACGTCGCACAGATGGCGCAGCATGGCATCGCGCCGATCGACCTGCTGGCGGTGAACCTCTACCCCTTCGAGGCGACGGTCGCGGCCGGTGGCGATTTCGATGCCTGCATCGAGAACATCGACATCGGCGGCCCGGCGATGATCCGCAGTGCCGCCAAGAACCACGCGCATGTCGCGGTGCTGACCGAGCCGCAGCATTTTTCGGAGGCAAGGGCGGAGATCGAGAGCCTGGGCGGATTGTCGCTCGGCACCAGGCGCCGGCTGGCGGTTGCGGCCTTCGGGCGCACCGCGACCTATGATGCCGCCATTACGCGCTGGTTCTCCGCCGTCAATGGCGACGCCTTTCCGCCCCGCCTCGCGATCCCGGGGCTGTTGAAGCAGGGGTTGCGCTATGGCGAGAACCCGCACCAGCAGGCCGCGGTCTATGACGACGGCAGCGGGCGGCGCGGGGTGGTCTCGGCGGAACAGGTGCAGGGCCGCGAATTGTCCTTCAACAACCTGAACGACACCGATGCGGCGATCGAGGCCGTGGCCGAATTCGATCGTCCGGCCATCGTCATCGTCAAGCACGCCAACCCCTGCGGTGTGGCGATGGGCGCCGACCTGTCGGCGGCATGGGAGGCGGCGCTGCGCTGCGATCCCGTTTCTGCCTTTGGCGGGATCATCGCCGCGAACCGGGTGCTGGATGGCGCGACGGCGGAGCAGATGACCGCGATCTTTTCCGAGGTCGTGATCGCGCCCGATGCCGATGCCGATGCGCGGAAAATCTTCGCCCGGAAGAAGAACCTGCGGCTGCTGCTGACCGGCGGCCTGCCGGACCCAGGCGCGCCCGGCCTGTCGTTCCGCAGCATCGCGGGTGGCTTTCTGGCGCAATCGCGCGATGCGGGGCGGATCACCGCCGCCGATCTGGCGGTCGTCACGCAGCGCGCGCCGACGGCCGAGGAATTGGCCGACCTGCTCTTTGCCTTCCGCGTCTGCAAGCACGTCAAGTCAAACGCCATCGTCTATGCGAAGCACGGCGCCACCGTCGGCATCGGCGCCGGCCAGATGAGCCGCGTGGACAGCGCCCGCATCGCCGCCTGGAAGTCAGAGGAAGCGGCCCGCGCGGCCGGCATCGCCGAACCCTTGGCACGCGGGTCGGTGGTGGCGTCGGATGCCTTCTTCCCCTTCGCCGATGGCTTGCAGGCGGCGGCGGCGGCCGGTGCCACGGCGGTGATCCAGCCGGGCGGGTCGATGCGCGATGCCGAGGTGATCGCCGCGGCCGATGCGGCGGGGCTTGCCATGGTGACGACGGGTATGCGCCACTTCCGCCATTGAATGCCGAGGTTTCGGCTTTGCGGAGCCGGAATGACCAATACCGAGACCATGATCATCGCCGGCCTGCAGATCCTCCTGCTGGTCGGCCTGCTGCTGCTGTTCCTGCGGCGTGCGACGCCCGACCCCGCGCAGATGCAGGCGATCGCGACACTGCAATCGGCGCAGGACCGGCTGTCCACCCAGGTCGCCGCCCTGCCGGGTGAGATTAAGGTCGAAATGGCCGAACGCTTCGCGGCCCAGTCGCGTGAGATCTCGGGCTTTTCGGTGGAACAGGCCCGGCTGCTGAACGCGGGGCTCGCGGCGCAGGAAAAGGCGGTGCTGGACCGGCTCGCGACCGATGCCGCCGCCACGGCCAAGGGTCTGGCCGACCAGCGGGCCGAAGCGACCGCGGCGGCGACGGGCTTGCAGCAACACCTGGCGGCGGCCGACGCCGTGCAGGCTGAAAAACTGGCCGAGGCGATCTCCATCCTGCGGCGCGACCAGGGGGCAGCCAATGCGGAGACCAAGCAGACCCTGGAAGCGGTCAAGACGACTTTGGCCGAAGGTGCGGTCAAGCAGGCGGAATCGCTCGCCGCCGAAACCGGCCGCACGCGCGACCTGCTGGACCTGCGGCTGAAGGAACTGCGCGAAGGCAATGAGCAGAAACTCGCCGAAATCCAGAAGAGCGTGAACGAACAACTGCAATCCGCGGTCGAGAAGCAGATGAACGAAAGCTTCAGCCGCGTCATCGACCAGTTCACCGCGGTGCAGAAGGCGATGGGCGATGTGCAGGCGGTCACCGGCCAGATCGGCGACATCAAGCGCCTGTTCAGCAACGTGAAGACGCGCGGCGGCTGGGGCGAGACGCAGGTGCGGCTGCTGCTGGACGATCTGCTGCCGGCCGGCGGCTACGAGACCAATGTCCGCCTGTCCGAGGGCAGCGCCGAGGTCGTCGAATTCGCCGTGCTGATGCCGATGCAGGGCGGTGAGCGGGTCTATCTCGCCGTCGATGCGAAGTTCCCGGTCGAGGACTACGAACGCCTGATCCTGGCCGGCGAAGCCAATGACATCGACGCCGAGAAATCCGCCCGCCGCGGCCTGCAGCGCCGGGTACGGGACGAGGCCGCCAAGATTGCCGCCAAATACATCGTGCCGCCGCGCACGGTGGAATTCGCCGTGCTCTACCTGCCGACCGATGGGCTGTATGCCGAGGTCGCGCGCGAGCCGGGGCTGATCGAGGAGATCGGGCGGATCCACAAGGTCCTGGTGCTCGGCCCCAGCATCCTGCCGGCGCTGCTGCGGACCATCCAACTCGGCTACGTCACGCTGACCCTGAGCCAGAAGGCCGACATGGTGCGTGAACTGCTGGGCGCGACCAAGACCGAGATGCTGAAGATGGAAGGCGTGCTCGATCGGCTCGGCAAGAATGTCGGCGCGCTGGGCAACAACATCCGCATGGCGCAGACCCGCACCCGGGCGGTGACGCGTAAGCTCAAGGGCATCGATGCCATCGCGCTGGATCGCGTCGACCAGGTGCTGGAAATCAGCGCCGAGGTGGTCGAGGACGAAGCCGAGGAGCCCGAGCCGGAGTGACGGGCCTGCAGGCGCAATCCCTCGCCGGGCTTTTTGCCCTGGCGGCGCTGTGCTGGGTCATCGGCGGCTGTGGCCGCGTGTCGTGGCGCATCATTGTCGCGGGGATCGGCGGCCAGTTGCTGCTCGGCGCCGCGCTGTTGCACCTGGCGCCCGTCCGTGCCGCCTTCGGTGCCATCGGCCGGGCGGTCGATGGTCTGGCCCTGGCGACCGGGGCCGGCACGGCGCTGGTCTTCGGCTATCTGGGCGGCGCGCCGCCGCCGTTTGCGGTCGTGCGTCCCGGTGCCGATTTCATCCTGTTCTTCCAGGCTTTGCCGCTGATCCTGGTGGTCGGTGCGCTCTCGGCGGTGCTGTATCATTGGCGGGTGCTGCCGGTGGTGGTCGGCGCGCTCTCCCGCGCGGTGCGGGCCGCTTTTGGGCTGTCGGGGGCCGCCGGATTGTCGGTCGCGGCCAATGTCTTCGTCGGCATGGTCGAGGCGCCTCTGCTGATCCGCCCCTGGCTCGCGGGCTTGTCGCGGTCGGAACTGTTCGTGGTCATGGTCGCGGGCCTGGCGACGATCAGCGGCAATACGCTGGTGGTCTATGCGACCATCATCAGCCAGGTGGTGCCGGATGCGGCGGGGCAATTGCTGGCCGCGTCCCTGGTCGCGACCCCGGCGGCGGTGCTGGCCGCCCTGCTGATGGTGCCGGGCACGGCGACGCCGGCAACGCCCGATCCGCTGCCGCCGCGGCTGTATGACAGCACGCTGGATGCGCTGCTGAAGGGGATTGCGGATGGCCTGACGCTGATGCTTTCCATCATGGCGGCGCTGGTGGTGTTCGTGGCGCTGGTGGCGCTCGGCAACATGATCCTGGAACCGCTGGCGGGCGTGACCTTGCAGACCATCGCCGGCTGGGTGTTCCGGCCGCTCGCGCTGGCCATGGGCGTGCCCTGGGCCGAAAGCGGCATCGTCGCGGCCAGCCTCGGCACCAAGATCGTGGTCAATGAATTCGTTGCCTACCTGGAACTGGCGACCAGCGGAGGATTGGGGCTGAGCGCCAGGTCGCGGCTGATCCTGACCTATGCGCTGTGTGGCTTCACCAATTTCGCGTCGCTCGGGATCATGCTGGCCGGGATGGGAGCGATGTGCCCGGAACGGCGGGCGGATATCCTGGCACTGGGGCCGCGGTCGCTGGTCGCGGCCGCGATCGCCTGCTGCATGGCGGGGGCGACCGTGGGCGTGCTGACGTCGGGCTAGAGCACGGTCGATCAAAGTGGATCGATCGTGCTCTAAGACGCCGCCCTCCACGACATGGGGGTTCCTGCGCACGCCGGCCTCCTGGAACATCCCGGTGGGGTCGTATGCGCGCGGGCGAATATTCGGGTTGCAGCCGAAGGTTCTGGACGTCAGCAGTTGGCCCTGCAGCAGCGTACTCTGCCCGCAGAGGATCGGTTCCCTGATCAGCGGGCAGTCCACCGCGTGCTGCACAGCGATGCGCATGTGCCGGTGATTGAAGGGAGGCTTTGTGGTTTCGAAGGCCAGCAACAGCCCTACCGAGGTCTCATATGTCCGAGTTGAAGGCGCTGGTCACCAAGGGACCCGACCCCGCGGTGCACAAGGTGGTGCGCTAGCGCTGCCAGGATCTGCAGGCCGAGGTGGCGCGGCGCTTTGCGATCGAAGTGCACGAAAGCACCAGCGGCACCTGACCCGGCTCCAGCCACGCCCCTATCATCCGAAGAAGGGCGCCGCGGCGGAGGAGGCATTTGAAAACCCTGCTGAAGGCAACACTGCCTTCGAGTGCTGCGGCAAAGCCTCTGGAAATCTGGTTTCAAGACGAAGCCAGAGTGGGGCAGAAGGGCACCCACAGCCACATCTGGGCACCGATCGGCACGCAGCCCTTGATGGTGCGCGACAATCACCACGAGAGCGCCTACCTGTTCGGCGCCATATGCCCCGATCGCGCCATGGGCGCGGCCATCATCATGCCTCACGTCAATGCAGAGGCAATGAGCGAGCACCTGGCCGAGATCAGCACCCGAGGTGGCGCCAGGCGCGCATGCCGCCCTGCTCTGCGATGGTGCCGGCTGGCACCAGACCGGCGGACGCCTCCGCGTGCCCGACAACATCACGCTGCCGCCCTTCCGGAGCTGAACTGCATGGAGAACGTCTGGCACTACCTGCGGGAGAACACCCTCTGCGCGCTGGTCTGGGACAGCTACGACGCCATCGTCGAGGCTTGCGTCACTGCCTGGCAGTTCCTGATCAACGATCCAGACCGCATCCGATCCATCGGAACACGCGAGTGGGCGCGTGCAGTGTCTGAGCGGATTGGTATTACGCGGCTTGCCCAGGACCGCTTCGAGTTCGGCGATCCGCGTCGCCAGGCGCTGGATCATCTCCGCCTGCTCAAGAAGCAGGGCACCCTTCGCGGCGTCACTCAGGCCAAACCGGGGCGGGAGCGTCATCCATACCTTGACCCATATCCCGAGGCCGCCCGCAACCCCCATCGCCACCCTGGCGAGCATTTGCATGATCAGCGGCGCGAATACGTTTTTCTTTGGCACTGCCGGACACTATATCACATAGATGGGAGTTTTTACAGAAAACGCAAAAACTTAGCGCCTAAGACAAATCAAAAATAATGTGATGCTTAAACCTCATGGCTGTCGTATTCGATGAGATTGTACCGCAACGATCAATGCTAATGCGATAACTATTTGTGTTATACGAGTTTACGTATTTCCATGATCAACTATCAGAATGATTATTAGCCATTGATAATTCATACTTTAAGTTTTGGCCCAAGTCTTGCAGTTGCTGGACAAGGCGCACCGATGCGGTTCGCCGATGCAGACAAGGACCCTCCCCATGCGCAGACATCTCCTCCCGACCATCGCCCTGTTCGGCCTGGTCGCCATGGCCGCCACGACCGCCCAGGCCGCACCCACGCTCGGCTTCCGCGTCTTTGAAGATGGTGTGCTTCAGCCGGGGCTTTCCACGACTTCGACGACCGGCGATCTCAATCAAACGGGCTCGACGAGCAACTTCAGCCTCGTCACCGCGTCGTCGAGTGGCAGTCCCTTGACGGCGGCGCCCACGTTCACCGCCCAGTCGACTGCCATCTCCTCCCTGGCCAATTTCACGGGCACCCACACCATCCGTCTGGAATTCACGCAGACGGATGTGCCGAGCCTGAGCGCGGGCGGCCTGCTGGGAAACCTCGCGAGCACGCTGACCGCGAACCTGCTGATCAACGGCTCCGCGATTACCAGCGCGGTGATCGAGACCTACGCCAATGCCAACAATGCGGCGTTCGGCAAGACGACGCTGCTTGCCACCGGCACCTATAGCGGGCCGGGTTCGTTTTCCACCGGGCCGATTGCTACCAATGTTGCCTTGCCGAATGCGCTGTTCTCGGAAACCAGCGTGATCACGGCGACCTTCAACGCCGGTGGCGCGACGCTCAACGCCAGCGCGCAGATTGTCGCGGTGCCGGAGCCGGTCTCGATCGCTCTGTTCGGTACGGCGCTGCTCGGCCTCGGCCTGCTGCGTCGTAACCGCAGCGTGGCGTAACGGCCGTGGCGCGGCCGGGATGGGCCGGAAACGGCTCTTTCCGGCCGCGTCGCTGCGTGGTCGGTGGGTCGCGCCGTACGCCAGGGGGACAGGCCCCTGGGCAGGCCGCCCCGCGCTTATGCTTCTTCTATATGCGCGATTAGCGCATCTCAGCCTATGGCCGGATCCGTACACCGGCGCGCCGGAAGCCGGTCAAACCGCTTCACCGGACACTGCGCCACGCTGGTAATGGATAGCCATCATCCTGGCGACGGCGACCAGCGCCCTGCGATCCCTCGGTGAAGTGATGGTGCCGAACACATGGATCAGTTCGACGATATCATCGTCACCGCGCGCTGCCGGCGGTGGCGGGCCGGGTTCGGTGCAGGAACCCGCCGAAATCAGCATGCTCGCCTGCACGCCAAGCGCGCCGGCGATCGCGATCAGCCGGCTGGCTGCGATCCGCGTCGCCCCCGTTTCGTAGCGGTGCAGTTGGGGACCGGTCACGCCCACGCAGTCCGACAACTGCTTGAGCGTCTTGCCCTGCCCCCGGCGCAGGCGCCGGATCGCGCGGCCGACCGCGACGTCCGATTGCATCGGTTCGCCGCGGGCCGGCGCGGCCTCGGTGCGCGCGCTGGCGCTGACAAGCTGTAGTTGCGACGACATGGGCGACGGTCTCCAGGTGCGGGCACGGTTCACTGGCTTGTCTGCATCGCCCCCGCAACCACGTCGCGGAGCTTGCATTCACCGATCGCGCAGCCTGATGAGGGCCGAGCCTTGGAAATACGCGCGGCACGGTTCGCGGTTGCATCCACCGGTCGAGATTTGCGTGAGGCGGCCTTTGGCGACGGCGAGCTTCACTGCATCGAGGTGCCGTGCTGCCCTTTCACGGCTCAGCGACCGGGCGCGTGACGGGGCGATTGCGTGGAAGCGGCAGGACGCGCCATTCAAGGCGGCTTCGCGGGGC
>JBBRWI010000061.1:0-17295 GCA_038249305.1 Acetobacterales bacterium
GCGACCGTCGGCGTCACCACATCGCGCAACGTCGCGGCCAGCGGCGGCACCAGCAGCCCCACGAAGATGCCGACGCCCAGCAGCAACCCGCCGCTGCGCGCCGACCAGCCGAGGAAGGCGAGGATCGGCGCCATTCAGCGCCGACCATCCGCGGCAAGGGGGGCGGTGGACAGGGTCTGGCTCCTCCTCGGTCGGTTGGGCGGATCGGCCCTTGGCGACCGGCCGTCACGCCCGGTGCGCGCTTGAGAGCAGCCCAGAACGTCCTTGTCCGATTACAATCTCTGCCAGTCGTCGAGATCATGTCAACAATGCCACCGTCAGCCTGCCCGCCGTGGCAACATGATGCGGCGGCTCGGCCCGCCAGGGGATCATTGCTCCTGTACGACGTGGGCGGACACGCTCTCACGGTTATTTGCTTTGGCTGCCAGCCAATCCGTGGTTCCATCGATCTTCCGGGGTAAAGGCCAATGCGCTGGTTGCGCGCGAACACCGCACTGCACCGGATGAATATCGAAAAAAGCAAAATTGGAGGGAACGACCTTGAAACGAGATCTGCGCTTCGTGGCGCCCAGCTTGCTGCTGGCCGCTGCTGCCCTGTTCGCCCCGGCGCCGGCCCAGAGCCAGCCCGCCGGGCCCGCCCTGACCAGCACCACCGTGGTGGCTGGCCGGGAATTGACCTGGGACATGGCCTTCCTGCCGGACGGCACGATGTTTTTCACCGAAAAATGCCGCGGCCTGTCGGTGCGGCTGCCATCCGGCACCATCAACCCCTTGCTCGGCATGAAGGACAGCCGGGGCTACCCCGAAGCGGCGGGCGACCTGTTCTGCGACGGCCAGGCCGGCATGAGCGGGGTGGCGGTCGATCCCGACTTCGCCACCAACCGCATCATCTACGTCTACTCGTCGTCGAGCCTGACGGCACCGGGGAGCAATCGCGTGGTCCGGATGACGGTCAATGCCGATCTGACGCGCGTGGCCAACCGCAACGACATCGTCACCGACATCCCCTACAAGCCGGCGGCCAGCAACCATCCGTTCGGCGATTCCGGCGCGCACAATGGCGGGCGCCTGCGCTTCGGCCCGGCTGATGGCTTCCTCTACGTGACCACCGGGGACACCCACAACGGCGCGGTCCCGCAAAGCCCGACGCTGGTGGGCGGCAAGGTGCTGCGCATCGATCGGGACGGTCGGCCCGCCGCCGGCAACAACGCGCCGCAGGGCTTCGATCCGCGGGTCTTCACCTATGGGCATCGCAACCCGCAGGGGATCTGCTTCCGCCCGGGCAGCAACCAGCCCTTCACGGCGGAAAACGGCCCCTGGCACAGCGACGAGGTGACGGCGCTCACGGCCGGCGGCAATGCCGGCTGGGATCCGCGGCCTAACGTCAACGGCCGGGGCGCCTGCCCCGACGGGTACTGCGGCTACGAGCCGAACCAGATGGGTGCGCTGCCGCCCGCGGAACGGGCGGCGTTCATGCCGATGACCGACATCCGGGCCTACCCCAACGCCATGCGGCCGGCCTGGAACAATGATGGCCTGTCGCAGGGCATGTCCTCCTGCACCTTCCTGAATGGTGCGCAATGGGGGGCCTGGAACGGTCGCATGCTGGTCGGCATGATGGGCATCGGCATCCACGGCACGCCGGTTGGAAACCGCCTCGACGTGCTCGCCATCCCCGCCGACGGCTTGTCCGCCACCCGGTCAACGGTGTCGCTGCCGATACCGGCAGGCCGCTTCCGCTCCGTCGTGCAGGGGCCGGATGGCAACCTGTACATCGCCGTGGATCAGGGCGAAATCTACCAGTTCAAGCCCAACTGATCGGCAGCGGCCGCGTCGCCCTGGCGGGCGATGCGGCCGCCTGCGTCGCCTTTTGGTCCACAGTTCGGCCTGCAATCCGTACGGCCGGATGCGGAGACAGCATCCGCGTTCGGCGTTCGCGTTCGCCTCAGCCCAACCATTCGGCTGCGATTCCGTCCGTGCCGGATGGCGCAGAATGAAAGCCCTGCCAATGCGCGATGTTCGCCTTCTCATGATCCTTCTCGCCGCACTTCTCGTGTCTGGCGAGGCCGTCGCCAGCGCCGAATTGGCGAGGAGCCGGAACTGCGTGGCCTGCCATGCCGCTGAGCGCCGGGGGAACGGGCCGGCCTATACGGCGATCGCTGCCCGGTATGCCAACGACAGCAGCGCGGTCAGGACCCTGAGCGAAAAGGTCATTGCGGGGACGGGCGGAAACTGGGGTCCGATGCCGATGCCCCCGCAATCGACCCTCTCGCAGGACGAGGCCGAAGCGCTGGTCAGGTGGATCCTGTCCCACCAGTAGGCCAACCCCGCGGCGGCTTTGGGTTGTCGTGGCTGGCCCGTGCCAACCCCGGTGGCGCGCGGCCCCTGACGTCCTCGGGAGCGGTGCTTGCTTCAGATTTCACCGGCCGGCCGCTGAACAGCCTTCTTTCTTGAAGCATTATCCCGTCGTTAGTTTTATCCATTTATCGATCGCGTGACGGAGTTTAACAAATTCTTACCGGGGAAGCGTTCTTTTATGATGAACTTTTCGTCCGACAAAAAGATGCACAGATTATTATATTTTAGTCAGATTAGTCAGACGTTCCCGCTAGAAAATATTGACCAAGATAAAGCGCTTAAAAACATAATTGTGTCGTCAGTTTACAATAATAAAATAACAGCTGTGACAGGTATATTGCTAGTATGTCAAAAATGGTTCATCCAGGCATTGGAGGGATCGGCCGAAGCAATCATGACGACTTATAATCGAATCTCATTATACCATAGACATTGTAATATTACTGTCATTGAAATTGCGCCATCCAATAAAAGGGAGTTCGATAACTGGAATATGTGCGCCCGCCGGATCAGTACTGCCGATGATGAAATCATCAAATTACTCGATATCGATGGACAATTTAATCCTCATTTACTGACGTCCGATAGTGCTCTAAAACTACTTGTCGCCGTTAGAGATGTAAAATTTCGAAATCGGGCCAACGGCGACTTAAAGAAAAATAAGGAATCTCGTTTCAGTTAATAAGGTTTTTATAGTGCGCTCGTAATGGCAGGGTGCAGGCCATTTATCTCTCCAGGTCATGCTGCGCTGCAAGCATCCCCGATAGCCGTCATTGGCCTGCATAAGCATGGGCTGAATAGCACATCGTCGGTGGATCGTGGCGGGCTGTTGCACCCCGCGCCAATGCGACCCACTCGATGAATATCGAAGGTTCGTCATGCCACGCGGCATCGCCCTTCGCACCGACTTCACTGGCCAGCAACGCGAACCAACCAGCGCCTGGGGGCTGACGCGGCGCCGGGTTGGTCAAGCCGCCGCCGCGTTCTATATCTTCCGGGTGCCCTTTCCCCGATCGATCCACCTGCCGGCAGCCCTGCTCGCAGCACTTATCCTCTCACCCCAGGCCATGGCCGGCTGTGCCGAGGCCGCGGCTCCCGGCGTGGACTGGCGGCGCTGCCTCGCCGACGGGCGGGAGATGGCGGGGGTGAACCTGACCGGGGCGATCCTGCGCGATGCCTCGTTGTCGCGCGGGCGGCTGGTGGGGGCGGTGCTGCGCGATATCGATGGCATCGACGCGCGCTTCGTCTCGGCCGACCTGTCGGGCGTCGATTTCACCGATGCGCGACTGCGCTCGGCCGATTTCACCCGCGCCAACCTGACCGGGGCGATCCTGGTGCGCGCCGACCTGCGGCGCACCGGCTTCTTCCGCGCCAACCTGACCGGCGCCGACCTGACCGGGGCGGTCATCACCGGGGCCGACCTGTCCAACGCGACCCTGGATGGCGCGCTCTGGACCGATGGCCTGCGCCGCTGCGCCGCCAACAGCGTGGGCGAATGCCGATGAGCGAGGGGGATTACCTCGCGCGGCTGAACCCCGAACAGCGCGCGGCGGTGGAGGCGGTGGACGGCCCGCTGCTGGTGCTGGCGGGCGCGGGCACCGGCAAGACCCGGGTGCTGACCACGCGCTTCGCCCATATCCTCAAGACCGGCCGCGCCCAGCCCTGGCAGGTGCTGGCCGTCACCTTCACCAACAAGGCCGCGCGGGAGATGCGCGAACGGGTCGCGGCCATCATCGGCCAGCCGGCCGAGGGGCTGTGGCTCGGCACCTTCCACGCGCTGTGTGCCCGCATGCTGCGGCGCCATGCCGAAGCGGTGGGGCTGACGCCCTCCTTCACCATCCTCGACACCGACGACCAGAACCGCCTGCTGAAACAGGTGATGGAGGCCGAGCGCATCGACCCCAAGCGCTGGCCACCGCCAGCCGTGATGGGCCAGATCCAGCGCTGGAAGGACCGCGGCCTGCCGCCCGCACGGGTGCCGTCAGGGGATGCGGGCGAATTGGCCGGTGGCCGCGCCCTGGCGCTGTACCAGGGCTACCAGCAGCGCCTGCTGGACATCAACGCCGCCGATTTCGGTGACTTGCTGCTGCATGTCGCGGAGCTGCTGCGCGCCCGCCCCGAAATCCTGGAACAGTACCACCGGCAGTTCCGCTATATCCTGGTCGATGAATACCAGGACACCAACCAGGTGCAGTACCAGTGGCTGCGGCTGCTGGCCCAGGCACGAAAGAACATCTGCTGCGTGGGGGACGACGACCAGTCGATCTATTCCTGGCGCGGGGCGGAGGTCGAGAACATCCTGCGCTTCGAGCAGGATTTTCCCGGCGCGAAGATCGTCAAGCTGGAAAGCAACTACCGCTCCACCGCGCCGATCCTGGCCACCGCCGCCCATCTGATCGCCCACAACGAGGGACGGCTGGGCAAGACGCTTCGTACCGGCCGCAACGATGCGACCGGCGACCGCGTCAAGGTCTTCTCCCTATGGGATTCCGAGGAAGAGGCCCGCATGGTCGGCGAGCAGATCGAGCAGGCGCAGCGGGAGGGGATTTCGCCCGACCAGATGGCGGTGCTGGTCCGCGCCGGCTTCCAGACGCGGGCCTTTGAAGAACGGCTGATCGTGCTCGGCGTGCCGTATCGCGTGGTCGGCGGCCTGCGTTTCTACGAGCGCGCCGAAATCCGTGACGCGATGGCCTATCTGCGGCTGCTGCACCAGCCGGCCGACGACCTGGCTTTCGAGCGCATCGTCAACACGCCGCGGCGCGGCATCGGCGAAGGCGCGCTGGCGGCGATGCACACCGCGGCCCGCGCGCAGCGCATCCCGCTGATGGCCGCCGCCATGGGCATCACGCCGACGCTGAAACCCAAGCCCCGCACCGCGCTGACCGAACTCTTCCACGGCTACGACCGCTGGCGCGCGATGCTCGACGCCCAAGGCCACGTCCGCACCGCCGAGACCATGCTGGAGGAATGCGGCTATATCGACATGGTCAAGGCCGACAAATCGCCCGAAGCCCCAGGCCGGCTCGACAACCTCAAGGAACTGACCCGCGCGATGGGCGAGTTCGAAAGCCTCGCGGGCTTTCTCGACCACACCGCGCTGGTGATGGAAAACAACGAGCAAGCGGGGGCGGAGCGCGTGTCGCTGATGACCCTGCATGGCGCCAAGGGGCTGGAGTTCGACGTGGTGTTCCTGCCCGGCTGGGAGGAGGGCGTCTTCCCGAACCAGCGGTCCCTGGACGAGACCGGGGCCAAGGGACTGGAGGAGGAACGGCGCCTGGCCTACGTCGGCATCACGCGGGGGCGAAAGCGTGTGGTCATCAGCCACGCTGCCAACCGCCGCATCTATGGCAACTGGTCGGCGGCGGTGCCGTCGCGGTTTCTCGACGAGTTGCCGGAGGCGCATGTCGAGCGCGAGGGCGCACAGCGCGCCCGCGTGTCCGACGCGCCATCGGTCTTCACCGGCTACAGCCCTTTGGCCGCGCGCCGTCCGCGCGTGATCGACGCACCGGGCTGGGAAGTCGCGGCACGCCCCGCGCCCGCCGCGAAACTGGCCAAGGGCCAGCGCGTGTTCCACCAGAAATTCGGCTACGGCATCATCACCGGGGCCGAGGACAACCGGCTCGACATCGACTTCGAGAAGGCGGGCCAGAAGCGCGTCATGGACAGTTTCGTGGAGCCGGCGTGAATCTCTACGACGGCCCGCGCAAGCGGCGCACGGTGGCACTGGAATGCGTCTGGCTCGACGACCTGCCGCATGCAGCGCTGGAACCGTATGAGGCAGCCTTCACCGCGACCTGCAAGACCGTCGCCTTCTTCTTCGACGAGGACGCCGATACCTGGCGGATCGAGGGCGTGCGCGAACAGGGCGCCGAGCATGCCGCCCTGCTGGCGAACCTTGCCATCGCGGCCCTGGTCACGGGTTTTTGCGCACCGCCCCCGCGGGTCGCGCCGGTCGAGGCCGAGGGCTGGCTGGCGCGCACCGCGGCAGCCTTTCCCGAACAGCCGATCGGCGATCGCTTCCTGATCCGCCCGACCCATGCGGCCCCCACGCGGCGCTGGGACCGTGTGGTGCTGAGCCTCGATGCCGGGGTCGCCTTCGGCAGTGGCGAACACGCCAGCACCCAGGGCTGCCTGATGGCCTTTGCCGCCATCGCGCATCGCCGGCCGCGCCGCCTGCTGGATCTGGGCAGCGGGTCCGGCATCCTGGCTATGGCGGCGGCGAAGATCCTGCACCGGCCGGTGCTGGCGACCGACATCGACCCCTGGTCGGTGCGGGTGATCGACGAGAACGCGCGGCGCAACGGCTTGGCGCGGATGGTGCGCGGGCGCCTGGCCGATGGCTGGCGGCACCGGCGGGTCGCCGCACAAGGCCCCTATGACCTGGTCTTCGCCAACATCCTGGCGCGGCCCCTGTGCCTGATGGCAGGCGACCTCGCGGGGGCGCTGGCGCCGCGCGGCACGGCGATACTGGCGGGGTTGCTGACCACCCAGGCGCGGCGCGTGCTGGCGGCGCACCGGCGCTGCGGGTTGCGGATGGAACGGCGGATCGTGGTCGGCGCCTGGACGACGCTGGTGCTGCGCCGCCCCTGATCGCGGATGTCAAAACGTCCAGTTCGCCCGCCGGTGCACCGAAACGGTCGATGATGTCCTGGGTGCCGGCGCCATACGGCGTCTGCGGCATCCAGTCCTTCATCGTGAACCATCGCGGCGTGGTTCATGCGCGCAACCTCGGGCCGGACACCATGCGCATCGCGCGCGGCATCACGGGTTTCGATCCCGGGCCAGGCTGGACCGCGGTTGCGCCGTGATACCCCGGGTCAGTTGACCGCGAAGCAGTAGAACAGCCCGGCCCCGCCGCTGCTGACCAGGGCGGGCTGGCTGCAACCGCGCGACGGGTGGGAGGTGTTCCAGGACACCGATGCCGCGTCGTCGCGCAGGCCGATGCGGTCGCTGTGCCCGACCATCGCGGCGCCATCCGTGCTGCTGGTCCAGTTGCCGCAGGTGCGGTCCTCGGCCCCCGCGAAGGCGGTGCCATCGACCTGCGCGCCGGTCAGCACGTCATGCGTGTTCGGTGAATCGCCACGGCCATTGACCACGGCGCCGCGTTCGGTGGTGGCGGTGGCCTTGGTCAGGCCGGCGGCGTTGCTATCGTGCAGTTGCGCGACGCTTTGCGCGATCACGGCGCCGGACAGGTTGCGCCACGGGCCGGCGCCGATCCGGTCGCGCGCATTGACCGCGCCCGCGCCTTGGGTCGAGAGATAAGCGCGCCACGTCCTCGCCCCAGCACCGGCCGCCATCGCCAGCGCCTGGCAATGCGCGTCGGCCCCCGCAATCCCGCCAAGGTCGGCGCCCCGGCCGATCCCGGTGCTTGTGACGAAGAAGCCCATCGCGGTCGCGTCCTGCGCCGCGGCGGGGGCGGCCGCGGCCATGAGCAGGGCCGCGGCAGCAAGGCCCAGGGCGCGTGTCGTCATAGTATGTCTCCCGTTGAACGGCAACGAACCCTACATCCGCCGCCTGCCGCATGTCGATGGGTTTAAAGCGCCGCCGGCACCCCCGCCTCGGCCAGGGCGGCCGCCTGGCGCGCCGCCAGATCCCCCGCATGCATGTCGTGGATCAGTTCCTGGAACATGCGATGCCAGTTCATCTCCACCTTCAGGCGGAAGAACACGCTGCCCAGTCCGATCGCGGCGCGGTCCATCAGCACGAATTCACGCGGGATGGTGACCCCGCCGGTGCGCTTGAGCCCCGCATGCACCTGTTCGGCCACCCGCCGGCCGTGCTGCGCGTCGTCCACATCCTGGATCGCGCGGACGCGGTCCTCCATCAGCGGCGTGTAGAGGAACTTCGCCCAGAGGCCGAGCACCTGGATCGTCTCCTTCGACAGGTTCTGGAAGCCCCAGATGCGATAGGCCTCGGCCGCCTTCTCGTCATCATCGTCGCGCACCGCCTCGTACAGCATCAGCACGCCGCCGACGAAACTGGGCGGGAAGACGCGAATGGCGCCGAAGTCGAGCAGGTTGATCCCCGCCCGGTCCGGCCGCGCCTGGTAGTTGCCCATGTGCGGGTCGCCATGGATCACGCCAAAGCGGTAGAACGGCAGATAGAAGGCCATGAACAGCCCGCGGGCATAGGCTTTGCGTTCATCCTCGCCCGGCGCGTCCTCCTCCAGCCGCTTCTGCAGCGATCCGCCATCGAGCCAGGACATGGTCAGCAGCCGCTGGGTGGTCAGTTCCGGATAGGGCGTCGGGATGCGGACTTCCGGCGTGTCGCGCAGCATCATCCCATAGAGGCGCATCTGTGCCGATTCGCGGGTGTAGTCCAATTCCTCGCGCAGGCGGGCGCTGAGTTCGTCATAGACCTCATTGTTCTTCAGCGAGCTGTCCATGCGCTGGTAGAGCGACATCGCCAGCTTCACCTGCTTCAGGTCTGCTTCGACCACGCTCGGCATGTCGGGGTATTGCAGCTTGCAGGCGACCGGCGTGCCGTCGAGCATGGTTGCGCGGTGCACCTGGCCGAGCGAGGCGGCGGCGACCGCTTCCTGGCCGAAACTGCCGAAGCGCTGCTGCCAGGCCGGGCCGAGTTCGGCCGCCATCCGGCGCCGCACGAACGACCAGCCCATCGGCGGCGCATTGGCCTGCAAGGTCGCGAGTTCGGCGGCATATTCCGGCGGCAGCGCATCGGGCACGGTGGAGGCGAATTGCGCGACCTTCATCAGCGGCCCCTTCAGCCCGCCGAGGATGGCCTTCAGGTCGTTCGCGTGGCTCGCCTTGTCGGTCTTGATCCCGAACAGGCGTGCCCCCGCGACCCGCGCCGCGATGCCGCCGACGGCGCCCGAGGTGCGCGCCATGCGCTTCATCTCGCCAAAGAAGTTACTGCCACTCATGCGGGGTCGGCCTCAAGTTCGTCGATGAAGCCCGCGATGACATCCAGGCCCTTGGCCCAGAAGGCGGGGTCGGAGGCATCGAGGCCAAAGGGCGCCAGCAGGTCCTTGTGGCGCTTGGTACCACCGGCACGCAGCAGGTCCATGTATTTTTGCTGGAAATCGGGGATGCTGCCGTCGCGAAACACCCCGTAGAGCGCATTCACCAGGCAATCGCCAAAGGCATAGGCGTAAACGTAGAACGGCGAATGCACGAAGTGCGGGATATAGGCCCAATAGACCGCGTAGTCGTCGGAAAAATCGAAGGCGGGGCCAAGGCTTTTGCGCTGGATGTCCATCCAGATCGCGCCGATCCGTTCGGCCGGCACCTCGCCGGTGCGGCGTTCGGCGTGCAATGCGGTTTCGAATTCGTAGAACGCGATCTGGCGTACCACCGTGTTCAGCATGTCCTCGACCTTGCCGGCCAGCATGGCGCGGCGGGTTTTCGGATCGGTGGTCGCGTCCAGCACCGCGCGAAAGGTCATCATCTCACCGAAGACACTGGCGGTTTCGGCCAGCGTCAGCGGCGTGCCGCTCATCAGATAACCCTGTTCGGCCGCCAGCACCTGATGCACGCCATGGCCCAGTTCATGCGCCAGCGTCATCACGTCGCGCGTCTTGCCGTGGTAGTTCAGCAGCAGATAGGGATGCGCCGAGGGCACCGTCGGATGGGCAAAGGCGCCGCCCGACTTGCCCGGGCGCGGGGCCGCGTCGATCCAGGCATTGTCGAAAAAACGCTGGCCGATGGCGCCCAATTCGGCGGAGAAGCCGGCATAGGCATCGAGTACGCGCCGGGTCGCATCCGGCCAGGCGATCACGCTGTCGTCCTGGTCCGGCAATGGCGCGTTGCGGTCCCAATGCATCAGTTTCGGCAAGCCCAGCCATTTGGCCTTCAGCGCGTAATAGCGGTGCGCGAGGCGCGGGTAGGATTGGCGGACGGCGCCGACCAGCGCGTCCACCACCTCATCCTCCACCATGTTCGACCGGTTCCGATAGGAGCCGGGCCGCGGGTAGTGGCGCCATTCATCGGCGATCTGCTTGTCCTTGATCAGCGTATTCGTCACCAGGGAGAACAGCTTCTGCTTTTCGGCGAAAGCGGCCGAGATGCCTGCCGCGGCGGCGGCGCGCACGTCGCGGTCGCGGTCCGACATCTTGTTGAGCGCTTCGGACACGGTCAGCGCGGTCCCGGCCACGGTGACGCGCATGCCGGCGATGGTCTCATCGAACAGCCGGTTCCAGGCGCCGCGCCCGGTCACGTCCTTCTCATGCAGCAGGCGTTCCAGCGTGTCTTCCAACTGATGCGGGCGGAACACCCGCAGGTCGCGCAGCCAGGGGCGATAACGGGCCAGGGCCGCGGAGGCGGCAAACTTCTGCTCCAGCGCCGATTCCTCGACCCGGTTCAGTTCCAGGGTGAAGAACAGCAGGTGGGAGGAGATCGCGGTCACCCTCTCCTGCATCATTTGCATGAAGCGGCCGCGGCCGCCGTCCTCGGCATTCTCGCTGAAGGACAGGCCGGCGAAGGACATCACCCTTCCGAGCACCTCCTCCATCCGTTCATAATCGGCAAGGCACCGGGCCAGGGCATCGCCCGACATCGACGCCAGGCGGCCGGATTGGGCATCGCGAAACGCCTTGGCCGCGGTCTCCACGCGGTCGAGATCCGCGGCAAGCTTGGGGTCGTCGAACCCGGCGTAGAGGTCGGACAGGTTCCAGGCCGGCAGGGCCGCGGGCGCCCCGCCCAGGAAATCGGCATCGCGGGCGATCGGAAAACGGGCAGGATTGGTCACAGCGGGTCTGGCATCCGATCGGGTTCCCCTCCGATATAAGCGGGCGCGGCGTCTGGCCAAGCAGGGGGGAGACAACAGGGGTGGTGAAGGATCAATGGGACAGCCTGCCGGCCATGCTTTTCGCGCGGGCGCGGGCATGGCCGGCCCGGCCGATGCTGCGGTACTGGCGGGACGGCGCCTGGCAATCCATGCCCTGGGGCGGCTTCGCCGAAGCGGTCGCACGGCTGGCGGCCTGGCTGCGGGCGCGGGGCGTCGCCCCGGGTGACCGGGTGCTGCTGGTCGCGGAAAACCGCCCCGAATTCATGATCGCGGACGTGGCCATCATGGCGATCGGCGCGGTTACCGTGCCGACCTACACCACCAATACCGTCGCCGACCACGCGCATATCCTGGCCGATTCGGGGGCGCGGGCGGCGATCGTCTCGACCACGAAACTGGCGGAAACGATCGACTTGGCGGCGGCCGCGACCGGGCTGGACCTGCGGCTGTGCATGCAGGCCCATGCCGGCTGGCACGATTGGGCCGATGCCGATGCGACGCCCGCCGACACCGCCCTGCTGATGGCCGAGGCCGAGGCGATCCCGCCCGGGCGCCTGGCCTGCCTCATCTACACCTCCGGCACCGGCGGCGCGCCCAAGGGGGTGATGCTGGCGCACCGGGCGATGCTGGCGAACCGGGCGGGGGTCGCGCGGGTCGCCGAACGGCTGAACCTGGATGGCACCTGCTATTTGTCTTTCCTGCCGCTGAGCCATTCCTACGAACATACAGTCGGCGGCTTCCTGCTGCCCTCGCTTGGGATCGAGGTGGTGTATTCGCGCGGGGCCGACCGCATCGCCGCCGAATTCGCCGAAATCCGCCCCAGCGTGGTGACCGCGGTGCCACGCCTGTTCGAAGTGCTGCGGGCGCGCATGCTGGCGCAGCGGGAGAAGCAGTCGCCGATCGCGCAACGGCTGTTCGACGCGGCGCTGGCTTTGGGACTGCGACGGATGGACGGGCCGCGCCTGGGCCCCGTGGCCTGGGCCGCCGACCGGGTGCTGGACCGCCTGGTGCGCCAGAAGATCCGCGACCGCTTCGGCGGGCGGTTGCAGGCGATGGTCTCGGGCGGGGCCAGGCTCGACCCCGATCTGTCGGGCTTCTTCCTGGCGCTCGGCCTGCCGGTGCTGCAAGGCTACGGCCAGACCGAGGCGGGGCCGGTGGTCAGCGTCAACCTGCCCTGGGAGAACCACCGCCGCACGGTCGGCCCGCCCCTGCCGGGGGTGGAGGCCCGCATCGCCGAGGATGGCGAAGTGCTGGTGCGCGGCCCGCTGGTGATGGACGGCTATTGGAACCAGCCGGACGCCACCGCCAGCGCGATCCAGGACGGCTGGCTGCACACCGGCGATGTGGGCGCGATTGCAGAAGGGCGCCTGACCATCACCGACCGCAAGCGCGATTTCATCAAGACGCTGGGCGGCGACATGGTCAGCCCGGCGAAACTGGAAGCACTGCTGATGGCCGAACCCGAGATCGTCCAGGCCGTGGTCGCTGGCGAAGGCATGGCGGGGATCGTCGCCCTGCTGGTGCCGGCCGAGGGCTGCGATGCCGCGACGGCGGTGAAGCGCGTCAATGCCCGTCTGTCGGGGATCGAGCGCATCCGGCGAACCGCTGTGGTGCCGCCGTTCAGCGTGGAAAACGGGCTGCTGACGCCCACGATGAAGGTCAAGCGCCGCGCGGTGATCGCGGCGCATGCGGAGGTGATCGAGGAGATGCGGTAGCGGCTACATGCCCAGTGCGCGTCGATACAGGTCGAGCAGCGTCTCCTGCTCCTCCACCTCGGCCGGTTCCTTCTTGCGTATGGAGATGATCTGGCGGATCACCTTGACCTCAAAGCCGGCCGATTTCGCTTCGGTGTAGATGTCCTTGATGTCACCGCCGAGCGCCTTGCGCTCTTCCTCAAGCCGCTCGATCCGCTCGATGATGCTGCGCAGGCGATCGGCCGCGATGCCGCCGACATCTGCATCTTTCTCGGGCGTGTCGGCGATGGTCGGCGGCGTGGCCATGAAAGGCTCCAGGGGTCAGGGGCGCGGGGTATAGCCGCCCCTGACCCACACGCCAACCCGAGGCGCTACAGCCGACCCATCAGCAGCAGCACCAGCACGACCAGCAGGACCAGGCCCAGCCCGCCACTCGGCAGGTAGCCCCAGTTCGCTGCATGCGGCCAGGTCGGCAGGACACCGATCAACAACAGAATCAGGATGACAATAAGGATGGTGCCAAGGCTCATGGCGGCGCACTCCAGAAGGCGCCCGATGCGCCAGCGGGGAAGTAACGTGCGACGGGGCCGGCGGTTGCCGGGGCGCGGTCCCGCCGCCGGTCAGCGCCGCCAGGAGCGCAGGCGATAGGCCAGCGCCTCGGCCACATGCGCGCGCCCGACCAGCGCCGCCCCGGCCAGGTCGGCGATGGTCCGCGCGACGCGCATCGTTCGCACCTGGCCGCGCGCCGAAAGCCCGAGTTTTTCCGCCGCCTGTTCGACCAGCATGGCGGCCGGTGCGTCGAAACCCGCGCGCAGGGCATCATGATCGGCGGTGGCGTTGGTCGCCGCCCCCTGCCAGCGCGCGAGGCCCAGGTCGCGCGCCGCGGCGACCCGCATCGCCACCGCCGCGCTGCGTTCGCCCGATGGCGCGCGGGCGAGTTCGGCGGGCGGCACCGGCTGCACCTCGACCGCGAGATCCATGCGATCGAGCAGCGGGCCGGACAGGCGCTGCGTGTATTCGGCCCCGCAGCCCGGCGCGCGCGGGCATTCGCGCGCGGCATCGCCCAGCATGCCGCAGCGGCACGGGTTCATCGCCGCGACCAGTTGAAACCGCGCCGGCCAGACGGTGCGGGCGGTGGCGCGGCTGATCACCGCCTCGCCCGATTCCATCGGCTGGCGCAGGGCTTCCAGTGCGGGACGCGGGAATTCCGGCCATTCGTCGAGGAACAGCACGCCGTGGTGCGCCAGGCTGATCTCGCCCGGCCGCGCGCGCGGCCCGCCGCCCGCCAGCGCCGCCATCGAGGCCGAGTGATGCGGTTGGCGGAACGGCGGGCGGCGCAGCAGGCGCCCCTCGCGCAGCATGCCGGCGACGGAATGCACGATGCTGGCCTCCAGCGCCTGCTCGGGCAGCAGGTCGGGCAGCAGCCCCGGCATTCTCTGCGCCAGCTTGGATTTGCCGGCGCCGGGCGGGCCGACCAGCAGCAGGTTGTGCCCGCCCACGGCCGCGACCTCCAGGGCGCGCTTGGCCGTCTCCTGCCCCTTGACCTGCGACAGGCACAGCGGATCGGCGGCACGGTCGAGCGGCGGCGACGGCCGGGGCGCGACCAGGATCTGCGTGCCGCGGATATGCGCCAGCAGGGCGGCCAGGCTGACCGGCGCCAGCACTTCGACCGGCCCGGCCCAGGCGGCCTCACCCCCCTGGGACGCGGGGCAGATCAGCCCGAGGTCACGCCCCGCCGCCGCCATGGCCGCCGGCAGCACGCCGGGCACCGGCAGCAGCGCGCCATCCAGCGCCAATTCGCCGAGGGCCGCGAAACGGGCCAGGTCCTCGATCGGATAGAGATCCATCGCCGCCAGCAGCGCCAGCGCGATCGGCAGGTCGTAGTGCGAGCCTTCCTTGGCGAGATCGGCCGGTGCCAAATTCACCAGCACCCGGCGCGGCGGCAGCGACAGGCAGAGGGAGGCCAGCGCCGCCCGCACCCTCTCACGGCTTTCGCCGACCGCCTTGTCGCCCAGGCCGACCAGGGTGAAGGCCGGCATGCCGGCGCTGATCTGCACCTGCACCTCGACCGGCTGCGGGTCCATGCCGGTGAAGGCGAAGGTCGCGACGCGCGCGATCAATCCCCGAAGCCCGCGAGGAAGCGCGTCAGCAGCCCGCCGATGACATCGACGTTGTAGCCGCCTTCCTGGGTGATGCAGGTCGGCAGCCCGAGGCCGCGTATCGCCGAACCCGCACGGGCAAAACCATCGGCGGTGACCCTCAGCGCCGCCAGCGGTTCGTGCTCGGAAGCATCGAAGCCGAGCGGCACCACCAGCGCCTCCGCCCCGAAGGCGCGGATCGCGGCAATGCCGTCGTCCAGCGCCGCGAGCCATGGCCCATCCTGCGTGCCCAAGGCCAGCGGCAGGTTCAGGTTGCCGCCGGGCGTGCCGCCGCCCTCCCCCGCATGGCCGACGAACCAGGGGTAATACCTGGCCGGATCGGCGTGCAGGCTGATCGTCAGCACATCGGCGCGGTCCCAGAAGATCCCCTGCGTGCCATTGCCGTGGTGGCTGTCGATGTCGAGCACCGCAACCCGCGCCGCCCCCGCGCCACGCAGGTATTCCGCCGCCAGGGCCGCGTTGTTCAGGTAGCAATGCCCGCCGGCCCTGGCGGCATAGGCGTGGTGGCCGGGCGGGCGGCACAGCGCATAGGCATGCCGGCCTTCGGCGGTTTCCGCTGCCGCCGCCAGCGCCGCCCCCGCCGCCCCGGCCGAGGCTGCCCAGGTGCCGGGCCCGATCGGGCAGGCGCAATCGGCGGTGAACCAGCCTGCGCGGCCGATGATGCTGGCCGATGGGGTCGCCCCCTGGGCCAGCATTTCGGGGCTGGGATGGATATTGGCCACGACCTCCGGCCCCGCCTCGGCCAGCGCCGCCCAGTCGGTCGCGGCGGTGGCCAGAAAATCGAGGTAGGGCGCCTCGTGCACCAGCAGAAGGGCTGCGAGACTGGCCGCAGGCGCCGGCTGCGGCTGCAGGCCGAGGCTGCCCAGCGCCTCCCGCAGCGCCGCCGCCCGGGCCGGCACTTCGTAGTTTTGCCGCACGGCGCCGCGCATCAGGAAGAAGCGCGGCGCGTGGAGCGCTTCGGCAGGAGCATCGAATGTTCGCATGACCGCAGGGTCGCCCGCATGGCACGGGTTGTCGAGACTTGGCCCCGCGGCGTAGCCTTCGCCGCTGCAAGTCTGGGAGACAAGGCAATGGGCGTTTCGCGTCGTGGCTTCACGGCGGCTTCGGCCGCGGGTGGGTTTTTGGCTTCGGTCGGGTTGATGCAGGTCGATGACGCGATCGCGCAGGGCGTCGCGCCCCGGCGTGGCGGCACGCTGACGACGATGCTGACCCCCGAACCGCCCATCCTGCAGATCGGCGTGAACAACCAGGGGCCGACGTTGATCGCGGCGTCCAAGATTTTCCAGGGGCTGCTGAAGTTCAGCCCGACGCTGGAACCCCAGCCGGAACTCGCGCAGTCCTGGACCATCAGCCCGGACGGCAAGCAATACACCTTCAAGCTGCAACCCGGCGTCAAGTTCCACGACGGCACCCCGTTGACGGCGGATGACATCATCTTCTCGGTGACGAAATTCCACTTCGAACTGGCACCACGGGCGCGCGCCATCTTCAGCCTGATCGAGACCGCGACCGCACCCGACCCGCTGACCGTGGTGTTCACGCTGAAGCAGGCCTTCGAGCCCTTCCTGCTGATGTTCGACGTCACCGCCTGCGCCATCGTCAGCAAGGCGGCGTTCGACGGCCAGGACTACCGCCAGGCGCCGGCGGTGCAGCGCCCGATCGGCACCGGCCCGTTCCGCTTCGTCGAATGGCAGCGCGGCAATTTCATCCGGCTCGAACGTTTCGCCGACTACTGGAAGCCGAACCAGCCGTATCTGGATGCGATCATCTTCCGCATCGTGCCCGACAGCCAAAGCCGGCGCCTGGCGATGGAAACCGGCCAGGCGGTGCTGGCCCATTCCAACGACATCGAGCCCTTCGACGTGCCGGCGCTGCGCGGACGGCCGAACCTGGAAGTGATGACCCAGGGCTGGGAATACTTTTCCCCCCTTGCCTGGATCGAGACCAATCATCGCGTGACACCGCTGAACGATGTGCGCGTGCGGCGCGCCATGAGCCAGGCGATCGACCGCAATTTCATCACCCAGCGCCTGTGGTTCGGCATCAACAAGCCGGCAACCAGCCCTGTTGCAAGCACGACCAGGTTCCACGACCCGAGCGTCGCCCTGCTGCCCTTCGACCCGCGTGCCGCGATGGCGCTGCTCGATGCCGCCGGGCTGCGGCCGAATGCGCAAGGCGTGCGCGCCACGATCAAGCATCTGGTGCTGCCCTATGGCGAGGTCTGGTCGCGCCTGGCGGAATACCTGCGCCAGTCGATGCGCACCGTCGGCATCGACCTGCAACTGGAAAGCACCGATGCCGGCTCCTGGGCGCGGCGCATCGGCGCCTGGGAATACGAA
>JBBRWI010000062.1:0-17241 GCA_038249305.1 Acetobacterales bacterium
CGCGCGGAAGCCGGCAAAATCCCAGGCGCGGGCATAGGCCGACCCACCGGCGATGATCAGCTTCGGGCGGCTTTCCAGCGCGATGCGGCGGACTTCGGCCATGTCGATGCGCTGGTCCTCGCGCCGCACGGTATAGGGCACGGGCTTGAACCACTTGCCCGACTGGTTGGCCGGCGAGCCGTGGGTCAGGTGCCCGCCGGCGGCGAGATCCAGCCCCATGAAGGTATCGCCGGGGGAAAGCAGTGCGAGGAACACCGCCTGGTTGGCCTGCGCGCCCGAATGCGGCTGCACATTGGCAAAGCCCACGCCGAACAATTTGGTCGCCCGCTCGATCGCCAGGGTCTCGGCGATGTCCACGTATTCGCAGCCGCCGTAGTAGCGACGGCCGGGATAGCCCTCCGCATACTTGTTGGTCAGCACCGAGCCCTGGGCCTCCATCACCGCGCGGGAGACGATGTTCTCCGAGGCGATCAGCTCGATCCCATCCTGCTGCCGGTGCAGTTCCTGCGCGACGCAGGCGGCGATGGCGGGGTCGGCTTCGGCCAGGGTGGCGCCGAAGAAGCGGTCGGGGGCGAGGGTCGGGGTCTGTTCGTTCATCGGGAAGGGTCCATACGCAGGGCGGCATCGGCCGCGGAGAGCTTGGCCACACGCGCCTCGTGCCGCCCCCCTTCATAAGGGGTGGCGAGGAAGCTTGTCAGGCAGTCGAGCGCGGTTTCCTCGCCGATCGTGCGGGCGCCGAAGCAGGCGGTGTTGGCATCATTGTGGGCGCGGGTCAGCCGGGCCTCGGTGGTCGAATGCAGCACGGCGGCGCGCAGGCCGGGGCGGCGGTTGGCGGCCATCGCCATGCCGATGCCTGTGCCGCAGACCAGCACGCCGAAGGCGGCGCGGCCGCTGAGCACTTCCTCGGCCACCAGGGCGGCGAAATCGGGGTAGTCCACGCGGGCCGGGCCGTCGGTGCCGCAATCGGTCACGGCATGGCCCGCGGCCCGCAGGGCGGCGGTCAGGACGGCCTTAAGGCCCAGGCCGGCGTGGTCGGCGCCGATGGCGACGGTTGGACGTGAATCCTGCATGAGCGCGTGCCTAGCACGCGGGGCGCGCACGGCGAAACGGCGGCGCGCAATCCTCGGCCGCGCGCCACGCGGGCCTGCCGCCCCCGCGCGCCGGCCGACCCGGTTGCGCAAAGGCCCCGGGGCGTTCCACCCTGCCGCTCACGCCCGCACAAGGAACCAGCCCATGCCCTTCCCGCCCGCCCCCGCGTCGAACAACCCCGAGACCATCGCGCTGCATGCCGGCTGGCGCGCCGATGCCGCCACGGGGTCGGTCGCGGTGCCGATCCACCAGACCACCGCCTACCAGTTCCAGGACACCGGCCACGCGGAACGCCTGTTCGGCCTGCAGGAACTGGGCATGATCTACACCCGGATCATGAACCCGACCGTCGATGTGCTGGAACAGCGCCTGGCGGCGCTGGAGGGTGGGGCCGCGGCGCTCGCGGTCGGCTCCGGCCAGGCGGCGACCGCGTTCTGCGTGATGAACCTGTGCTCGGCGGGCGACAACATCGTCTCCTCCACCGACCTGTACGGCGGCACCTGGAACCTGTTCGCCAATACGCTGAAGCAATTCGGCATCGAGGCCCGCTTCGTCGATCCGGCCGACCCGCAGGCCTTTGTCCGCGCGACGGACGACCGCACCCGCTGCTGGTATGGCGAAACCCTGCCGAACCCGAAACTGCAGGTCTTCCCGATCGCCGAGGTCGCGGCGCTTGGCCGGGAAATCGGCGTGCCGCTGATCATGGACAATACCGCAGCGGTGGTGCTTTGCCGGCCGCTCGCGCTGGGGGCCGCCGTGGTGATGCATTCGACCACCAAGTGGATCGGCGGCCATGGCACGTCGATCGGCGGCGTCGTGATCGATGGCGGCAATTTCGACTGGGCGGCCCATGCGGCGCGCTTCCCGACACTGAACACGCCCGACCCGTCCTATCACGGCGCGGTCTGGACGGTGGCCGCGGCGCCGCTCGGCCCGATCGCCTATATCCTGCGGATGCGGACCTGCCTGCTGCGGGACCTCGGCGCGCCGATGTCGCCGTTCAACGCCTTCTTGACGTTGCAGGGGCTGGAGACGGTGGCTTTGCGGATGGAACGGCACTGCGCCAATGCGACCCGGGTCGCGGCGTTTCTCGCCGCCCACCCGGCGGTCGCCAGCGTCACCCATCCCAGCCTGTTCGAGGGCGAGGCGCGGCGCCGGGCAGAGGCAGCACTTTCGGGCGGCCACGGCAGCCTGCTGGGCTTCGAATTGAAGGCCGGGGTCGAAGCCGGCCGCCGCTTCATCGAGGCACTGCGCCTGTTCTACCACGTCGCCAACATCGGCGATGCGCGCAGCCTGGCGATCCATCCCGCGACCACGACGCACAGCCAGTTGAACGCCGAGGAACAACTGGCCTCGGGCGTTACCCCCGGCTACGTGCGCCTGTCGGTCGGGATCGAGCACATCGACGACATCCTGGCCGACCTGCGGCAGGCACTGGAGGCATGACGGCCGCGCGATGGTCACAAGCGCGCCGGGGCAGCGAGCCTGGGGCAAGCTTGTGAATTACGGGGGTTGCGCCGTGGAGGGGGCGCCGCCCCCGCAGCGTTTGCGGCAGGAATGATCTGGCCCTATCTGCGCAGGCCAACCAGGACTCTCATGATGCCGAACCCGCACCGAAGCGCCGCATGATCCCGCCCGCCCCCTTTCCCACCGGCCGCCCGCGCCGCAACCGCCTGGATGCCGCAACCCGGCGCATGGTCGCGGAGAATCGGCTGTCGGTGGACGACCTGATCTGGCCGGTCTTCGTCATGGAGGGGACCAACACCATCAGCCCCGTCGCTTCGATGCCGGGGATCGAGCGCGTCACCATCGACCGCCTGGCAGCCCACGTGGAACCGGCCGTCAAGCTCGGCATCCCGGCCATCGCCCTGTTTCCGATGACCCCTGCCGAGGCCAAGGACGCCGAGGGCACCGAAAGCGGCAATCCCGACAACCTGATGTGCCGCGCGGCCCGCCTGCTGGCGCGCGAATTCCCGGACCTGGTTCTGGTCGGCGACGTGGCGCTCGATCCCTATACCGACCACGGCCATGACGGGGTGCTGCGCGACGGGCCGGGCGGGTTTTATGTCGCCAATGACGCGAGCCTGCCGATCCTCGTGCGCCAGGCGGTGGTACAGGCCGAGGCCGGGATCGGCATCATCGCGCCGTCCGACATGATGGACGGCCGCGTGGCCGCGATCCGCACCGGGCTCGATGCCGCGGGGCTGATCCATACGCGGATCATGTCCTATGCCGCCAAATATGCCTCGGCCTTCTACGGGCCGTTCCGCGATGCGGTGGGCTCGGGCGGCGCGCTGCGCGGCGACAAGAAGACCTACCAGATGGACCCGGCCAATTCTGACGAGGCGCTGCGCGAGGTCGCGATGGACCTGGCCGAGGGCGCCGACATGGTGATGGTCAAGCCGGGGATGCCGTATCTGGATATCGTGCGCCGGGTGAAGGACACTTTCGCCGCCCCGACCTTCGTCTATCAGGTGAGCGGCGAGTACGCGATGATCATGGCCTCGGTCGAGCGTGGCTGGATCGACCATGACCGCGGCATGATGGAAAGCCTGATGGCGTTCAAACGCGCCGGCGCCGATGGCGTATTGACGTATTTCGCGGTGAAGGCGGCGCGGTTGTTGAAGGCTTAGCCGCGCAGAAAATCCGCGATCAACCCGGTCTGGTCTGCGTCCATCAGCGCCGGCGCATGGCCGCAATCGGGGATGGTTTCCAGGCGCACGCCCGGCGCCTCGGCCATGCGCTGCGCGACCTCCGGCAGCAACAGGTCGCTGGTCGCCCCGCGCAGCACCAGCACGGGGCGCGCCGCCACGGCCTCCCATATCGCCCACAGATCCATATCGGCCCCAGCACCGCCGCGCAGCGCATCGCCGATCGCCGGGTCGTAATGCAGCCGGAAGCCACCATCCGCCGTGACCCGCGCCGAGGTCGCCGCCAGGTGCCGCCATTGCGCGTCGTCCAGCGGGCCGAAGGGCGCGTGGATCACCCGCAGATGCGCCTCCAGCGCCGCCAAATTGGCGAAGCGCGGGTCGAGCGAAAGATAGGTGCCGATCCGGTCCAGCGACGCCTTCGGTACGAAGGGGCCGATGTCGTTCAGCACCAAGCGCCGCATCCGGTCCCCGGGCAGGGTGGCGACCCCCATGGCGATCAGTCCGCCCATCGAGGTGCCGACCCAGTCATAGGTCCCGAGTTCGGCCAGCAAGGGCGACAGCGCCGCGACATAGGCCGGCACGGCGTATTGCGCGCCCTGCGCCAACCAGTCGCTGATGCCGCGCCCCGGCACGTCGGGGCAGATCACCCGCCGCCCCTCGGCCGCCAGGACCGCGGCCAGCGCATCGAAATCGCGCCCGCTGCGCGTCAGGCCATGGACGCAGACCACCGGGCTGCCATCGACCGGGCCCCATTCATGCCAGCGCAGCATGATGGGTGCCGGCTGGAAGGGCACGCGTATCGCGCCGATGCGGGGCGGCATCAGATGATCTTGCCGGCGCGCAGGGTGGCGATCTCATCCGGCGTCAGCCCCAGCAGCTCCGTCAGCACCTCCTGCGTGTGCTGGCCCAGCAGCGGGGCGGCGTGGCGATAGGTCGGCGGCGTCGCCGACAGCCGCACCGGATTGGCGATGACCTTGACTGTCTCGCCCGAGGCATGTGGCATCTCCACCACCACCCCCCGCGCCTGGACATGCGGGTCGGCAAAGACCTGTTCCAGGGTGTTGATCGGGCCGCAGCCGATGCTCGCGGCCTCCAGCGCATCGACCCAGTCGGTGGTGTTCCGGGACTGCATGACGGGCTTCAGGGTGGCGGTCACCAGGTCGCGGTTCTCGACGCGGGCCGCGTTGGTCGCAAATCGCGGGTCCGCCAGAAGCGCCTGCTGGCCCGTCACGTCACAGAAGCGCTTGAACGTCGGGTCATTGCCGACCGACAGCACGATATAGCCATCGGCGGTCGGGAAGACCTGGTAGGGCACGATGTTCGGATGCTGGTTGCCGAGCCGCGGCGGGTTCTCGCCGGTCGCGAGGTAGTTCATGCCCTGGTTGGCCAGCCACGCGACATGCGTGTCCAGCATGCCGATATCGATCCGCTGCCCCTGCCCCGTCGCGTGGCGATGCTGCAAGGCGGCCAGGATACCGATGCAGCCATACAGCCCCGCGAACAGGTCGGCGACCGGGATGCCGACCTTCTGCGGCAGGCCGTCGGGCTCACCGGTCAGCGACATCACGCCGCCCATCGCCTGGATCAGGCTGTCGTAGCCAGGTCGCGGCGCATAGGGGCCGGTCTGCCCAAAACCCGTGATCGAGCAATAGATCAGCCGCGGGTGGGCCGCCTGCAGATCTTCCCAGGCCAGGCCGTATTTCCCGAGAGCCCCCACCTTGAAGTTCTCCACCAGCATGTCGCAGGACGCGAGCAGCCCGTGGATGATCTGCTGCCCGGCCTTCTGGGCGATATCGACGGTCAGTGATTTCTTGTTGCGGTTGACGCCGACGAAATAGGCCGATTCGCGGGTGTTCGGCACATAGGGCGGCGCGAAGCCACGGGTATCGTCGCCCGATTCGGGGCGCTCGATCTTGATCACCTCGCAGCCGAGGTCCCCGAGCATCTGGGTGCAGGTCGGTCCGGCCAGCACACGGGTCAGGTCCAACACGCGAAGGCCAGTCAGTGGCCCCGGGGCGGTGCTTGTCATGCTATAGCCTCATGCTCTTGCCGGGGGATGCGCCCCGGTTCATGTGTCGGGGCGGCTGATAGCCCCCAAGGCCCCCCTGCGGAAGGGCCGCCCCCATCGCCCGAGGATCTGCCATGCTCGACCAGCCCCGCCACCCCACGCCGGAAGCGCCGACCGCCGATCCCTTTGCCCTGGCACGGGCGATCAGCGGGCTGCATTTCATCGGCGGGCGCTATGTCGCGGCGCGGTCGGGCAAGGTCTTTGCGGTGGTGAACCCCGCGACCGGCGAACAGGTCGGCACGGCGGCCGAGGGCGATGCGGCGGATGTCGATGCGGCGGTGCAGGACGCCGCCCGCGCCCAGAAAGCCTGGGCCAAGGTCGCGGCCCGCAAGCGCGGCGCCATGGTCTATCAATGCGCCGCCCTGCTGCGGACCCACCAGGACGAACTCGGGCGCCTGATCGCGCTGGAGACCGGCAAGGCCCTGCGCACCGAAAGCCGGGTCGAGGCCGGCGTCGTCGCCGACATCTTCGAATTCTTCGGCGGCCTCGGCGGCGAGTTGAAGGGCGAAACCGTCCCCTTCGCCCCCGATGTGCTGTCGGTCACCATACGCGAACCGCTGGGCGTCGTCGGGGCCATCATTCCCTGGAACGTGCCGATGCTGCTGATGGCGTTGAAGATCGCGCCCGCCCTCGTCGCCGGCAATACGGTCGTGGTAAAATCGGCCGAGGAAGCGCCGCTGGCGGTGCTGCGCATCTGCGAACTGCTGAACCGCATCCTGCCGCCCGGCTGCTTCAACATGCTCTCGGGCCAGGGGCCGGAATGCGGCGCACCGCTGGTCGCCCACCCGCTGGTGAAGAAGGTGACGTTCACGGGCAGCGTGGAGACGGGCAAGATCGTCGCCCGCGCGGCGGCCGAGAAACTGGTACCGGTGACGCTGGAACTCGGCGGCAAGTCGCCGATGATCGTTTTTGCCGACTGCGATTTCGACAAGACGCTGGCCGGCGCGCTGACCTCCATGCGCTTCACCCGCCAGGGCCAGTCCTGCACCGCGGCCAGCCGCATCTATGTGGAACGCCCGATCTTCGACCGCTTCGTGGCCGAGATGAAAACCCGCGTGGACGCGATGGTGATGGGCGACCCGCTGGATGAGGCAACCGACATCGGCACGATCATCAGCCAGGGCCAGTTCGACAAGGTGGCAGGCTTCGTCGCCGAGGGCCGCGCGACGCCGGGCGCTGTCGCCCTCGATTGCAGCGCGATGCCGACCGATCCCGCGATGCGCAAGGGCCTGTTCATGCGCCCGGTGATCTTTACGGGTCTCGATGCTTCCTCCCGCCTCGTGCGCGAGGAGATCTTTGGCCCCGTGACGGTGATCCAGCCCTTCGACGACGCCGAGGCGGTGCTGGCCGAGGCGAATGACAGCGACTATGGGTTGGCGGCGTCGCTCTGGACCAACAACCTCAAGGTCGGGCTGGACCTGGCGCATCGGCTCGAAGCCGGCCTGGTGCAGATCAACCAGAATTTGGTGGTGCAGGCGAACCTGTCCTACGGCGGCGTGAAGTCCTCCGGGCTTGGCAAGGAAGCCTCGCTCGAAGCCATGCTCGAACATTTTACCCACAAGAAAACAATCATGGTGAACATGTCCTGATGTCGTCCTCCCTGGATCTGAGCGGAAAGACCACCGCCGAGTTGCGCACCCTGATCGCCAATGCCGAACGGGTGCTGGCCGATGCCAAGGCCCCCCCGGCGCGGCATGCGATGGCCGAGACGCTGGCCGCCGCCGCCCGCGTGCAATTGGCGGCCAAGGCGCCGAAGCCGCCGGTGCGGCCCAATGCCAAGCCCTCGGTCGTGCGCGACCTGGCGAAGGAAGGCTGCGCCACCATCGCCGATGCCGTGGCGCTGCTCGCCAAGGAATTCGACCTGACGGAAGCGACCGCCAAGACCGATACCAAGCAGCCCCATGCCGCGCTGGGCAAGGATGGCAAGGCCAAGGTGGGTGGCGCCGAGAAGGCGGGTCTGGCCGCGATCGACCGCTACACCTCCTACCGCCGCGGCCAGGATGTGGCGGTGCTGCGGCTGATCCTGCCGGCCGGGCGCACCGATGGGATCGACGCGCTGTGGGAAGCCGGCACCCGCAAGACAGGGTTGGAAAAGACCGCCACCGAGGATGGCGCCCTTGGCACCGTCTATTCCGGCAGCGACCCGACCCAGGCGATCAACGCCTATCGCGCACTGCTGGCGAAGATGGCACCGAAGCGCTAGATAGCTGGCGCGAAGCCGCCCGACTGGCGGGCCCAGAGCCCGGCATAGACGCGGCCTTGCGCCAGCAGTTCCTGGTGCGTGCCCTGTTCCACCACCCGGCCATGCTCCAGCACGATCAGCCGGTCCATACGAGAGATGGTGGACAGGCGGTGGGCGATGGCGATCACCGTCTTGCCGGCCATCAACCCGGAGAGTTGCTCCTGGATCGCGGCCTCGACCTCGGAATCCAGCGCGCTGGTGGCTTCGTCCAGCACCAGGATCGGCGCATCCTTCAGCAGCACGCGGGCGATGGCGATACGCTGGCGCTGGCCGCCGGACAATTTCACCCCCCGCTCCCCGACATGCGCGTCGTAGCCGGTGCGGCCGCGCCAATCCTCCAGCCGCATGATGAAGTCATGCGCCTGGGCCTGTCGGGCGGCGGCCTCGATCTCGGCCTCGGTCGCCTCGGGGCGGCCGTAGCGGATGTTGTCGCGGATCGAGCGGTGCAGCAGGGCGGTGTCCTGCGTGACCATCCCGATCGCCCCGCGCAGGCTTTCCTGCGTGACGCCGGCGATATCCTGCCCGTCGATCAGGATGCGGCCCTGCTCGGGGTGGAAGAAGCGCAGCATCAGGTTCACGGCGGTGGTCTTGCCCGCGCCGGAATGTCCGACCAGCCCGACCCTCTCGCCCGGCCGGATGTCGAGGTCGAAGCCGCGCAGCACGCCGACCTCCCGCCCATAGCCGAAGAGCACCTGGTCGAAGCGGATCGCGCCATCGTCGATGACCAGCGGCACCGCCCCCGGCGGATCGGCCGCGGTCGGCGGCACGGCGATGGAATTCAGGCTTTCCTGCACCACGCCGATATTCTCGAAGATGCTGGTGACGTTGAAGGCGACCCAGCCCGAGATATTGGCAATCTGCCAGGCCATCGGCAGGGCTGTCGCGACCGTGCCGATGCCAATCTCGCCACGCGCCCAAAGCCAGACGGCGACCGCGGCGACCGAGACCATCAGCACCGCGTTCAGCACCGACAGCAGCAGCGCATTCAAGGTCACCAGCCGCACCTGGCGGCCAAAGGCGGCGTTCAGCCCCAGCAGCCCGTCGCGGACGAAGGCGTCCTCATTCTGGGCCTTGGCGAAAAGCTTGACCGTCAGGATGTTGGTGTAGGTATCGACCACGCGCCCGGTCAGCAGGCTGCGCTGCTCCGACGCCGCCCGCGAGCGGTCGCGCAGCCGTGGCACCAGCAGCCGCAGCAGCGTCGCATACAGCAGGAACCACGCCAGGAACGGCGCCGCCAGCCGCAGGTCCGACGCCCCAAGCCACAGCATCGCGCCCGAGCCGTAGACCAGGATGTACCAGACCGCGTTGACCGCCTGGACCACCGATTCGCGCAAGGCCGGCCCGGCCTGCATCACCCGCGTCGCGATGCGCCCGGCAAAATCCTCCTGGAAGAAGGCCCAGCCCTGGCGCACGACATGCCAATGCGATTGCCAGCGGATCAGGCTGGTGACCCCCGGCACGATGCCCTGCTGGGTGATCAGGTTCTGCAAGGTGATCGCCGCCGGCCGGCCGATCACCAGCACCGCCGCCATGCCGGCCAGCATCGGCCAGGACTCCGCCCAAAGGGTTTCGGGCGCATGGGCTTCCAGCAGTGCGATCAACAGGCCGATGAAGATCGGGATTGTCGCATCCAGCGCCGCGACCGCCAGCCCCGCGACGAACAGCCCGGCGAAGAGCCCCCGCGCCTGTCGGGCGAAGTGCCAATAGAAGCCGAGCAGGTGGCGCGGCGGCGGCGCCTCGGGCACCGCGGTGCCGAAAAATCGCCCCGCCCGCGCCCCGGGCGGGGCGATGGGGTCGATCAAGCTTTCGAACCACCGCATCGGCATGGCCAGCCGGATCAGCCGCGACGCTGGTGGAGGGGCGTTTGGCGCAACACGCGCAGCGCGTGGTCGGCGGCGAAAACATCGGCGTATGGCAGGATAGGCGCCTGCCACGTCGCGCCATCGCAGGCCGCATTGGGTCGCGACGGTGCTGACGACCAGGCGGTGACGATGCGCCTGCGGACGGCAGGCGACACCGGAGCGGGGCCGTCCGGCCAGTCTTCGACCCGCTGTGCGCCGCTGCCGGCCTTGCTGCAAAAGGGCATCAGGGCGTCCCGTCGGTGGTCCCCGAAGGCTTCGCCGGGGCGGTCTTGTCGCGTAGCAGATAACCCAGGATCAGCCCGATGCCGGCGACCAGGGTCGCGGCAAAGGTGCCGATGAAGATCGCGATCGGCACCGCCAGCACGACCGTCGCCACCATCACGATGCCGAACCAGTTCCGCTTGGGGCTTGCCTCGGTCATGGGCCGGTTCCTTCCGTGATCAGACGAGTCGCGACTGCTTCACCGCTGCCCCGACAAAACCCGCGAACAAGGGGTGTGGGGCAAAGGGCTTGGACTTCAGTTCAGGATGGTATTGCACGCCGATGAACCAGGGATGGTCCGGCACCTCGACGATTTCCGGCAGCACGCCGTCCGGCGACATGCCGGAAAAGCGCAGCCCTGCCGCCTCCAGCCGCGCCTTGTAGGCGATGTTGACCTCGAAGCGATGGCGATGGCGTTCCTCGATATCGGCAGCCCCGCCATAGACCGCCCGCACCAGCGAATCGGCCGCGAGTGCCGCCGGATAGGCGCCGAGGCGCATGGTGCCCCCGAGGTCGCCGCCCGCCTCGCGATTCTCGGTCTGGTTGCCGCGACGCCATTCGGTCAGCAGCCCGACCACCGGCTCGTCGCAGGCGCCGAATTCGGTACTGTTGGCGTGTTCCAGCCCGACCAGGTTCCGCGCCGCCTCGATCACCGCCATCTGCATGCCGAAGCAGATGCCGAAGAAGGGGATCTTGCGTTCACGCGCGAAGCGCACCGCGGCGATCTTGCCCTTGGTGCCGCGTTCGCCGAAGCCGCCTGGCACCAGGATGCCGTGCACGCCTTCAAGCCGGGCCAGCGCTTCCGCCGGCGCGCCCTCGAAGATCTCGCTGTCCACCCAGTCCAGCCTGACCTTGACCCGGTGCGAGATGCCGCCGTGGACGAGGGCTTCGGCCAGCGACTTGTAGGCGTCGAGCAGGCCCGTGTACTTGCCGACCACGGCGATGGTGACCTCGCCCTCCGGCTGGTCGATCGCGGCCATGATGCCGTTCCAGCGCCGCATGTCCGGCTCGCCATACACGGACAGGCCGAAGTGGCGAAGCACCTCCCGGTCCAGCCCCTCCCGCGAGTAGGCGACGGGCACCGCGTAGATCGAGGAAGCATCGAGCGCCGGGATCACCGATTCGGGGCGCACATTGCAGAACAGCGCAATCTTGCGGCGCTCGTTCTCGGGGATCGGGCGGTCGCAGCGGCACAACAGGATCTGCGGCTGGATGCCCAGCGAGAGCAGTTCCTTGACGCTGTGCTGCGTCGGCTTGGTCTTCAATTCGCCGGCCGAGGGGATGTAGGGCACCAGGGTCAGGTGCACGAAGAGGCTGCGCTGCGGCCCGAGTTCATTGCCCAGCTGCCGGATCGCTTCGAGGAAGGGCAGGCTTTCGATGTCGCCGACCGTGCCGCCGATTTCGACGAGCACGAAATCCAGCCCGTCGGTTTCGCTGGTCACCGCCGATTTGATGGCGTCGGTGATGTGCGGGATCACCTGCACCGTGCCGCCGAGGTAGTCGCCGCGGCGCTCCTTGGCGATCACCTCGCCGTAGATGCGCCCCGAGGTCCAATTGTCGGCCCGCGTGGCCGGAACCCCGGTGAAGCGTTCGTAGTGGCCGAGATCGAGATCGGTCTCGGCGCCATCGTCGGTGACGAAGACCTCGCCGTGCTGGTACGGGCTCATGGTGCCCGGATCGACGTTGAGATAGGGGTCGAGCTTGCGCAGGCGGACCTTGTGGCCGCGCGCTTGCAGAAGGGCGGCGAGGGACGCCGCCGCGATGCCTTTGCCGAGCGAGGAGACCACGCCGCCGGTGATGAATACGAACCGCGTCATGGACGATCCGTGTAGCCCCCGACAGGGGCGGCCGTCCACCCGCGCCGGCGCGTGGCGTCCATGTGCCGGGGGTGGGTTGCGAAGGGCCGCGAAGATGGACGGCGGCGTTTCGGCCCCAAGCGCCCGGGGGGCGTCAGTTGGTCGGGACGGCCGGCAGCGCGGGCAAGGCGGGCGCGGCAGGGGCGGTGCCGCCCGGCAGGCCGATCGGCGGGCCATCGAGGATCGAGCCCTGCTGCGACGCCCCGCGCCCCAGCAGCGCCAGCACCATCGCCAGCACCATGAAGACCGTCGCCAGCACCGCGGTCGCGCGGGTCAGCAGGTTGGCGGTGCCGCGGCCGCCCATGAAACTGCCCATCCCCTGGCTCGACCCGATTCCCAGGCCGCCGCCCTCGCTCCGCTGGAGCAGGACCACGCCGATCAGGGCGAGGGTGACGAGCAGGTGCAGGATGATCAGGACGGTGGTCATGGCGCCCAGCGTCTAGCGCAGCCCGCGCGCCGCCGCCACCCCGCTTCAGGCGGCGGCGGCGATGGCCAGGAAATCGGCGGCGACCAGGGCGGCGCCACCGACCAGCGCGCCGTTCACCTCGGGCAGCGCCAGGATCACGGCGGCATTGCCCGGCTTGACGCTGCCGCCGTAGAGCAGCGGCACCGTGGCGCCGGCCGGGCCGCACAGGCCCAGCACCTCGGCCCGCAACCGCGCATGCATGGCCCGGATATCCGCTTCGGTCGGGATGCGGCCGGTGCCGATGGCCCAGACGGGTTCGTAGGCCACGACCCCGCCAGCATCCGCGAAACCGGGCGGCAGGCTGCCGGCCAATTGGCGGGCGACCACGGACTCGGCGGTGCCGGCCTCGCGCTCGGCCAGCGTCTCACCCACGCAGATGATCGCACGCAAACCAGCGGCGATGGCGGCCGCGGCCTTGGCCGCGACCTGCGTGTCGGTCTCCGCATGGTCGGCCCGCCGTTCGGAATGGCCGAGGATCACCCAGGCGGCCCCGGCGTCGCGCAGCATGGCGGCCGAGACATCGCCGGTATGCGCGCCCTTGGCCGCCGCATGGCAATCCTGCGCGCCAAGCCCGACCGGCGAACCCGCGAGCACCGGCGCGACCGCCGCGAGGTGGACCGACGGCGGGCAGACCAGGATCTCGGCCGCCAGCCCCGATGCCCCCGCCGCGACCGCCTGCGCGAGCGCGACGGCATCGGCCACCGTCCCGTGCATCTTCCAGTTGCCGGCGATCAGGGGGCGAAGGGCGGTCATGCGGCGTCTCCGAAGCGGTCCTGGGCCCTAGAGCACGATCGATCCAAGTGGATCGATCTCGTGCTCTAGAAGCCGTTGAATCTAGAGCAAGAAATCGGATCAGATGGTTTCATCTGATCCGATATTGCTCTAGCGCCGGCCGGTGCCGCCCGCAACCACATCGTCACGCATTCCCCCCGCCCCGGTTTTCGGCTACCCGCGCCGGCATGATCATTCAGATGCGCCGCCTCGCCTCCACCTGGTTCGCCAAGGGCCTTTTCCTGCTGCTCGTGATCTCCTTCGCGATCTGGGGGATCGAGGACACGATCCGCGGCCTCGGCCGCGACACCGCCGTCGCCCAGGTCGCCGGGCGCCCGATCGAGCTGGTCGATGCGCAGGTCGCGGCCCAGCGCGCCATCACCCGCACCCAGCGCGAGTTGGGCGGGCGGATGGAGATGGACGCCGATATGCGGGCCATGATCGCCCGCCAGGCGCTGGATGGGCTGATCACCGACCGCGCCCGCTCGGCCGAGGCCGCACGCATGGGCCTGGCCGTCCCGGCCGCGACGGTGCGGGATTTCATCTGGGCGGTGCCGGCCTTCCAGGGCGGCGACGGGCGCTTCAGCCGGCCCATCCTCGACCAGTTCATGCGGCAGAACGAATTGTCGGAACCCGAGTTCCTGCGGCTGGTCGCCGAGGACCTCCAACGCATCCAGTTGATCGGCGGCGTGCGCGCGGGGGCCACGGCGCCAAACGAGATCACCAGCCTCCTCTATGGCTTCGCCCGTGAGCAGCGGGTCGTCGATACCGTCGAATTCGCCTGGCTCTCGGCACCCGATCCCGAGCCGCCGACCGAGGCCGCGCTGCGCCGCTTCCACGAGAACAACCCAGAAAGCTTCTCCGCCCCCGAATACCGCAGTGTCACCGTCGCCGCCCTGTCGCCGGCGGGGCTGGCCGGCGACATCCAGATCGACGAACGCGCGATCGAGGACGCCTACGCCGCCCGCCGCCTGGCCTATGAAACCCCCGAACGGCGCGACCTGGAACAGGCGCTGCTGCCGAACGAGGCCGCCGCCACCGCCATCGCCGCCGCCTGGCGGGCCGGCGCCCTGATGGCCGCGATCACCGCCGAGGCCCGGGCCGCCGGCGGCAGCGCCCTGGCCCTGGGCGATGTGGATCGCGCCGCCCTGCCGCTGCCGGACCTCGCCGCCGCCGCCTTCGGCCCGCCCCCGGGCGGCGTCAGCGACCCGGTCCGCAGCCCCTTCGGCTGGCATGTGTTCCGTGTGGTGGGCGTAACACCCGGCACGACCCGGGGCCTGCCCGAGGTCCGCGAGGAGATCGCCGCCAGCCTGGCGCTCGAACGCGCGGCCGACATCGCCTACGAACGCGCCAACCGGGTCGAGGATGCGCTGGCCGGCGGCGCCAGCCTGGTCGAGGCCGCCCCCCGCTTCGGACTGGCCCTGGCCGAGGTGCGGACCGATGCGCGCGGGCTTGATGCCGCGGGCCGGCCGGTGCCGCTGCCGGTCGCCGCCGATCTGCGGGCCACCGCGATCGCCGCGATCTTCGCCGCCCAGCAAGGCCGCGGCCCCCGCATGGAGGAGGCCGGCGGCGGCACCTTCATCGCGGTGGACCTGCGCGAAATCACGCCCAGCGCGTTGAAACCCTTCGAGGCGGTCGAGGCCGATGTCCGCCGGCTGTGGTTGCTGGACGCGCGCCGCCGCCATCAGGAGGCCGCGGCCGCAGCCCTGCTGCGTAGCCTCCAGACCGGCACGCCGATCGCCGAGGCCGCGGCGGCAGCGGGGCTGGCGGTCGATCGGATCGGCCCCTTCGGCCGCCAGGCACCGCCCAACAGCGCCGAACCGCCACCCTTGAACCAGCCGCCGAATGCTTTGCGCGGCCCGGTGTTCGCCCTCAGCCCCGGCGGCGCCACGATGGTCGCGACCCGCGATGGCTACGTCGTGGCGGTCCTGGTCGAGGTGATTCCGGCCGATCCCGCGGCCGACCCAACCGGGCTTGCCACCCTCAGGAGCGAGACGGAACAGGCCATGGCAAACGACCTGGAGGCCCAGTTCACTGCGGCGATCCGCGACCGGGCGAATGTGCGGCTGAACGCGCCCCTGTTGCCGTCGCTGACGGCGCGGTAGGGCGGGCTTTGCGGGGGGGGGCTTGTCTCCTCACCCCGCCCGCCGCCGGTTCACGCCCAGAGACGCTCCCGCTCCATCCCGCGATACATGTCCGCGACGAATTCGCCGTAGCCGTTGAAGATACGTGTCGGCACCCGTTCATTGGTGCCGAGCAGGCGTTCGGTCGCCTGGCTCCAGCGCGGATGCGGCACCTCGGGGTTCACATTCGCCCAGAAGCCGTATTCGGCGCCCTGGACCTGTTCCCAGTAGGAGACGGGTCGCTGGTCGGACAGGGTGATCCGCGCGAGGCTTTTGCCGTGCTTGAAGCCGAACTTCCACGGAAACACCACGCGGATCGGCCCGCCGTTCTGCGGCGGGCAGGGCTTGCCGTACATGCCCACGACGACGAAGGCCATCTCGTTGGCGGCTTCGGCGATCGTGCAACCTTCCTTGTAGGGCCAGGGATACCAGGACTGGCGCAGCCCCGGCATGTTGGCGCGGTCGGCCGCCGTCTCGAACACCACATATTTCGCCGCCGCCGTCGGCGCGGCCAGTTTCAGCAGTTCGGACAGCGGGAAGCCGGTATAGACCGCGGTCATCGCCCAGCCCTCGACGCAGCGCATACGCAGGACCCGTTCTTCCAGCGGCATGCGGCGGATGATGCCGTCGATGTCGAGTTCCTGCGCCGTTTCGACCATCCCGCCGATGCGCAGGGTCCAGGGCCGTTGCGGCAGGCGCTGGGCCAGGCGCCAGATGCCCTTGTCGGTGCCGAATTCGTAGAAGTTGTTGTAGGTCGTCGCTTCGCGTTCGGCGGTGATGGCGCGCTCGGGCGGGAAGCGGTTGTTGCGCATCGCCGCCATCGGGTTCACCGCCTCGGCCGCGGGTGCGGCACCCTGGCCCAGCGCCACGCCGGGCAGCAGCATGGCCGAGGCGCCGATCAGCGCGCGCCGGTTCAGCACAACGGATTCAGGCGTCGCGAGCCGTTCGGGGATTTCCCAACCGCGCGGAATGCGGATGTTCATGCGTCGTCTCCTTTGTGCCGGAGTGGTTCAGGTTGCCCCCAGGCCCCCCGCCGTCAAGGCATGGGACGCGGCAGCACGGCGGCGGCTGGCATATCGGCCCGCACGGTGACCCGGTAGAGCCGGTAACGCTCTGCCTCGATGCCCCGTCGCGCGCGAATGATGCCACCCTCGATAATTCCGCCCTCGGGGCTCGCTTCCGGCCAAAGCGGTGCCCCCTCCCCTCGTCTTTCGCTGCGGACCAGCAGTCCGGTTACGCCGGCTTCGGGGGGTGCGAGGTCGAAAAGATCCCAACGGTCGGAGATCGCGACCACCTGCACGCCGGGCGGCAGGCGAAACGCCAGTTCGGCAGCCAGGCCGTATTCCTCGGCCGCGATGAAGCCGGCCCCGGCCGCGCGCCGCGCGGCCTCGACCTCGGCCACGAAGGCGGGCCACCCGCCCAGTCGTGCGAGGGAGGGATCGGCGCGCCGTGGCAGCGGCAGCGGGCCCGCGATGGCCTGCACGAGGCCGATCAGCGCCAGCCCCAGCCCCAGGCCCGCCGCCGGCCGCCGCCAGCCGTCCCAGCGCGGCCCCAGATAGCCGGCGGCGGCGAGGCAGGCGGCGGGGTAGAGGATGGCCGGCCAATTGCCCTGTACCCGGCTGCCGGTCGCCTGCCACAGGAACAGCGCCGCCCCAGGCAGGATCAGCGCCGCGAGCATCGCCGCGCCCGAATCCCGCGCCCGCAAAGCGACCCAAAGGGCGGACCCTGCCCCGGCGAGGCACAGCACGAAGACCAGCGGCGTCGCAAGGCCAGCCTGCCCACCCAAGAATTCCCAGACGAAGCGCAGCCCCGGATCAGCGGCCTGCGTCCCTGCCCGCCCGCCCTGCTTGGC
>JBBRWI010000063.1:0-17088 GCA_038249305.1 Acetobacterales bacterium
GACCAGCGACCGCGGCGCCTCAGTCAAGTCCGGCCAGAGCCGCCGCGTCCGACGCCTCGAGCGGCGCTTCGCCGGTCAGCTGGCGCAGCCGGTTGATCCGGTCGAGGATCGGAGCCCGCGCGCGCCCGGCGCCGTGTCTGGATTTCCGTTCCGCACGAAAGTTGCGGGCGCGATGCGGCCCCGGCATCGCCTCCAAATCGCTGAACGGCTGGCACAATGTCACGGCCAGCCCCAGGCCCGCGCACATCCGTCCCGGATCGCGCGCCGTGCCGTCGAAGCCGAGCAGGTCGTCCTCAAAAATGTCAACCGCGTCGAAGCGGGCGGCGGCGATGGAGTCCGCCTTGTCCGGCAGCATGCCCGACCGGCAGACCGTGGCGATGCGATGCTGCCGTGGCATCCGCGGTCCGTTATTGCAGGCGGATGTTGCGACTGCGGATGACCTCGCGCCACTTGGCGTTCTCGGCGGTGAAGTAGGGGCCCCAGTCCTCCACGCTGCCGACCGTCGGCACCACGGCCAGCGCCGCCAGGCGCTGCACCGTTTCGGGGTTTTCCATCGCCGCCTTGGTCAGCGCATTCATCCGCCGCACGATGGCGTCCGGCGTGCCGGCCGGGGCCTGGACGGCGATATGCTCATAGACTTCGTAGTCCGGGAAACCCTGTTCGCGGAAGGTCGCCACATCGGGGGCGACGGCGCTGCGGTCGCGCGAGGAGATGGCCAGCGCCCGCAGATCGCCCGATTGGATCAGCGGGATGACGCCGGAGGCCGCCTGCATGATCATCTGCGCCTCGCCGGCCAGCACGCCCTGTACCGCCGGCGCGCCGCCGCGGTAGCCGACGTCGGGCATCTCGATCCCGGCCGCCTGCAAGAACAATTCGGTGGCCAAATGCGTGCTGCTGCCGGTGCCGGAATTGGCATAGACCAGCCGCGCCCCCGGTGCCTTCGCGGCCGCGATGAACTCCGCCAGCGTGCGATGGGGCGAGGCCCGCGGCACCACCAGGATCATCGGCATCGAGGCGATCAGCCCGACGCCGACAAAGGCGCGTTCGTTGTCGTAGGGCAGCTGCATCAGGTGGGGCGCCATCGCATAGGTGCTGACCGTGCTGACCAGCATGGTGTAGCCATCCGGCCGGGCACGGGCGACGGTGCCGAAGCCGATGGTGCCATTGGCGCCGGTGCGGTTGTCCACGACAAAGCCGCGGCCGCTGTCCTGGCTCAGCCGGTTGGCGAGGATGCGGGCGACGGCATCCGTGGACCCGCCCGCCGCCCAGGGCACCACGAGGGTGATGGCGCGGCTCGGCCAATCGCCGCCCCGGTCGCCGCCCCGGTCGGCGCCTTGGCCGGCGCCCTGGCCGGCGCCCTGGGCCAGTGCCGAGGTGGCGACCGGGGTTGCGACGAAGACCGCGGCAAGGCCGCGGCGGGTCATGGTCGGGGTCATGGGCGGGTCATCCTCGGGTGGGGCGGGTCTGACGCCCGCCTGGTGTGGCGCGGCTAGACTAGCGCAGGCCGTGGATCAGACCAGAGCCTCGCCGCGCAGCACTTCGATGCAGCCGCCGCCGACGGTCGCGCGGATGCCGTCGGGGCCGCGGCGTGCTGCGACCCGCAGCAGGCTCGGGCGCCCCATCTCGACGCCTTGCACCACATCGATCCGCAAGGCCTGCGCGTCGCCGAGCGAGAGCAGCAGCGCGCCGAGGGCGACATTGGCGCTGCCGGTCGCGGGGTCCTCCAGCGTGCCCGACAGCGGCGCGAACATCCGTGCCCGCAGCCCCGCGCCATCGCGCGCATAGAGGTGCAAAGCCAGTCGGGCATCATGGCCGGTCGCATCGCGGGCGCGGTGGAAGGCTGCGATATCCGGCACCGCGCGGGTCAGCGCGGCCGCCGTCACTTCGGCGAAGACGAAGGGGTTGCCCAGGCTTGCGGTGATCGGCGGATGCGCGGTGCCGAGCACATCGGCGACATCGATCCCGGCGCAGGCGGCGACATGCCCGGCGGGGAAGGCCGCGCCAACCGACAGGGCCTCGGGGGCCGCGATGGTCGCCCCCACCAGCGTGCCGGCGGCGTCGTGGTCGAGCGTGACCTCGACCAGCCCCGCCATCTCCTCGAAGCGCAGCACTCCGGCCGGCGCGCGGCCCTGCTGCGCCAGGACGAAGGCGGTGCCGACATTGGGGTGGCCGGCAAATGGCATTTCGGTGGTGCGGTTGAAGATGCGGACGCGGGCGCTGTTGGCGGGGTTGTGCGGTGGCAGGACGAAGGTCGTCTCGCTGAGGTTGAACTCGGCGGCGAGGGCCTGCATCTGCTCATCGTCAAGGCCCGCGGCATCGGGGAAGACCGCCAGCGGATTGCCGCCGAAGCGGCGGTCGGTGAAGACATCGACGGTGACGAAGGAATAACGCGGCATGGCGGGACCATCGCCCGCCGCCGCCCCGTTGTGCAAGTCAGCCCAATGCGGCCTCGACCGCGCGCCGCATGGCGGGCGAGCCTGGCTCCACCCCGGTCGCGAAGCCACGCACCGTCACGCCGTCCCGCGCCACCAGGTATTTGTGGAAGTTCCAGCGCGGCGGCCCACCGCCCTGTTCGGCCAGCCAGCGAAACAGCGGGATCGCGCCCGGCCCCCGCACGCTGCTGATGCCCGTCATCGGAAAGGTGATGCCGAATTGCGCATCGCAGATCGCCCGCACGCGCTGCGCATCCGCCGCTTCCTGGTTGAAGTCGTTGGACGGCACGCCCAACACGACAAGGCCGCGCGCAGCGTATCGATCGGCCAGCGCCTGCAAACCGGCGAACTGGGGCGTATAGCCGCAGAAGGAAGCGGTATTGACCACCAGGACCGGCTGGTCGCGCCAGGCCGCGAGCGGCAGGGGCTCGCCCTCCAGCGAGGTCAGGCTGAAGTCGTGGAGCGACCCACCTTGGGCGAGCGCGGCGCCGGCGGTCAGGGCGGCGACACCGCCCAGCAGGCTGCGTCGAAACACATCAGCCATAACGTTCCTCCCCCCAGGGATCGCCGCGGTGGTGGTAGCCACGGACTTCCCAGAAGCCCGGCCGGTCCTCGGCCACAAGCGTCAGCCGCTTGACCCATTTGGGCGATTTCCAAAGATACAAATGCGGCACCACGAGCCGCATCGGCCCGCCATGCTGGCGCTCCAGCGGCTGGCCGCCCCAGGAGAAGGCGAGAAAGGCGTCGTCGCGGTCCAGATCGGCCAGGGGCAGGTTGGTGGTGTAGCCGTCGTGCGATTCCATCGCGACGAAGCCTGCCGTCGCCGCTGGCCGGGCCAGGGCGAGCAGGGCCGGCAGGGCGATGCCCCCCCAGGTGTTGTCGTAGCGCGACCATTGCGTGACGCAATGGATATCGTTCACCCAGTTCTGCTGCGGCATGGCTTGCAGGGCGGCCCAGTCCAGGCTCTGAGGCGACGCGACCAGCCCGTCGATGACCAGCGTCGCGGCGGCGAATGGCACCGTCGGCTGCACGCCGAGGTCGAGCACCGGCCAATCCTGCACCAGGGTCTGACCGGGCGGCAGGCGGTCGTGGCTGGTGATGTCGCCGGTCAGCAAGCGCCCGTCGCGTGCCCAGGCCTGTTTGGCGGCGACCAGTTTCGGCTTCACGGCCCCCGTCAGGGTGACCTCCTCATCCTTGGCCATGGCGGGTTCCTTCACGATCAGCAGGTGCGATGGGCGGCGGCGGATGCAAGCGGCATCAGAGCAACCGCAGCGCCAGCACGCCGCCCAGCACCGCGACCACAGCGACCGTCGTGACCAGGGTCAGCCGCGTCTCGATGAAGGCGCGGATCGGCGGCCCATAGGCCCGCAGCAGCCCCGCCAACAAGAAGAACCGCGCCCCCCGCGTCGCGACACTCGCCACGATGAACACGGCGAAACTGAAATGCGCGGCCCCCGAGGCGATGGTCACCAGCTTGTAGGGGATCGGCGTGAAGCCCTTGATCAGGATCACCCACAGCCCCCAGGCGTCGAACCAGCCCTGGAACTTCGCCAGCGCATCGGGATGGCCATAGGCGGCAAGGATCGGCGCCGCGATCGCATCGAACAGCCAATAGCCGATGACATAGCCCAGGATGCCCCCCAGCACCGAGGCCAGCGTGCAGATCGCGGCATAGCGCCAGGCGCGATCCGGCCGGGCCAGGCACATCGGGATCAGCATCGCATCCGGCGGGATGGGGAAGACGCTGCTCTCGGCGAAGGCTACGGCGAACAGCCACCACCCGGCGCGTCCATGGGCCGCCAGGGCGATGATGCGATCATATAGGGCGCGAACCATCTCCGCCTGTCCCACGCCCGACCCGCCACGTCCAACCGCGAGCCATGCCCGGCGCGCATGGCCGCCGGCGCGCAGCCCCGCCATGCGGTGTAGCGCCGGCGGCGCCGATCGGGGAGATTACGGCCATGACCAAACCACCCTCGCGGAACTGGACCCTGATCATCGCCTGTGCCGTGCTGGCGGCGGCTTTGGCGATGGGGTTGCGGCAGTCCTTCGGCCTGTTCCTGGCGCCGATGACGGCCGAGCACGGCTGGCCCGCCGCGGGCTTTGCCTTAGCCATCGCCTTGCAGGTGCTGCTGAACGGCGTGGCGCAGCCGTTCTGCGGCCAGGTGGCGGACCGCTATGGCGGGCGGGTGGTGCTGATCGGTGGGGCTGTGCTCTACGCGCTCGGCATCCTGGGTATGGCGTTGTCGGATGGGCTCGGGCTGTTCACCGCCTTTGCCGGCTTCCTCATGGGCATCGCGGTCTCGGCGGCCGGGATGCCGGTGATCGTCGCGACCCTGACCCGCCTGCTGCCGCCGGAGCGGCGGGGGCGCGCGGTCGGGCTTGGCACCGCGGGGTCGTCCTTTGGGCAGTTTCTCGTGGTGCCGCTGTCGGGGGCGGGCTTGGCCGCCTTCGGCTGGCAGGGCGCGCTTTTCGCGATGGCCGCCGCTGCCCTGCTGATGATCCCGCTGGCGCTGCCGCTGCGCGAGGACCCGCGGCCACAGCCGGCCCCCGGCGCCCCGGAACAGACCGCCGGGCAGGCGTTGTCGCTGGCCTTTCGCACGCCGACCTTCTGGTACCTGTTCTGCGGCTTCTTCGTCTGCGGGGTGCATGTGTCCTTCCTGTCGGTGCACCTGCCGGGGTTTGTCGCGACCTGCCACCTGCCGCTGTGGGTGGGGGCGGGGGCGATTTCGCTGATCGGGCTGTTCAACGTCTTCGGCAGCCTGGCCGCGGGAGAGCTGGCGCAGCGCTGGAAGCGGCGGGAATTGCTGGTCTGCATCTACGCCGCGCGCGGGATCGTGATGACCGTCTTCCTGCTGGCGCCCAAGACGACGGAGACGGTGCTGGCGTTCTCCGCGATCATGGGGGTGCTGTGGCTGTCCACCGTGCCGCCGACGGTGGCGCTGGTCGCGCGGAATTTCGGTACGCGCTGGCTCGCGACGCTGTTCGGGATCGTCTTCCTCGGCCACCAGATCGGCGGCTTCACAGGGGCCTTCCTGGGCGGCGTGGTGTTCGACCGCACCGGGTCCTACGATTTGATGTGGGTCTTTGGCATCCTGCTGGCGGCTTTTGCGGCGGTGGTGCATGTGCCGGTGCGCGATGGCCCGGCGCCGGGGCTGGCGGCCCGGGCGTAAGGCGTCAGTTGGGCGCCGCACGCTCCACCCGGTTCCGCCCCGCCTGCTTGGCGCGATAGAGCGCCGCATCGGCCCGCGCGATCAGCGCCTCCACCGCCTCCCCCGCCGCATGATCGGCGACGCCGATCGAGACGGTGACGCGCCCGAGCACTTTGCCCGAGGCGCGGACCTGGAAGCTTTGCGCCGCCACCGCTTCGCGCAGCCGTTCGGCCAGGGCGACGGCCGCGGTGGGCGAGGCGCCGGGCACCAGCACACAGAACTCCTCACCGCCGAAGCGGCTGGCCTGGGCGGGTTCGGCCAAGTGTTCGCGCAAGGTGATGGCGACCCGGCGCAGCACCGCATCGCCGACCGGATGGCCCCAGGTATCGTTGATCACCTTGAAGCGGTCGATGTCGGCGATCAGCAGCGACAGCGGCGCCCCGCCGGTGCGCGCCTGATCGGACTGCAAGCGCAGCATGTCGTCGAAGGCGCGCCGGTTCGGCAGCCCGGTCAGCGCATCGGTGGTCGCCTCCATCCGGCTTTCGGCCAGGGTGCGTTCCAGGGTTTCGACGCGATCGACGCTGCGCGCCAGCCTTTCGCCGATCTGTTCGCTGCGCCGGGCAATGTCGCGGGTTTCGGCGGCCAGGCGGTCGATGATGCCTGGCAGGTGGCCGGGATCGGCCACGATCGCCTGCCCTGCCCCGGTAAGGGTGGCACCGAAGCGCCGGGCATCCGCGGAGGCCTGGCCGGCCGCGGCCAATGTCTCCCGCATCGCTTCCTGCAGGCGCTGCGCGGTTTCCAGCAGGGCCGCCGCTTCCGACCGCGGGCTGAAGAAGCGTTCGTGCAGGGCGAGCATCAGCGTCGCATCGATTGTGCGCCGATTGGTCAGGTAGGTGTCGATGACGCGGCGAACCATGTGGTTCGCCTCGGCGTGGTAGTCGTACCAGATGGCAAAGTGGTCAGGGGTTGGCGACAGCCCGAACCGGGCGAGCGAATCGATCGCGGCCTGCGCGATGGCGCGCGCGGCGTCCGGGGCCGCGGATTGGGCGGGTGGCGGCAGCGTGAGGCTGGCGGCAGAGGGCGGACTCATGTGGCGGCAGGCTCCGGGTGGGGAGCGACACGGATCGGCATGCCACGGGCTCTCCCGTTCGCGCCGAAGGAATGTTCGGCCGCGGCAGCAGACTGCCCGGCAAAGGGTTACCAACCTGTCAGCCGGATGCGCGTTTGCGACGCCGGCTGTGCTTGCCCGGGGGGGTTTGGCCTGGGGTGCGGACCGGGCTACACGAGTGAGCATGACATCCGACCAGCCCCTTTCGCGCCGCCCCTGGCTTCTGGCCATGCTGGTCATGCTGCCGATCCTGGCCGCCCCGCTGGCGGGCGACGCGCAGCCCCGCCCGCCGGCGGCACCATCGCCCGCAGCCCCCCCGGCCCTGCCGCCGCACGCCTGGCTGTTCGGCGTCTGGACCGGCGGCATCTTCCCGCCCGGCGATGTGGATGGCCCGACCTGCGCCGGGTCGCCGACCGTCATCTTCACGCGGGACGTGGTGATGCGATCTTCGCCGCTCGACGTCGCCTATCGCCAAAGGCTGATCGAAACCGTCGCACAGCAGCCGGACGGGCTGGACTTCCGCTTTGCCCCCGCGGCGCCGACGATCGGTGCCTTCGGCGCCCAGGCGCCCGGGCGCGATTCGACGTTTGGTTGCGCCAACGCCAATGCGCTGCGCGTCGAACGGCGTGGGGAGGACGAGATCATCTTCCCCAATTGCTCGGAATTTCCCTCGCCCCTGAAGCGCTGCCAATAGGGCTGGCCTCTTGCGCGGGGCTTCATCCGTTCCGACGATCCGGTTCCAACGGATGCCGCCGTGCGCATCGCACTGATCCACGCCCTGCGCCATTCGCCGCCCCCGATCGAGGCTGCTATGGCCAGGCTTTGGCCCGAGGCGCGGGTGATGAGCCTGCTCGACACCTCGCTGTCCGAGGATCTGGCGGCCGAAGGCTGCCTGACCCCGCGCATGACCGAACGGTTCTTGGCTCTGACCCGCTACGCCATCGGCACCGGGGCGGATGGGGTGCTGTTCACCTGTTCGGCCTTTGGTCCCTGCATCGCGGCCTGTGCCGATGCCTTTGCACCCGTCCCGGTGCTGAAGCCGAACACCGCGATGATCGAGGACGCGGGTTCGTACCGCCGCGTGGGACTGCTGGCGAGTTTCCAGCCGACGCTGGACAGCATGCCGGCGGAGTTCCCAGCCGGGGTGGAGGTCGTGCCCTGCCTGATCCCGGGGGCGATGGCGGCGCTGGATGCGGGGGATTTTGCGGCGCACGACCGGCTGGCGGCCGAGGCGGCGCGGGGCCTTGCGGGGTGCGATGTGATCGCGCTGGCGCAGTTTTCCCTGGCGCGGGCAGAGGGCGCGGTCGGGGCGGCGACGGGGTTGCCGGTGCTGACGACGCCGGGGACTGCGGTGGGCAAGCTTCGGCGGTTACTTCAACGCTGAGGACAATATTCCTTGCTTTCTGCGGAATGTTTGTCTAAGGCGGTGGTCCCACACGAGACATCCGCGCATGGAACGCCAACCCGCCCCTACATCCGAAGGCTTACCCTGCGCCACCCAGGGCCAAAGCTGCCACACCTTCTGGCCGCCCCAGATGCCCGCCCGGCCGGCACACGCTGGAACACGACCTCTGCCCCGCCTGCCGCACCCAGCGGCCGACGCTGCCACCCACCGCTGCTGGCAGGACACCCTGCGGCACCACGGCGCCCATGGCTGCCCTTCCCGGCACCCCGATTTTCCGCCCCAAACCAATTTGTCCGAAACCCACAAAACCCAAGCAGCCCCTGGGTCACAGCCCCATCCCCCACTGCCTCAGCCCGGCGAGAACCGCGCCACCCGCACCGTCGCATCCGCCCGATGCGCGACCTCCGGCCGCAGCACCGTCCCCAAGCCCGGCGCATGCGGTGCCGCCACCATCCCGCCCGCGATCCGCGGCAGTTCCGTCACCAGATCCCGGTACCAGGTCGCCAGCGTCGCCCGCACCACCTCCTGGAAGATCGCGGTCGGCGCGTGGATCGCCAGGTGCAGGCTGGCCATCAGGGTCACCGGCCCGGTGCAGTCATGCGGTGCCACCGGCTTGTTGTACGCCTCGGCCAGGGCCGCGATCTTGCGCGCCTCGGTCAGGCCGCCGCACCAGGTCAGGTCCAGCATCACGATATCTGTCGCATCCGCGGCCAGCAGGTCGCGAAAGGCAACCTTGCCGCCCAGGGTCTCGCTCGCGCAGACCGGCACGCGGGTGCGGCGGCGCAGGTCGGCCAGGCCCCGCACATCGTTCATCTTGTGCAGCGGGTCCTCGGCCCAGAACACGTCCACCTCCTCCAGCGCGCGGCAGATGCGCGCCGCTGCGGGGGCCGACCACAGGGAATGCAGTTCGGCCATCACCTCCATGCGCTGGCCGGCGGCGGCGCGTATGGCGCGGAACGGGGCCATACCGGCCTCGATCTCCTCCGCCCGGATCGTCAGCCCGCCATCGCGCGACGCGAAGGGATCGAACGGCCAGATCTTCATGGCCGAAAAACCCTCCGCCAGCAGCGACAGGGCCAGCGCCCCGGCGTCGCGCGAAAACGCGATCTGGTCGTCGTATGGCCCGGCCGGCGCCTCGTCGGCGCTGCGTTCGCGGCGCCCGGCGTGACCGCCCGCATGCTGGCGACTGTTGTAGTCGTAGCCCGCGCAGGTGTTGTAGGCGCGCACGGCCTCGCGGCAGGCGCCGCCCAGCGCCTCATGGATCGGCACCCCGGCGCGCTGCCCGGCCAGGTCCCACAGCGCCAGATCGACCGCACTCGCCGCCCGCACCTCGGCGCTCGACCCGCCGAAGCCGACATAGGGGTGCAGCAGCATGCGGCTGACCGGTTCGATCGCCCGCGCGTCGCGGCCGAGCAGATACGGCGCGATGCTCTCATGCAGCACCGCCTCCACCGCCGCCGCCCCGCGGAACGCTTCGCCCAGGCCCACGAGGCCGTCATCGGTGGTGATTTCCAGCCACAGCAGGTTGCCGCGCTCGGCGATGCGGATGGTGCGCAGGCCGATGATGCGGACGGCGGTCATTCGGCGCGGATCCCCGCGACGCGGACGACCTCGGCCCAGCGGGCGACCTCGGCCGTGACGAAGCGGTCCATCTCGGCAGCACTCCCGCCGAGCGGGATGACGCCGAGCGATGTCAGCCGCGCCTGCACCGCGGGATCGGCCAGCGCCGCGGCGAAAGCCGCGTTCAGCGCCGCGACCACCGGGGCGGGCGTGCGGGCGGGCGCCATGAAGCCGAACCAGGAATCGATCACCACGCCCGCGACCCCGGCTTCGGCAAAGGTCGGCACATCCGGCAGTTCCGGCAGCCGGGCCGCCGCCGGCACCGCGACGGCCCGCACCGACCCGGCGCGGATATGCGGCAGGATCGAGGGCAGGTTGTCGAAGAACACATCCACCCGCCCGCCGACGAGGTCGGTGATCGCGGGGCCGCTGCCGCGATACGGCACATGGGTCCAGGTGATGCCCAGTTTCGACCGCAGCCATTCCGGCCCGAGGTGGTTCGACGCCCCGACACCGGAGGACGCGAAGGTAAGCCCCCCCGGCGTGCTGCGCCCGAGCGCCACGACCTCGGCCAGGGTCGCTACGGGCAAGTCGCGCCGCACGGTCATCACGTTGCGCACGGCACCGGTCAGGATCACGCCGGTGAAATCGGCGAGCGTGTATCCCGGCGCCGCATACAGCGCCGGGTTCGCGCCGCAGGGGCCGAAGGCGCATTGCACCAGGGTGGTGCCGTCGGGGGCTGCGCGCGCGGCCTCCGCCATGGCGATGTTGCCGCCGGCACCGGAGCGGTTTTCCACGACCGCCCCGCGCGGCAGGCGGGACGACGCGGCCTCGACCATCACGCGGGCGACGATGTCGCTGGTGCCGCCCGGGGTGAAGGGCACGATGATGCGGATGGGGCGATCGGGAAGCTGGGCCTGCGCTGCCAGCGGCCACAGCAGCGCGAGTGTGCAGAACAGCCCTTTGCGGGTCATGGCGGGGTCTCCCGTGGTAGGGGTGGCAAGGCTAGGCCGCGCTGCGCGCCGGCGCCATGGCCCCGCCATCCTTGACGCGCCAGCGCCGCCGCGCGACGTCTCCCCGCATGTCGCTGAAACCCATCCTCGCCCGCCTCGCCGCCGGCGAACACCTGGCGGAATCCGAGGCCGAGCACGCCTTTGGCATCATCATGGCGGGCGAGGCGACGCCCGCGCAGATCGCTGGCCTGCTGATGGCCATGCGGGTGCGCGGCGAGACGGTGGCCGAGATGACCGGCGCGGTGCGCGCCATGCGCGCCCGCATGACGGCGATCGAGGCCCCGGCGGAGGCCATCGACGTGGTCGGCACCGGCGGGGATGCGGCGGGCACGCTGAACATCTCGACCGCCGCGGCGATCGTCGTCGCCGGCTGCGGCGTGCCCGTCGCCAAGCACGGCAATCGCGCGCTGTCGTCCCGATCCGGCGCCGCGGATGCGATGACGGCGCTCGGCGTCACGCTCGATGTGCCGATGGAACGGCTGCCGGCGGTGCTGGCGGAAGCCGGCATGGTGTTCCTGATGGCACCCCGGCACCATTCGGCGCTGCGCCACGCCGCCGGGCCGCGGGTCGAACTCGGCACCCGCACGCTGTTCAACCTGCTCGGCCCCATGGCCAATCCCGCACGCGTGACGCGCCAGATGACCGGCGCGTTTGCCCCCGAATGGCTGCGGCCGATGGCCGAGACATTGCTGCGGCTGGGCACCACCTCGGCCTGGCTGGTCCACGGCCAGGGGCTGGACGAACTGACCATCGCCGGCCCGTCGCAGGTGGTCGCGATCCGCGACGGGGCCTTGCACGCATTCACCGTCGCGCCGGAGGACGCGGGCCTGCCACGCGCGCCGGCCAGCAGCCTGCGCGGCGGCGAACCGGCCGAGAATGCCGCGGCCGTGCTGGCGCTGCTGGAGGGTGCGCCCGGCCCTTATCGCGACTGTGTGGCGCTGAACGCCGCCGCAGCCCTGGTCGTCGCCGGCCGTGCCGCCGACCTGCGCGAGGGCGCCGCACTGGCGGCACGCAGCCTCGACACCGGTGCGGCGTTGCAGGTGCTCGACCGTTTGAAGACCGCCACCGCCCCCCTCCCCGCCACGACAGGCTGACCATGCCCGATACCCTGACCTACGACCTCCAGGCCGACATCCCCGATGTCCTCAAGCGCATCCTGGCCGACAAGGCCGAGGAGGTTGCCACCCGCGCCGCCGCCACCCCGCAATCGGCGCTGGAGTCCGCGATCCGCCATGCGCCGAAGATACGCGATTTCGTCGGCGCGCTGTGCGAACGCCTGTCGGACGGGCGGATCGGCCTGATCGCCGAGATCAAGAAGGCCTCGCCCTCGGGCGGGCTGATCCGCGAGGATTTCGATCCGGCCGCATTGGCCCGCGCCTATGAGGCCGGCGGCGCCGCCTGCCTGTCGGTGCTGACCGATGGGCCGTGGTTCCAGGGCTCGAACGAGGACCTGATAGCCGCCCGCGCCGCCTGCGCGCTGCCCGTACTGCGCAAGGATTTCTTCATCTCGCCCTGGCAGGTCTTCGAGGCCCGGGCGATGGGGGCGGATTGCGTGCTGCTGATCATGGCGGCACTGAGCGATGACCAGGCGCGTGAATTGGAAGCCGTCGCCCGCAGCCTGGACATGGCGGTGCTGGCCGAGGTGCATGACGAGCGGGAACTGGAACGCGCCCTCGGCCTGGAAACCCGGCTGATCGGGGTGAACAACCGCGACCTGCGCAGCCTGGTCACCGATATCGCAACCAGCGAGCGCCTGGCGCCGCTGGTGCCGCCGGACCGGTTGCCGGTCGCCGAATCGGGGCTGCGGACCGCCGCCGACGTGCGCCGCATGGCCGATGCCGGGGCGCGCTGCATCCTGGTCGGCGAACACCTGCTGCGCGAGGCCGATGTCGAGGCCGCCGCCCGCGCCATGGTCCAGGCCGCGTGACGCTGACCCACTTCGATGCGACCGGCCAGGCTGCGATGGTGGATGTCTCGGACAAGCCGCCGACCGCCCGCACGGCCACGGCGCGCGGCCGGGTGGTGATGCGGCCCGAAACCCTGGCGCTGGTCGTGGCGGGGCGCGCCGGCAAGGGCGATGTGCTGGGCGTGGCACGCCTGGCCGGCATCATGGCCGCCAAGCGCACCGCCGACCTGATCCCGCTATGCCACCCGCTGGCGCTGTCCAAGGTCACGGTTGACCTGGTGGCGGTGGCACCGGACGCGGTGGAGATCGAGGCGACGGTCAAGACCACCGGCCCGACCGGCGTCGAGATGGAGGCGCTGACCGCGGTCAGCATCGCCGCCCTGACCGTCTATGACATGCTGAAGGCCGCCGACCGCGCGATGCGGATCGAGGATGTGCGCGTCATCCACAAGGCGGGCGGAAAATCCGGCGATTTCCATGCCGCCTGAGCCGATGCTGTCGGTCGAGGCGGCGCGGACCACCATACTGGCAGCCCTGTCACCGCTGCCGGCCGAGGTTGTGGCGCTGCCGGACGCCGCGGGGCGGGTGCTGGCCGCGGCCGTCATCGCGCGGCTGACCCAGCCGCCGGCCGATGTCTCGGCGATGGATGGTTTTGCCCTTCGTGCCGCGGATGCGCGGCCGGGCGCGGCCCTGCGGATCATCGGCGCGGCCCCGGCCGGGCAGCCCTTCACGGGCCTGATCGGGCCGGGCGAGGCTGTGCGTATCTTCACCGGCGCCTTCATTCCAGCCGGCGCCGATGCGCTGCTGTTGCAGGAAGACGCCGACGAAGCCGAGGGCCGGGTCATGGCCCGCGAACAACCCCGCGTGGGGCGCTGGCTGCGCAGGGCGGGGCTGGATTTTTCGGCCGGCGACACGCTGCTGGCGGCGGGGCGGCGGCTGACCGCGCGCGACATCGGGCTGGCGGCGGCGGCCAACCACCCCTGGCTCATGGTGCGCCGCGCCGCGCGGATCGCGATCCTGGCGACGGGGGATGAGATCGCGCTGCCGGGCGAACCGCTGCCACCGGGCGGGATCGTGTCCTCCAACGCGCATGCCCTGGCGGCGCTGTGCCGCGCGATGGGCGCGGTGCCGTCCATCCTGCCGATCGCCGGCGACACGGCCGAAGCCTTCGCCGGCATGGCCGAGGCGGTGCGCGGGCATGACCTGCTGGTGACCACCGGGGGCGCCAGCGTCGGCGCGCATGACCTCGTGCAATCGGCGCTGGCACCGGAAGGTTTTGCACGCGGCTTCTGGCGCATCGCGATGCGGCCGGGCAAGCCGCTGATCTGGGGGCGGCTTGGGGCGGTGCCGCTATTGGGACTGCCGGGCAATCCGGTGTCGGCCATGGTCTGCGCGGTGCTGTTCCTGATGCCGGCGCTGCGGCGCCTGGCGGGGGAGGACGCGACCGGCCCGGTGTTCCAACCCGCCGTCACGGGCGTCGATCTGGCCGCGAACGACGGGCGGGAGGATTACCTGCGCTGCGCCCTGCACCGGGACGCGGCGGGTGTGTTGGTGGCGACCCCGGCGGCGCGGCAGGACAGTTCGATGATGCGGACCCTGGCCTTGGCGGATGGGCTGCTGCGGCGGGCGGTCCATGCGCCGGGGCTGGCGGCGGGCGCTGCGGTCGAGGTCATCGACCTTGGCGCGCTCGGTGTTTGATGTGGTTAATCAAGTCTCTGGCCTGTGGAAAACGGTTGACGACCGGTTTGGAACCTTCCTAGAACATCGCGATGGGTTGCCGCTTTGTTCGCAGCGATTCGCCGCCGGGGTTTTGCCCCGGCAGGGATTTGGGGGGATGTCCGCGCCTATGCTGACCCGCAAACAGCACGAGTTGCTGATCTTCATCGATCGCCACCTGGCGATGACCGGCTATTCGCCCTCGTTCGAGGAGATGAAGGCGGCCCTCTCGCTCAAGTCCAAATCCGGCATCCACCGGCTGATCACGGCGCTGGAGGAGCGTGGCTTCCTTCGCCGCCGCGCCCACCGCGCCCGGGCGCTGGAGGTGATCCGCATGCCCGAAAGCCGCGGCGCCAGCGCCGCGCCGGACCTGACGGTGGTGCCGGCCGATGCGCAGGGTTTCACGCCCAATGTCATCCGCGGCAATTTCGCACCGAACCTGCCCGGTGCGGCGCGGCCCGCGAATGATGCGGCCGCGGTGTCGCTGCCGCTGTACGGGCGCATCGCCGCGGGCCAGCCGATCGAGGCGCTGCGCGACAGCGGCACCACGATCGAGGTTCCGGGCGCGATGCTTTCGGGCGGCGAACACTATGCGTTGGAGGTATCGGGCGATTCGATGATCGACGCCGGCATCCTGGATGGCGACACGGTGGTCATCCGCCGCGGCGACACGGCGGAAAACGGCGCGATCGTGGTGGCGCTGGTGGACGACAACGAGGTCACGCTGAAGCGCCTGCGCCGGCGCGGCAACTCTATCGCGCTGGAGGCAGCGAATGCGCGGTATGAGACGCGGATCTTCGGGCCGGACCGGGTGCGGGTGCAGGGCCGGCTGGTGGGTTTGGTGCGGCGGTACTGATCCTCACCCCGCCTCGGCCGGCGGCAGCGCCGATGGCCGCGGCTGCGGGCGCCCCGGCACCCAGGGACGGTCACCACGAAACGCCCGGTCGCTGACAACCCGCGCCCCGGCCGCACCCAGCCACACGGCATGCGCCCCGTCGCGCCAGACCGAAAACCGGTCCACCACCAGGCTGCCATCGCAGCGCCCGCGCATTGGTTCGGGCGCGATCACCACCGCCGCCGTGCCGCAGACCCCGGGCGGCGGCGCGACCCGTTCGGGGAAGACGCCGTTGCGCGCGGCGCCCCGGACGGGGGGCGCGGGGCGCAGCAGCACCGCCTCCGGCCCCTCCGCCGTCGCGCGCAGGCGGCACAGCCCGGGCGCGCAGGCAAGCAACCCCCCGGCGGCAGCACCCATCGGCAGGTCGGCGGCAGTCTCTTCGGCAAAACCACGCAGCCAGATGTCGCGTACCATCCGGCTTGCCCCCGCCGCGCGCCACAGGAACACCTGGCCATCGGCACGCAGCGCGACCTGGCGCGCATCGGCGGCCACCAGCACGTCGGGCGGCCGCGCCAGATGGGCCGATCCCAGCCCGGCCAGGATCAGCGGCACACCCAGCAGTCGCGCCCGCGCTTTCCACAGGCACAGCCAGCACAGCCCGGCCGTCAGCACCGCAAGCCCCAGCGCGGTTGGCGGCAGCGCGGTCAGCGCGGCGCCCGGCCAGCCGGCGACGCCATGCGCGACCCACAGGATCGCCGCGACCCCCCAGCCCATCGGGACCAGGGCCAGGCCCTCCAGCCCGAGCGGCATCAGCGCCAGCGCCAGCATTCCCGCCGGCATGACCAGCAGCGAGGTGATCGGCACCGCGACCGCATTGGCCGCGACGCCGAAGACCTGCAGCCGGCCAAAATGGTACAGCCCGAAGGGCGTGGTCGCGCCCCCCGCCAGCACCGATGTCAGCATCAGCGCCAGCACCACCAGCAGGCCGCGCCGCCACCACTGCCCCTCTCCGCGCCAGAGCGCGAGCCGCCCGCGCAGCGCCTCATACCCCGCGATCAGCGCCAGCACGGCGGCGAAACTCATCTGGAACGACGGTCCGAGCACCGCCGCGGGGTTGACCAGCAGCACCGCCACCGCCGCGACCGCCAGCACCCGCAGCGAGATCGCCCGCCGACCCAGCATCACCCCCAGCGTCACCAGGGCCGCCATGGCGAAGGACCGCAGCATCGGCACCTGGAACCCGGTCAGCACCAGGTAGCCGAAACCCGCCATCAACGCGGCGACCGAGGCGACCGGCTTGCCCGGCAATCGCAGCGCGAGCCAGGGCACGCAGGCCAGGCCGAACCGCACCAGCCAGAACGACAGCCCCATCACGAGGCCGATATGCAGCCCCGACACCGACAGCAGGTGCGCGAGGCCGGAATCCCGCATGGCAGTGAGGTCGGCGGCCGGGATGGCGCTCTGCCCGCCGGTCAGCAAGGCGGCGGCGATGGCCCCGGTCGCGCCCGGCAGGGTGGCGGTCACCCGCGCCTCGATAAGGGCACGCAGCCCCGCCAGCGCGGGCGCCGCGCCATTGCCGGGCGTGACCTCGGCCGCGGCAATGCCGAAGCCCGATCCGGCCTGGCCCGCGAAAAAGGCCGCGCGCTGGAAATCCCAGGCGCCCGGAAAGGCCGGCGGCGCTGGTGCGCGGACCAGCGCGCGGACCGTCAGCGTATCGCCCGGCGCCGGCCGGGCCGGGTCGCCGGCACGCAGGCGGATGCGCAAGGTGCGCGCGAGCGGATCGCCGCCATCCAGTCGTGCCGCGGCCAGAGTGACGCGCCGGCCCTCGGGCAGCAGGTCCACCGCCTGGACCACGCCGGCGACGACCACCGCCCGCGTCGGCAGCGGCACTACCGGCGCCGCCCGCCCCGCGTGCCACAGGGCCACCGAGAACCCCAAGGCGCCCGCCCCCAGCAAGCCCA
>JBBRWI010000064.1:0-16963 GCA_038249305.1 Acetobacterales bacterium
CTGCAATTCGCGGGCGCTGGCCCGCCAGGGGCTGCCATCGGCGGCCAGCGGCCCCAGCCTTGCATCGAGCGCCGCCGGCGTGTCGAGGTCCAGCCCATGCAGGACCCAGAGCAGGTTGGCGAGGTTGCGCCAGAGCGGATCGGCGGTGGTATCGGAGGCGACGTGGTTCCAGACCTCACGAGCGCGGGCCTTGTCGCCGGCTTCCGAAAGAAGGGCGGCCTGACGCATCTCGGACAGCAGGCGGTAGCCGGCCGGGGCGCCGGGGGCGATGGCGCCGAAGCGGCGGGCCATCTCGCCCATGTCCGCCCCCGGCATCTCCGACGCCTGGTGCACGGCCAGGAAGGTGCCGGCCACGGCGTCGGCCTGGCGCCGCTCATTCCAGCGCCAACCCTGCCAGGCGCCGACGCCGATCAGGGCGGCCAGGGCAAAGGCGCCGATCATCGTGCCATAGCGCCGCCAGACGCGGGATGCGCGTTCGGCCCGCAGGTCCTCGGCCACTTCGTCGAACAGGTCGGGCAAGGCGTGGAGCATCCAGGAAGCGTAAGGTTGGGGACCATACAGAAGCGCTTACCGCCCGTTAAGCCCGGCCGGGTTTCATGCTTGCGTGAAGCGCTTCCGCCCCCTGTTGCTGCTGCTCCCGCTGGCGGCCTGCGGTGGGGAGTCCATCGGGCCGATGCTGTTCGTGAACGGCGGGTCGATCATGCTCATCGGCCGCACGCCGGCCGATGTGGTGGTGTCGGCGATCACCGGCAGCGATTGTTCGGTCGTCCATATCGACTCTGGCCAACCCTATTGCCGCACCGACATCCCACCCGCGCTACAGCCCTTCTGCACCCGCAGTCTGGGAACCGTGGACTGCTGGACCAACGGGCCACCCCCGCAAACCCCGGCGCAGCGCCAGGTCGCCGACTCGCCGCCCCCGACGCCGGCAGTGCCGAGGCCCTGGTACCGGAGGCTTTGACGGGGTGCTGAACAACCGGGTGGCTCGATGATAAGGAGCGTGGCCCATGTCAAACTTTCCCCACAAAGGGGCTTTGGCCCCCAACTTGTTCGTTGCGGACCCCACGCGATTTAGCGAAATAAAGAGAAGGGCGTCACCGGCGCTTCCTTGGACGAGCCTGACGAGAGGCCCGACAGCCGACCTTCATGCGGCGTCGAAGCCTTGTCGCCTTGACGACCAAGCAGTCGCCGACCCCGTGGATCTTCTGCCGGTGCTTGCCATGGACGCGTCAGACAGCCTGAGCAACGCACAAGTGACACTTCAGCGCGAGGGTCACGCGCGCACGATGGAGAGTGCCGTGTTTTTCGCCGCTGTGGCTTTGGGGCATCACGGCCGCACTGGCTGCAGTGGAGTGGTCCAATCACGATCGCCAGAACCTGACCGTCCCCTGGACCGTTGTCGAGGACGCGGCCACGGCTCGGCGGTTCACTGACCGGCGTGGGCCACGACCTATCCCCGGCTTCACGTCGATCGGCGGCGCGATCGCCTTTTCCACGAGGCTATTGTCGGCCGCCCCCTTCGAAGCAGCACGCCGGGTGATCGATGTCCCGGGCAACGGGCCGAACAACGACGGATCGCCAGTTGACCGCGCGCGAGACGTCGCTGTGGCGGCCGGCGCATCCATCAACGGCCTGCCGATCCTCGATGCTGTTGGAGGCATACCACGCTCGTTACGTTCTCCGTGGTCGAGATCGCGGCGACACCAGCCGGTGCCGCATGAGGACACATCGCCGCACTCCTGGTGCTCGTGCTGGCCGGCATGGCCGTGCTCGGTGACCCTGGCAGGCTGGCCCTCGAAATTCTCGGGAGGATGCTGAGGCAGCGTGCCGTCGCCTACTGGCCATGGTCGAGATGATTGTGGATGAGCTTGCGCCAAGCGCTGCCGCTGGGTGCTTCGCATGCGGCTGCTGGTGCCAATTCATTCGGCCTTTTCCGCCCGCCGACGCTCCGCCAGGGCCGCTTTCGAAAGCAGATGCGCAGTGACCGGCGCGGTGATGAACAGGAACAGCATGACGGCCAGTTCGCGCAGGCCGAAACCGTCCTCGTCAGCGCCCGCATGCAGCAAGGAGGCAACGACGATGGCGCCGACGCCGAGTGTCGTCGCCTTGGTTGGCCCGTGCAGGCGCATGAAGAAGTCCGGCAGCCGCGCCAGGCCGAAGGAGCCCAGCAGGGTGAAGGCCCCGCCGAGCAGCAGCAGCAGGCTGACCAAGATCTCGGACATCATCGCGCCTACTCGATCATGTCGCCGGAGAGCAGGAACTTGCACAGTGCCACGGTGCCGACGAAGCCCATCACGGCGATGATCAGCGCGGCCTCGAAGAACACCGCGTTGCCGAGCGAGATGCCGAGCAGCATGACCAGCGCGATCGTGTTGATCCCCAATGTGTCGAGCGCGAGGATACGGTCCGGCATGGCCGGCCCGCGCGCCAGCCGCCAGAGGTTCAGGAGCATGGCGAGGGCGACCATGCCGATGACCAGGGGCAGAATGAGGGTCAACATGCGAACACCTTTCTGAGTGGGGTCTCGTAGCGGGACTTGATGCCAGCCACCGCCGCTGCGGCATCGCTCACGTGCAGCGCATGCACCAGCAGCACGCCGCGGTCGATCTCGATGGAGACCGTTCCGGGGGTCAGCGAGACGATGCTGCCGAGCATCGAGGCGACGAAGGGGTCCCGGATGTCGAGCGGCACTTCGAGGAAGCCTGGCTGCAGCCGTGCCGGAGGGCCCAATACCTGACGGGCGACCTCGAAATTGGCGACAATGATGTCGGCGAGCACGACACCCACAAGCCGCAGCGCCGCACCGCCATCCGCCAGCCGGGGCCGGTCCGGCCAGAAGCCGCGTGTCGCCCAGGGCAGCACCAGCGCCAGGTTCAGCCCGATCAGCACCTGCCCGAGGCTCGGCGCCGGTGCCAGCACAAGCCAGAGCCCAAGGATGAGGCCGCTCAGCACCGGTTGTGGCAGAAGGCGCCTCATGGCCGGACTTCCCGCGCCACGGCCGCGGCGCCGGCCGGCAGCACCGACCGCAGATAGGGCTGCTGTGCTGCGAGTTGTTCGGCCGTGGCGCGGGCATAGGCCGAGAGCGGCGCCGCCCCCAGCACCAGCGCCGGCACGAAACCGAGCGCCAGCGCCAGGGCCAGCGCGCCGGCCTGACCGGCGGTGGCGGTGGCCGGCAGGGCGGCGGCGTCGCGTTCCCAGAACAGCGTGCTTGCCGCGCGCGCCAGGCCGAGTGCCGCCACGAAGCCCGACACGATGAAGACCACCCAGAGCACATAGCCGGCGGCGGTCGCCGGCGCCGCGCTCAGCAGCATCAACTTGCCCAGGAAGCCCGACAGTGGCGGCAGGCCGCTCACCGCCACCGCCAGCAGCAGGAAGGCAGCGCTGAGCCAGCCCCGGCCCGGCATCGGCGCGGCGCGCACCAGCCCGTCGCCGGACTCGCCCCGCACGGCGGCGATCCGCCCGGCCAGCAGGAACAGCGCCGCGCTGATGAGGGTGGTGTGCGGCAGGTAGTAGAGAAGTGCTGCAAGCATAGGCACCCCTCCCTCAGCCAGTGCCGCCGCCAGCATTCCGGTCGATAGCAGCAGCAGATGCGCCACCATCGTGGCCAAGCGCGTCGCCGCCAGCACGCCCGCGGTGGCCACGACGACGGTCGCCAGCGCCAGCGGCAGCAGCCACGGGTAGAACAGGGCCGCGCCCGGTGGTGAGTCAAAGGCCGCCGATGACAGCCGCAGCAGCGCATAGATGCCGACCTTGGTCAGGACCGCGAACAGCGCGGCCGAAGGTGCCGCGGCGGCGCCATAGGCATGCGGCAGCCAGAAGCCCAGCGGCAACAGTGCCGCCTTGAGCGCAAAGACTGCGACCAGCAGCGCCAGCGCGGTCCGCACCGGTGCCACATCGGCGACCGGCACCACCGCCAGCCGCCCGGCCACATCGGCCAGGTTGAGCGTGCCGAGCGTGCCGTAAAGCAACCCGAGCCCGATCAGGAACATGACCGAGCCCGCAAGGTTCAGCACGACATAATGCAGCCCCGCCCGAGCCCGCGCGACGCCGCCGCCATAAACCAGAAGACCGTACGAGGCGATCAGCAGCACTTCGAAGAACACGAAGAGATTGAACAGGTCGCCGGTCAGAAAGGCACCGTTCAGCCCGGCCAGCTGCATCTGGAAAAAAGGATGGAAATATCGCCCGCGACCATCCAGCCCGCCGCAGGCGGCCAGCAGAGCGGGCACCGCGATGGCGGCGGTGGTGGCGACCATCAGTGCCGCCAGGCGGTCGGCCACGAAGACGATGCCGAAGGGCGCCGGCCAGTTGCCGAGTTCCACCACAACAACACTCCCCGTCGCCGCCTGGCGGAGCAGCAGGATGGCGGCAATGGCGAGGCCGAGGAGCGACAGGGCGGCGATGCCGCGCGCCCAGCGGATATCGGCGCGATGCGCGCCCAGCATAAGGATGGCCGCGGCCAGCGGGATCAGAACGGGGAGGAGCGGCAGGTGCATCATGGCCCATCCTCGCGGCCATCGACGTGGTCGGTGCCGGTCTCCGCCATCGCCCGCAGCGCCAGGGCGACCAGATAGGCGGTCATGCCGAAGCTGATGACGATGGCGGTCAGCACCAGCGCCTGCGGCAGCGCATCCGCCAGCCTTGCCGCCCCGGGCAGCGCGAGAGGCGCCGCCACTGGTGCCAGCCGGCCAGCGGCAAAGATGAACAGGTTGGCGCCATAGGAAAGCAAGGTTAGGCCGAGGACCACCGAAAAGCTGCGCGCCTGCAGGATCAGCCAGAGCCCGGCGGCGACCAGGGTACCGATGCCGGTCGCCAGCAGCGCCTCCATCAGCCCGCCCTCCCCGGTGCAAGCTCGCGCTGGCTCAGCCGGCCGAGCGCGGTCAGCACCATCAGCACCGTCGCCACCACGACGAGGTAGATGCCCAGGTCAAAGACCAGCGCCGAGGCCAGGTGCACCGGCCCGACCAGCGGGATGCCGAGATAGCCATGCGTGCCGGTGAGGAAGGGCAGGCCGAAGGCCATGCTTGCGAACCCGGTCGCCGCGGCGATGCCCAGGCCGGCGGCGAAGAGCCGCACATGGTCGATCCGCAGACGGGTCTCTGTCACGTCGATGCCGACGGCCAGGTATTGCAGGACCAGCACCACGCCGGTGATCAGCCCTGCGATGAAGCCGCCGCCGGGCAGGTTGTGGCCACGCAGCAGGATATGGAAGGCGACAACCAGCGCCAGCGGCAGCAGCGGCCGCATCAGCATGGCCAGCATGATCGGGTGGCGGTCGCCGGGACGATCGGGCCCGGGCACTTGCGGTTGCATCCGCAGTCCGTCCAGCAGCGCGTGCGCGCCGAGCGCCGCCAGGGCCAGCACCGCGACTTCGCCCAGCGTATCGAAGCCGCGGAAATCGACCAGGATGACGTTGACCACGTTGGTGCCGCCGCCGCCTTCCACCGCATTGGCGGCGAACCAGCCGGAGATGGTCTCGAAGGGCCGCGTCAGCATCGCATAGGCCAGCGCGGCCACGCCCGCGCCGCCGGCGATGGCGAGGATGGCATTCAGGCCTGCGCGGCCCGGCCGCCGGCGTGGCGCCGTCTCGGCTGGCAGGAAGCGCAGCGAGAGCAGCAGCAGAACGATCGTCACCACCTCGACCGACAGCTGGGTCATTGCCAGGTCGGGGGCTGAGAAGCGGATGAAGACCAGCGAGACGATCAGCCCGACCACGCTGGCAAAGATGATGGCGACGGGCCGCTGGCGGTGCCAGAAGGCGCAGCCCAGCGCGCCGAAAACCAGGGCGGCGAGGGCGCCGTAGGCCAGCGGGTCGGCCGGTGTCGGCGGCAGCGGGCCGGCCAGCGGGCTGGGGCTGGCGCTGTGCCAGGCGAACCCCGCCAGGCCCAGGGTGGAGACCAGCAGAAGCGTCAGGTAGCGATGCAGGCTGACACTGTCGAGCCGCGCGAGCAGCCAGCGGGCGCCGGCCGCCGCGGCGTTGAACACACGCTCGAAGGCCGCCGGGCTGCTCAGATTGGGGGCATAGCGCTCGTGGAGATCGTAGAGGAAATGCCGGAAGCGGTACCACAGCAGCCCGCCCGCCAGCGCCGCCAGGCTCATCACGAGGGGCAGGTTGAAGCCATGCCAGATCGCCAAGGTATAGGCTGGCGGCTCATTGCCGATGGTCGCGGTCGAGGCGGCGTGCAGCAGCGCACCGATCGAGAGTTGCGGCAGCAGGCCGACCACGAGGCAGAGTGCGACGAGAACACCGACCGGCGCCAACATCCAGGGCGGCGCCTCATGCGGCGTGCGCGGCAGGTTCACCGGCGCGCCGTTGAAGAACACGTCGTGCACGAAGCGCGCGGAATAGGCGACGGAGAGGATGCCGGCAATGGTGGCAAAGGCCGGCAACACATAGGCGTATCCGGCCAGGGCCGGCTGGGCCACCGCCTCGGTGAAGAACATCTCCTTGCTGAGAAAGCCGTTCAGCAACGGCACCCCGGCCATTGACCCCGCGGCGACGATGCCGAGCCCCGCGGTGACCGGCATGAAGCGGGCCAGGCCGTTGATCCGGCGCATGTCCCTGGTGCCGCATTCATGGTCGATGATGCCGGCCGCCATGAACAGCGATGCCTTGAAGATCGCGTGGTTGATAATGTGGAACACCGCGGCGACGGCGCTGAGCGGTGTCTCCAGCCCGAACAGCAGGGTGATCAGCCCCAGATGGCTGATGGTGGAATAGGCCAGCAGCCCCTTCAGGTCATGTTTGAGCAGCGCGACATAGGCGCCATAGGCCAACGTCACCGCCCCGGTGCCGCTGACCAGGGCGAACCACAGGTCGGTGCCCGACAGCGCGGGATACATCCGCGCCAACAGGAAGACGCCGGCCTTCACCATGGTCGCCGAATGCAGATAGGCGCTGACCGGGGTGGGTGCAGCCATCGCGTTCGGCAACCAGAAATGGAAGGGGAACTGTGCGGACTTCGTGAAGGCTCCGAGCAGCACGAGCACCAGCGCGACCGGATAGAGCGGGTCGGCCCGGATCAGGTCACCCGCCGCCAGCACCTCGGTCAACGCGTAGCTGCCCGCCATTCGGCCCAGAAGCAGAACCCCGGCGAGCAACGCCAGCCCGCCGCCGCCGGTCACCGCCAGCGCCATGCGTGCGGCGATTCGCGCCTCGGTCGCATCGTGCTTGTAGGCGATCAGGAGGAAGGAGGCGACGCTGGTGATCTCCCAGAACAGCACCAGCAGCAGGAGGTTCTCGGCCAGCACGACGCCGAGCATGCCGCCAGCGAAGGCCAGCAGCAGCCCGAACAACCGGCCAAGGCCATCCTCACGCGGCATGTAATAGGCGGCATAGAGCACGACAAGTTGCCCGATCCCGAGGATCAGGATGGCGAACAGCAACCCCAGCCCATCGAAGCGGAAGGCCAGGTCCAGCCCCCATTCCGGCAACCAGGCAATGCGCTGCACCACCACCACCCCGTCCAGGGCGCCTGAGGCCAACGGGAGGAGCGGCAGGGCGGCAACAGCCAGCGTCGCCGCCGCGGCCCAGGCGGCGATCGCGCGGCCGAAACGTGCCAATAGAGGGACGGCCCCAGCGCCGATGAAAAGCGCCAGGATCGCGAAGGCCAAGCCAGGAAGATCCATCGAGCGGCTTTATGCCACAGCCGAGCCCGTCAGTAACGTAGGATCGCCGCGGCTGCAGCGCCGGCGGGCATCTCCTCATTCGGCAGCACCTCCACCGCGCCGCCATGGCGCAGCGTACCGGCCGCCGAGGCATCGAGCGGATCGTCGTTTTGACGGCCAGCGGCCGGGGGCGCCGAATCGCTTGCCAGCAGCAGCGTGTCGATGCGGCCGGTCTGGGATGCGTCAAGAATCGCCGGTATCTCCAGGGCGACCCTGGAATCGTGACTGCCGAGCCGCGCCCGCAGGAGATCGGTGACGCGCCGCCGACGCGCCTCGAAATGGGGCTGCAGGACGCCCAAGGCGGCAGCGTGCAGGGCGTCGCGCTCCAGCGCCTCGGGATTGCCCTCGACGATTCCGGCCAATTGCGGCCCGAGTTTGGTCAGAAGCCTGAAGTGCCCCTGCGCCTGGGCATTCGCCGCAATCACAACGGGCCGCTCATCGGCCGCGACGTGGGTATCCAGGGCTGCGGCGATGCGGCGGATGAACTCGACCAGTCGCCCCTTCCGCCATTCTTCGGGGCTGTCGCCCTGGACCTGCGCATTGGTGATCCCGCTCGGGGCGACTTGAGGCCGGTTGGCCGGGCTGGCCTGTTGCGGGTTTTCGTAATCCTCATCCTCGCCGGTAATCTCGGCGAGTGAGCCGGGCAGCCCGGCCTCGGTGTTCTCGCGCAGTCCGTGGCGGTCGGCCTCATACAGACGCACGTGGTCGGCCGTGATGGTCAGCAGGAGGAAGCCATCATCCGGCGCCAGCGCGGCCAGCAGGGGCCGGATGTGGAAGCCGGGACCGACCACCACCCGCTCCGGCATTGCCATGGGCAGATGGTAGTGTCGCGGCGCGCCCCCGCCCAGGAAAAGCGCAAGGCCCTGTTCCTGATGTTGCCAGAAGTCGTGATCGCCGATCAGGTCGGTCGCTGGGGCTAGCATCTCATCGGCCTCCCCTGGGGATAGCCCCGCCTCGCCAAGCTTGCCGCGGGCCTCGGCCAGAAGCGTCTTCATGCGGATAGGGTCCTGCCGAGTCTCGGCGCCGCGCAGATGCGTCGGCATGAAGATCGAGACCCCGAGCGTCGGGGCAGCGTCGAGAAGGGTAAAGAGGTCGCTTCTCTTGAGCATGATCGTTTCCCGGGTTTGAGGGGCAGTGAAGCGTCAGCCTGGCTCGTGGTCGCGGATGCAGGCCGCGCCCTTGACGTCCGATTGACGGGCGAAGCTGGTCTAGAGCGCGAGGCGCAGCTTGCGCGTCGCCCCGCGCCAGGCTTCCTCCAGCGTCGCCGCCTGATGGCTGACCGCAAGCGGCTGGCGCCCTGTTGGCCGGGCCTCGATAAGGCGGCGTTTATCTAGGCTGCCAGGCCGGTCCGCGGCGCCCGTATCGCCGAGATGCACCTCAATCCGTGTGATCCGGCTGGCGAAGCGGCTCAGCGCCATGTCGAACTCCGCCGTCAGCTGCCCGGTCAAGGCATCCCGGCCCTCGTTGTCAGTATTGATCTGAACCAGCACAAGATTCTCCTGATGAACGGTTCTTCATCCCGAAACGCTCGCCCTGGCGAAAAGTTTGGCCGCCAGGACTGAAAACCTTCCGCGAGGTTGCGTGGGCGTTCGCACGGCTGCGTCCGGAACCGAATGGGTGGTCGGTAAAACCACAGCGGGGCCGCTGGCGTTATCGAATAAGGTTGCCAGTGCGGGGAAAGCATCCCGCAGATCTTTTCGCCCAGCTCCGATCGCCGCCTGCATTTAGTGCTGGCCTCAGCCGCCGCGGCGCTCCTGCTAATGCTTGTGGCGGGCTTCGCTTATGCCCGGTCGGGCGCCGCCTGGGCGGTGGGCCGGCCGGCCCCGCAGCCGATCCCTTTCAGCCATGCCGTCCACGCTGGCGGCCTCGGCCTTGATTGCCGTTTCTGCCATGCGGGGGTGGAGCGCACCGCCGCAGCCGGCATGCCGACCGCGCAGACCTGCCCGGGCTGCCATGCGAGGGTTTGGAACGTGACGCCGCAATTCGCTGCGCTGACCACGGCCCTGGCGCTGGGCACGCCTGTCGAATGGGCCTCGGTGCATCGCCTGCCGGATCATGTCCGCTTCCACCACGGCGCGCATCTTCGGTCGGGCGTCACCTGACAGACCTGCCATGGCCCGGTTTGGGAGATGCCGCGGACGGTCAAGGCGGAGACGCTGTCCATGGGCTGGTGCCTGGACTGCCACCGCGACCCGGTGCCGCGCCAGCGCCCGGCCGAACAGGTGTTCGAGCGCGGGCCGGCGACGGGGCCCGCGCCCGATCGTCCTTTCGGCCTCGCCGCGGAACCCGTCATGCACCACGGCATCGAGATCCCGTCGCTGACCCGCTGCTCGACCTGCCACCGCTGATGCCGCCCGAACCCGGCGGTCGCCGCGATGTCCTGTTGATCGGCGCCGCCGTCGCCCTGGCCACCGCCGGCTGCGACGGGCCGGCCGAGCATGGCCACCCGCTGCATGCCCGCCCGCGCGGCGTGACCGACGAGGCCGCGAGCTTCGCCACCGTGCTCGATCTGGAAGGGCTCGGCCGTGGCGTGCTGGTCCGCACCCGGGCCGGCCACGCGGTGAAGCTGGAGGGCAATCGGCAGCACCCGGCCAGCCTCGGCGCCACTGATATCTTCGCGGCTTCGATGCCAATCTGCTGCGCCCTCAAGATGGCAGGAGAATCCTCCAGGCGAAGCGCCGCTCATCGCCGCGCCGCGAGATCGCGGCGCAAGGCCGCGATCTCCCCTGAAAGCCGGGCGAGGTCTGCGGCCCCGACCGTCTCGGCCTCTTCCGACGCCGCGTCGCGGCCGACGAAAAAAGAAGCGAAGCTCGCCGTGATGTAGCCGAACACCGCGAGGCCGTAGAGCGCGAGGAGAAAGCAAAGAATTCGCCCCTCCGGCGTGTGGGGCCAGAACTGCGAACCCATTGTGGCGACGAGCATCGCTGTCCACCACAGCGCGTCCGCGTAGGAGGCAAAGCCGCCCTCGACCTCCCGCGCCGGCTCGAAGGCCAGCATCCCGCCTGCGCCAAGCAGCACGACGACGACAGTCATCGCGAGGACGTAGATGAGCCCGCGCCGCTGCAGGCTCGCCCGCAGCGCGTTCATTCCACGGTTCGCGGTTCCGACGATCCGGACGAGCCGGATACCCCGCGCCGCGCGGGCCAGCCGCAGCACCCGCACCGCCCGGAACAGCCGGAACGCCGGAACGACGAGGGCGATCACCGTGACCCAGTTTGCCTTCACGAAGGCAAGCTTTGCGGGGGCGAGGGTGAGGCGCAGCGAGAATTCGGCGATGAAGATGATCCAAATGACGATGCCGAGGGTCTCCAGAAGGTAAGACGTCCCCCAGGCCAGCTCCGCTATGACAAGGAGGAGCCAGCCGAAGGAGAGGACGAGCATCGGCACGCGGAGCCACTCGTCGAGGTCTCGCAACGTCTCCCAACGGTCGTGCTCGGCATCTGCCGGGGCGGGCGCAGGCGTCTCGCGCATGGTGCTCTCCTTCAGGGATGCCGGGGCAGAGCGGCGCGGCGCCCCGGGTCGTCCTCGGCCGCGAGGTTCCCGCGTCGCGGACGAAGTTGCGCAGGAGGCGCGGCCCCATCTGGCCGGAGGCGTAGGGAGAGGGCAGCGATCATTACGGAGAAGGTTGTTCCCGCGACACCGATTGTGGACGCTGTGACGGCGCCGAGGAGCGAGCGCGCGCCGGCCTCCCCGCCGGCGTAGAGCCAGGCATCCGGCAGGATGAACCCGCCGCCACCGGTCCGCTCCGCCCAGACCGATGTCTCGCCGAGGAGGATGCAAGCGAGCACCAGCAGGCGGGGCGGGATGAAAACAGCAAGCCAAAAGGTCATAGCAAAGAGAGTCGCCGCGTGCAGGACGCGGTCGAACCACCAGTACGCGGCGTAAAGGTCGAAGGCATAGCCCGCCACGTTGGCGGCGAGGAGGACTGCAGCGAGCACCCAGGCAATCGTTCGGCCGAATTGCGCGTTCACGATGGCACCCTCAGATCACGACCAATCATCCGCCACGTTTTCGCGTCCGGAGGCGTTCGTAGGGTCCAACGGCGATGATGCGCCCGGGGTTGCCCGCGACCCGCGGCACCACCAGCACCACCGCGATGATGGTGGCATTGTTGGCGGTCGCGGCGAAGGTGAACGTCCCGGACGAGGCACCATTTCTAAAGATGCTGAAAGTCGCGGAAGAGGTTGCCGCCACGTCAGCCCTCGCGCGCGGGTCGCTGGAGGACGAGGCAACGCCGGTCAGCTTCACGGTCGAATCTGCGGCAAAGGTCGACGATGTCCGCATCGCCGGGCCATGATCGCCCGTGGTGATGCGCGAGGCTGGTCTGCCTTTGGCCTTCGACACCGACCTGCTGGGGGCGTTGCCATCAGTCCGTGGCATTGGTCATCTGCGGCCACATCCTGCCGGCGATCGCGATGCTCCGCGGGACCACGCTCATCGCGCCGCGGCGGCTGATGGCCGACGGCCGCATCATCTGCCCGGCACCCCGCGGTCATGCTGGCTGGTCAGGACAGGCAAATGTCCCCCATCATGTCCGGCGGGCGCTTCGTGCACCATGAACTGGCGGCTGGGCCGCCCAACAGGGAGATAACACCGATGATCACAACCCGCCGCAGGATGCTCGCCGCGACCGCCGGCACGCTCGCCATGCCGCAGATCGTACGCGCGCAGGGCGAGACCTTCCGCATCGGCGCGCTGAACCCCGTGACCGGCGCGGGCTCCCCCTACGGGTCGGGCATGCAGCGCATGATCGGCGCGGCGGTCGAGGCGATCAACGCGGCCGGCGGCGCCAATGGCCGGCGCATCGAGGTCTTCTCCGAGGACACCCAGACCAGCCCGCAGGCCGCCGTGCTCGCGGCCAAGAAGCTGATCGAGGTGAACCGCGTGCGTGCCATCCTAGGCACCTGGTCCTCGGGCGTGTCGCTCGCGGTGGTCCCGCTGACCAACGAGGCGAACATGATCTTGATGAACACCTCCGGCGCGCCCGCGCTCTCGGTACCGCCGGCGAACGCCAGGGGGCTGTCCTACCGCTTCCAGGCGACCAATGACCGCTTCGGGCGCGCCTTTGCCGAAATCGCGACGCGCGAGGGCTTCCGCCGCCCCGCGACCATGGCCTTCAACAACGCCTCGGGCATCGGCAATACCGACGGCTTCCGACGCGCCTGGACCGCCAAGGGCAACCAGAACGGCGAGCACGTGGTCTACGAGCCGAACCAGCCCTCCTACCGCGCGGAACTGTTGCGCGTGCTGGCCTCGCGCCCGGACGTGATCGTCATGGGCTCCTTCCTGCCCGACACCACCATCATCCTGCGCGAATGGTTCCAGACCGGCACGCCGGTGAAGTGGATCATCCCAGGCTGGGCGGCCAATCCGCAGCTGGTGCAGGCGCTGGGGCCGGCGGTGACGCAGGGGATCATCTCGGTCGAGTCCGTTTCGAACGAGGGGGGCGAGGGCTTCGCCGCCTACGACGCCGCGCATCGCCGCGCGATGAACCAGCCCGGCGCCTCCAACGTCTATGCCGCCATGACCTGGGACATGGCGCATACGCTGGCACTGGCGATCGAGCAGGCAAAATCCTTCGAGACGACCGCGATCAACGCCGCCATCCGCCAGGTGGCGAACCCGCCCGGGGACGCGATCTCCAGCTTCGCCGCCGGCCGCGCCGCCATTGCGGCTGGGCGCAAGATCAACTTCGAGGGCGCCTCCTCGGTGCTGGACTTCGACCAGTTCGGCGATGTGACGCCCGATTTCGGCGTCTTCTTCATCGAGCAGGGCCAGATCAACCGACGCTACGTCGTGAAGATCTGAGGTGTTCGGGCAGCTTCTTGTCGCCGGCATCGTGCATGGGCTGATCATCGGCCTGGCCGCGCTGGCCGTGACGCTGGTGTTTGGCGTCGCGCGCTTTCCCAATGCGGCGGCGGGCGACACGATGACGGTCGGCGCCTATGCCGGACTCGCGGCGCACCGGGCGAGCGGGTCGCTGCTGCTGGCCGGCGGCGCGGCGGTGGCGGCGGCGGGGTTGGTCTCGCTGCTGGGCTACCTGCTGGTGTTCCGGCCGTTGGCGCGCCGTCCGGTGGCGGCGTTGCTGGTCGCGGCGATCGGCCTCGCCTTCGTGATCCGCGCCGTGCTTGGCGTGATCTTCGGCCATCAGCAGCATGTCTTCCAGGTGCCGCTCACCTGGCCGATCGAGGTGATGGGCATCCGCATCCCACCCATGGACATCACGCTGGCCGCGGTTGCGGCCTGCGCACTGGCGGCGGCCTTCGGCGTGCTCCACCTGACCTCGATCGGGCGGCAGATGCGCGCCGTGGCGGATGACCCGGACCTCGCGCGCGTCTGCGGCATCCGGCCGCTGCGGGTGATGGTCGCGCTCTGGCTGCTGGCCGGCGCGGCCGCGGGGGTGGCGGGGCTCATGCTGGGGGTGAAGACCGTGGTCGCGCCGGAGATGGGATGGGAGGGGCTGCTCACCGCCTTCGCCGCAGCGATCCTGGGTGGCATCGGCTCGCCGGCCGGCGCCGTGGTGGCGGGGCTGCTGCTGGGCGTCGCGCAGGAAATCTCCACGCCGATCGTCGGCTTCACCTACAAGATCGCGCTGGCCTTCGCGGTGATGCTGGCGGTGCTGCTGGTGCGCCCGCGCGGGTTGTTCGGGCGGGTCGAGGGCTTGCGCTGATGGAAGCCTATTTCGTCGCCATCGCCATCATCGGCGCGATCTACGTGCTCCTGGCACTGGGCCTGACGGTGCAGTACGGGCTGACCGGGCTGGTGAACTTCGGCCATGTCGGGTTCTTCGCCATCGGCGCCTATGCCTCGGCGCTGATCAGCATGCAGGGCGTGCCGCTTGTGCTCTCCTTCGCCTGCGCGGCGGCGATCGCGGCGCTGGCGGCCTGGCCGATCGGGCTGGTGGCGCTGCGACTGCGCGACGACTACTTCGCCGTGGTGACGCTCGGCTTCAGCGAGACGGTGCGCCTCACCATCACCTCCGAGAAATGGCTGACCAATGGCGTACAGGGCATCCCGGGCGTGCCGCGCGCCTTCGCGGGTCTGGGCGTCGGGATGCCAGGCGCGCTCGCCACACTTGGTGCCATTGCGCTGGTTTGCGCGCTGGCGGCGCTGATGCTGCGACGCATCGCGGCCTCGCCCTTCGGGCGCGTGATCGAGGCGATCCGCGACAATGAGGACGCGCTGCGCGCCCTGGGCAAGGACCCCGCGCGGTTCAAGATCCAGGTGCTGGCGCTGGGTGCCGCGCTGGCCGGCGTGGCCGGCGCCTTCTATGCGCATTACATCACCTATCTCTCGCCGGACCAGTTCATCCCGCTGGTCACCTTCTATGTCTGGATGGCGATGATCATGGGCGGCGTCGGGCGCGTTTCGGGTGCGGTGGTCGGCGCGCTGCTGCTGATGCTGTTCCTCGAGGGCACGCGCTTCCTGCGTGACCTCGCACCGGACCTGATCTCGGCGGTGGACATGGCGAGCGTGCGGCTCGGCGCGGTCGGCCTCGCGCTCATCCTGTTCACGCTGTTTCGTCCGCAGGGGCTGGTCGGGGACTATACGCGGCGATGAGCCTCTCGGTCCGTGGCATCGACAAGTCCTTCGGCGGCTTCCGCGCACTCGACGGCGTTTCCTTCGAGATGCCGACCGACGGGCTGCTCGGCATCATCGGGCCGAACGGGGCGGGGAAATCGACGCTGTTCTCGGTGGTCTCGGGCTTCATCGCGGCCGATGCCGGCAGCGTCACGCTTGATGGCCGCGCGCTCGACCGACTGGGCGCAGCTTCGCGCGCGCGCGCGGGCATGGTCCGCACCTTCCAGGTGCCGCGCGAATTCCACCACCTGACGGTGCGCGAGAACCTGATGGCTGCCGCCCCCGGACAAAGCGGCGAGAGCCTGTTCGGCCTGTTCCTGCGCCCCGGGCGCGTGCGCAGCGAGGAGGCGGCGATCCGCGTCGAGGCGGAGGCCACGATCGCGTTGCTGCGGCTCGCACCGGTTGCGGACACACCGGCCGGGCGGCTGTCGGGCGGGCAGAAGAAGCTGGTCGAGCTCGGTCGTGCGCTAATGGCGAGGCCCCGGCTGATCCTGCTCGACGAACCCTTCGCCGGCGTGAATCCGGTGCTGGTCGAACAGATCATGGAGCGCATCGGCGTGCTGAACGCACGCGGCATCGGCTTCCTGGTGATCGAGCACGATCTCGGCGCCCTGTCGCGCCTGGTGCCGCGCCTCGTGGTGATGGACCGCGGCCGCGTGCTTGCCGCCGGCGCGCCGCAGGAGGTTCTCGCCGACGCCGCGGTGCGCGAGGCCTATCTCGGTAGCATGCCGGCGTGAGCCTGCTCGAGATCGCCGCGCTCACCGGCGGCTATGGCGAGGCGGACATCCTCAACGGCATCGACCTCACGGTCGAGGCCGGTGAGATCCTGACCGTCGCCGGCACCAACGGCGCGGGCAAATCGACCCTGGCCAAGGCGGTGATGGGGCTGCTGCCGCGCGTCGCCGGGCGCATCGCTTTTGAGGGGCGCTGCATCCTACAGGCGCCGGTGGAGCGGCGCCTCGCACTCGGAATCGCCTATGTGCCGCAGGTGGGGAACATCTTCGCCTCGCTGAGCGTGCTCGAGAATCTCCAGGTCGTGCAGGGTGTGCGCGACGGTCGCGCGCGCATCGCCGAGGTGCTGGCGGCCTTCCCGGCATTGGCCGAACGGAGCCGTGCGCGGGCGGGCAGCCTGTCGGGCGGGGAACGCCAGCAACTCGCCTTCGCGCGCGCGCTGATGTCGCGGCCGCGGCTGATGATCCTCGATGAACCGACCGCGGCGCTGGCCCCGGCACGCGTCGCGGAGTCGTTCACGCGCATCCGCAGCCTGCCCGCGCTCGGCGTCAGCGTTTTGATGGTGGAGCAGCGGGCGCGCCAGGCGCTTGCCGTCTCGGACCGCGGCTGCATCCTCGATGGCGGGCGTGTCGCGATGCTGGGTGCGGCGGCGGGACTGCTGGCCGACACCCGCGCGGCGGCGCTCTATCTCGGGCAGGCGGGGGCCGGGTAGCCCTGCGGGAGTGCAGATGAAGTCAGCTCGGGCATGGCGGCGACCGACCAGGTGGCCTGCACCATCCTGCCCCGCTTTAGCAGCGCCGCCTCGGCCGTGGCGTGGCTGGACTGCGCGCGGTCCCGCCAAACGTAGAACCCCGCCTTCGACACGCGAAGCACGCGCGCGATGACGGAGATCGGGAAGCAGGCCTGGTTCGCGCACATCAACCGGAAGAGCCGGACAGCACTGCGCCGGTCTGCCGCGCAAACCCGGCCGCGGCCTTTGACA
>JBBRWI010000065.1:0-16930 GCA_038249305.1 Acetobacterales bacterium
ATGGCGGTACTGGCCATGCTGCGCCGACCGGAGGGCCTCACAGTCGCGCAGGTCGGCGAAACCACCGGCTGGGGCAAGGACACCGTCCGCGGCTTCTTCGCCGGTCTGAAAAAGAAGGGAAACACGGTCGAGGTGGTGGAGCGAATTCGCCAAGTCGGCCCTAATCGCGCGGAAAGCCGCGGGTCCTACACGGTCTACCGTGTCACCGGCGCTTAAGACTGAACCAGGAACGGGCGGGGTGCCAACAGCGCCCCGCCATGACCCCGGTGTGACCCCGGCCTATTTTGTTCCGGGTCAGCCACCGGATAACCCTTTGATAAATTGGCGGACCCGAAAGGATTCGAACCTTCGACCTCTGCCTTCGGAGGGCAGCGCTCTATCCAGCTGAGCTACGGGTCCCGCAGGCTCTGGTTAGCCCGCCACGCCGCCATAGGGAAGCCCCGGCGAGGAACAGGCCAGCCCCACCGTAACCCTCGATTCACCAGGGCGCTCCATTGTTCAGCGCGAAACCCTGGTGAATGGCATGATCCGCGCTGCAATAACGCAACCCACTGGCCGCGCGACGGACCCTCGGCACGCCACCACCCTGCGTGGCGCCACCGACCACCGGCGGCAGGATGTCGCTTCGCGCGCCTCGCGGCGGATCATCGCCGCCGGTGCCCTCGGCTTCGCCCTGCTGGCCAGCCTGGCGATCGGCGCCACCGTGACCTTCGCCCATCTCCAACGGAACCATGCATCCTCGATCGACACCATCGGCTTGGCGGGCGACCAACGCACCCTCGCTGCCCAGATCGTGGCCCTGGCTGGGGAGGACGCGCCCGATCGCACAGCCATCGCCATCGCGGCGCGACGCTTTGCCGACACCCACGCCGGGCTGACAAAGGGGCCGCATCCGCCGGCCCAGGCCACGGCCGCCCTGGCCGCGCATTACCTCACCGGCGACGCGGCGCTCGACGGCCTCGCCCGGGCCTTCCTGCGGCAGGTGGAGTCAGGGGACGACCCCGCCGCCTTGCGCCGCCTCGCCCTCGGGCCGCTCGCCGCCTCGCTCGATACCGCGGTCGGGCTGCACATCACGGCGGCCGCGGCCCAGGATGCGGTCGTCGCCCAGCGCCATGCCACGACCATGCTGGTGATGCTGCTGGCCTGCGTGGCCCTGGCGCTGCTGGTCATCCGCCCGCTCGCCAGGCAACTCGCGGCCCTTGCCAGCCGGCTCGACCGGGAGGCGACGCTGGACCCGCTGACCGGACTGTTGAACCGCCGCGCCGTATCGACGGCGCTGGAAGCAGCGATGGCGGCGGGGCTGCCGGTCGCGGTGCTGGCGGTGGACCTCGACTGGTTCAAGGAAACGAACGAGGCCGAGGGCCACGCCGGCGGCGACGCACTGCTCTGCGCCGCGGCCGCCCGTATCCGCCAGGCGGTCCGCCAGGATGACGTCGTCGGCCGCCTCGGCGGCGATGAGTTCGTCGCCGTGCTGGTCGGGGTGGATGACCATCTGATGGCGGAACGTGTCGCCCAGCGCCTGTGCGACGCGCTGCACCAGCCGGTGCGGCACAATGGCCGCATGCTGCGCCTGGGGGCGACGCTTGGGGTCGCGGTCGCGCCGTTGGATGCGACCAACCCCGCCGTGCTCATGCGCGCCGCCGACGACGCGCTGCTGCGGGCGAAGCGCTCAGGCCGCGGCAGTTACGGCCGCGCGACGCCCACCGATACCGCCCGCATAGAACGCGACGCTGCGATCCTGCGCGCGATCGGGGCGGCCGATGGTTCGCTGGAAGGGCTGAGCGCGCATTTCCAGCCCATCGTCTCCCTCGCCGATCCCCGCACGGTGCTGGCGTTCGAGGCGCTGGCCCGTTGGACCACGCCGACCCTCGGGGCCATCTCGCCCGGCGAATTCATCCCCGTGGCCCAACGGATCGGCCGCCTGCCGTGGCTCGGCGCCCAGGTCCGCGGCACCGCCCTGCGCGGCTTCGCCCGGCTGCGCGCCGCCGGCCTGCCGGCGCCGCTGCTCGCCTTCAACCTCTCGGCGGCCGAAATCATGCGCGGCGACGTGGTCGAGGCGATCGAGCATGACGTGGACGCCGCCGGCCTCTCCCTGTCCTGCATCGAGATCGAGATCACCGAGGAAATCCTGCTTGACCGCGTCAGCAGCAAGACGCTCGACCAGTTGGCCGCCCTGCGCGGACGTGGCGCCAGGCTGGCGCTCGACGACTTCGGCACCGGCAACTCGGGCCTCGCGCAACTGCTGCGCCTGCCGCTCGACAAGGTGAAACTGGACCGCACCTTCATCCGCGGCCTCGGCTGCGACCGGCGCGCGGAGGAAGTGGTGCGCGCCACCCTGTCGCTGGCGCGCAGCCTTGGCTTCGAAGTCGTCGCCGAAGGCGTCGAGACAGAAGACCAGGCCGACGCCCTGCGCGCCCTGGGCTGCACCGCGGCCCAAGGTTTCCTGTACGCGCGGCCGATGGACATGGGCGCGCTGCAGGATTGGCTGGCCGCCCTCGGCCCATCGGCGCCCGGCATCGTCGTGCCCCTGCGCGGCACCGCCCGCGTGGGCTGAAACCCGCTTCGAAAAACAGGGCGCTTCCACCGGGCCTTGGTCGTCCCTATGCTGACGACCAAGCAGGCGATCCGGGGAGCACGACATCATGGACGGCGCAGCAGGCAGCAACACACAAGCAGCCCAACTCGACTCCCTTTACGCCGAAATGCGGCCCCGCTCGCTCTACCCGCTGTGGGAAGTGCTCGCGGCGCTGGTCACCCCGACGCCGCGTTCGGCGGCGCGAACCCATCGCTGGACCTATGCCGAGGCACGCGACTACCTGCTCCGCGCCGGTGACCTGATCAGCGCCGAACAGGCCGAACGCCGGGTGCTGATCCTGGAGAACCCCGGCCTGCCGGGCAGTTCGGCCATCACCCCCAGCCTCTACGCCGGGCTGCAACTGATCCTGCCGGGTGAGGTCGCGCCCTGCCACCGCCACACCCAATGCGCCCTGCGCTTCGTCATGGAGGGGTCGGGCGCCACCACCTCGCTCGACGGCGAGCCGGCGGTGATGCGGCCCTTCGACCTGGTGCTCACGCCGAACTGGCAATGGCACGACCACGGCAACACGTCGGCGGCGCCGATGATCTGGCTGGATGGGCTCGACATCCCGACCGTGCGGCATTTCGACGCATCCTTTGCCGAGAAACTGGACCTGCCGGCGCATCCGCCGACCGCCGCCGCCGGCGACACCGCCGCCCGCTACGGCCAGAACCTGCGCCCGTTCCGCGGCAGCACCGCCGAACGCCGCCCGGTCGCCCTGCCGATGTTCCACTACAGCCACGACGCCTGGCGCCAAAGCCTGCTCGCCCTGGCCGCGGCCGAGGCGCCGGACCCGCACCTCGGCCATGCGCTGGAGTTCCTCAACCCGGCCGATGGCGGCCCGATCATGCCGACCATCGCCGCCCACGTCCGCCACCTGCCCGCCGGCTTCACCACCCAGCCGCGCCGCGCCACCGACGGCACCATCTTCGTCGTGGTCGAAGGCCACGGCACGGCCCTGGTCGAGGGCGAGGCGATCCCGCTGGCCGAACGCGACATCCTGGTCGTGCCATCCTGGCGGTCGCTGACCTTGCAGGCCGATAGCCGGCTGATCCTGTTCGGCTATTCCGACCGCGCGGCGCAGGAGAAGCTCGGGCTGTTCCGCGAGATGAAGGCATAACGTCCAATTTATAGGCTTATTTTCTTGACTTAGGCGTATGGTCATGGCACACCCGCGCCATGACCCAAGCCCCCCCGCACCCCGCCCCGACACCCCCCGCCGCGATCCGACCAGCCGCCTTCTGGCGCGGCCTCGGCGTCCTACCCGCCTTGTTGCCCAGTCTCGCCCTGGCAGAAAACGGCGCCGCCAAGGCCAGCACCCTGAACCTGATCGCCGTCGCCGGCGTCGTGCTGGTCGCGGCGCTGCTGCTGCTCGGCCTGGCCAGCTTCATCCGCCGCCTGCAAACCGATGCGGCCAACCTGGTCCGCCAACCCGACATGACCGCCGAACGCCTGGCCGGCTGGCGCGAGATGCAAGCCGGCCTGCCCGACGGTTCGATCCGCGCCGCCCTGTCGGTCTTCATTGTCGCAGTCGGCATGCTCGCGCTGCTGACCTCCACCTGGATCGGCCTGCCCGGCACGGGTGAGATCGGCACCATCATCGGCAGCGTCCTCGGCTTCTATTTCGGTGCCCGCCAGGGTGGCGGCGATGCCGGCCTCGCCCGCACCGTGGGCGACCTGTCCGCCGACAACCGCAGCCAGCGCGCCGTGACCGACCAGGCGGTCACCCGTGCCGCCGAGGCCGAGGCCCGCGCCGCCACCGCCCCCGCCCAGATCGCCGCCGCGGCCGAGGCCACCGGCTTCCTCGCCCGCGCTACCGACCTGTTGGGCATCGCGCGGCTGGGCGCCCAGGCCGCGGCCCCGCTGCTCGGTGCCGCCGGCCCCCGCGCGCAAGTCGCAATCGACGCGATCGAGCAAGGCCTGGCCGCCGCCCGCGGCGCCGCCGCCGGCGACCCCGCCGCCATCGCCAGCGCGGCCGGGGCGGCCGAACGCGCGCTGGATGCGGCCCTTGGCGCCGACCACCCGCTGGCCATGGTGCTCGGCGACGCCCTGGGCGGGCTGCGGGGTGGGCTCGCCGCGGCGCCGCTGCTCGGCCTCGGCGGGCCGCCGGGTCTGCTGGTGGCGGTCGGGCTGGGCGCGATCCAGGCGATGTCGGCCGGGCACGACGCCTATGCCCGCTGGAAGGCCCGGGTGCTCGACCGCCCCTTCACCCCCGCACTGTTCCCACCCGGGCCGATGGATGCGGCGGTGCTGCTGTCGGCGCTGGACACCGCCGGCGCCTTTGCCGACGCCTTCATGGCCCCGGTGCCGGCCGAGGCCCGCCTGCCGCGCGCCCGCGCCGTCGCCGATGCGGCCCGGCTGGACGACACGGCGGCCCGCGCCGCACTTTTCGCCCTGGCCCCCCGCGGCGATTTCGCCAGCGACGATGCCTTCGAGGCCGGGCTGCACGCCTATCGCAAGCGGTTGCTGGATGCGCTGCCAGGGCCGGACATGGTGGTGGATCTGCATCCCGTCCTCGGTGCCGGTGCGCCACGGGTGGTGGGGATCGCGTTGGCCGATGCCCTGGCCACGGCCAGGGCGCAGCCCGGCGGATCGGGGCTGGATGCGGCGGTGATGGCGCTGGTCGGCCTGGCCGCCCAGCCCGACACCACCCCGGCGCGCATGGCGACCTTGCTCACCCGCCTGCTGCCGGCTGCCGAGGCCATCGCCGCGCACGGAGCACCCCGGCCATGATGATCCGCTTGACCCCCCTTTGCGCCCTGCTGCTGACCGGCTGCCTCGCCACCCAACTCGACCGCATGAAGGACCGCGCGGCCGCAGGCGACCTGCGCGGCCTGGCGGCGGAGCGGGTGGATTGCACCGGCCCCGATCCGCTCTGCGCCCAGGCGCAGGCCCTGCGCGCCGAGGCCTGCCTGCGCCTCGGCCACCACGCCTGCGCCGAACAGGGCTATGCCGCCTCTCTCGCAGCCTTGCCACCCGCCTCCCCCGACCGGCGGGTGCTGCTGGCCGGGCTGGCTGCCGCCGCGATGGCGCGCCGCGATGCCGGGGAGGCTTCGCCCGATGCACAGCTCGGCGCCGGGCTGGCGCTGCTGGCGCTCGACCCGGACGACCCGATCGGCTGCACCCATGCCCGCTCGGCCCGGCTGGCGCGCGCGCTGATGGGGCCGCCCGGCCCGCCGCGCTGCGCCGAACTGGCCGCCGCCCCCGCCTGCACCGCGACCCCAGCGCTGGAGCGGCAGATCGCCATCCAGGCCGCCACCTGCCGAGGCATCGCGCCATGACCCCGCCGCCGCTGTCCCGTGCCTTGCGCCTGTCCCAGCCGTTGCAGCGCGGCGCCGATGTGGTCGCGCTGCAAACCCGGCTGCTGCTGTCGGGCGGCCGCGCTGCCGCAGCCCTGCGCGTGGTCGATGGGCTGTTCGGCCCCGCCTCGGCCCAGGCCGTCGCGGCCTTCCAGGCCGATGTCGGGCTACGGGTAGATGGCATCGTCGGCCCGGCGACCTGGGCCAGGGTGTGGCTGCCCGCCGGATCGCCGCCCGAAGCCCTGGCCCTGGCCACCCGCCGGATCGCCACGGCGGCATCGCCCGCGGCCCTGCTGGTCGATCTTGCTCCGTTGCGGATGTTCCATGCACGCTTCGGCGGCGGGGTGCGCTGGCGCATTTGTCCGAAAGGGGTGGAGATCGAAAATACCGCCATGCCGGTCACCCCGGCCCAGGCCCGTCGTGTCCGCGCCGTGCTGGCCGACTGGTTCCCCGGCCCGCTGCGGGCCGAAGCGACGCGCACCGGCGTGCCGATCGAATTGCTGGTCGCCTGCCTGTGCACCGAATCCGCCGGCGATGCGGCCGATGCCGTAGCGGCGGCCCGGGCGGAACGGCACGAGCCGGGCTTCCGCTCCTACGAGGCGACCCCGCATCGCGTTTCGGTCGGCTGCATGCAGACCCTGCTCTCGACCGCCGCCGAGGCCTTGCGGGCGCCGGTGACAGCGGCGGATCTGCGCGACCCGGCGGTGTCCATCGCCGCGGGGGCGGCCTACCTCGCGGCGCAGGCGGGGCGCACCAGGCTCGATCCGCCGGTCGTCGCCTGCGCGTACAACGCTGGCGGAGTGTATCTGGAAGAAGGGGCTGCTAACCGCTGGCGGATGCGGCAATACCCGATCGGCACCGGCCGGCACGCGGATCGGTTCTGCGGCTTCTTCAACGCGAGTGTCGCGCTGCTGCGGGCGGAACCGGGGCTGGCCGGCGGTGCGCCGGCTTTTGCCGCCATGGCGTGAGGTCCGCCGCGCCGCGCGCGCAACCAAGGCCCTTCACCCGGACGCAACTCAGGGACGCAGCAACCGCGTCAGCAGCGACAAGGCGCGGGCGCTGCGCGGCGCGTCGAACATGCGCGCCAGCGCAAATGGGCCATGCCGCACCCGCGCGCGCAGATCGCTGAAAGTGTCGAATCCGGCCCGCCCGTGGTATCGCCCGAACCCCGATCCCCCGGCCCCGCCGAAGCCCAAGGCCGGCCAGGCGACATGGTACACGCAGCGCCCGACCGTGATGGCCCCGGCGCGGGTGCCGGCGGCGATGGTGGCTTCCTCGGCGCGGGTCGGGCCGAACAGGGCGATGGATAGCGGCACCGGCCGGGCGTGCAGCCAGGCCAGCGCGGCGGGCAGATCGGCCAGCACCTCGACCCCCAGCACCGGGCCGAACTTCTCGGTCATGGTCGCGGGATGCCCAGCCGGCCAGCGCGCCAGGATGATCGGCTGGGTGCCGGGGCTTGCGGGCGCCAGCGGATCGGCTGCGGCGCCGTCGAGCAAGGCTCCGGTGCGGGCTGCCCCCTGGCCGAGCAGGGCCGTGGTCGCCGTGGTCGGGCCGGCGGCCCGGCAGGCGGCCGCGAAGGCTTCGGCCCGATGGCCGACCAGCAGCACGGTGTCGGGCGCGACGCAGGTCTGGCCGGCATTCAGCACCTTGCCGGCCAGGATGGCATGCGCCGCGCGGGCCAGATCGGCGCCGGGCAGGACGATGGCGGGGCATTGCCCGCCGAGTTCCAGGGTCAGCGGGGTCAATCTGTCCGAAGCCGCCGCCATCACCCGGCGCCCGATCGCGGTGCCGCCGGTGAAAACCAGGTGGTCCCAGGGCTGGGCGGCGAAATCGGCGGCGACCTCGGGGCCGCCGAGGACGGTCCGGCAGAAGTCGGGCCCGGGGGCCTCGGCCAATATGTCCGAAAGCAGCAAAGCCACGCGGGGCGTGTGTTCCGAGGGCTTGATGACGACCCGGTTGCCGGCCGCCAGCGCATCCACCGCCGGCCACAGGCAAAGCTGCAATGGGTAGTTCCATGGCCCCATCACGCCGACCACGCCCTTCGGCACCGGCTCGACCCAGGCGCGGGCCGGCCAGAAGGGATAGGGCACGCTGGCGCCGCGCGGGCGGGCCCACCAGCCCAGCCAGCGCCGCGCGTAGCGGGCGCCATCGACCACGGTCAGCACGTCGCCCAGCAGGGTTTCCGCCCGGTCGCGGCCACCAAAATCGGCTGCCGCCGCGGTGGCGATGTCATCGGCACGGCGCAGCAGCACCGACTCCAACCCGCGCAGCGCGGCGCGGCGCTGGGCCAGGCTGGGGCGGCCGGGAATGGCGCGCAGGGCGGCCAGGGCTTCGGCCGCCGTCACAGAACGCGGGCCGCCGCCTGGCCGCTGCGGACCGCGGCCTCGATCGTCGCGGGCAGGTCGGGGTCGGTCCAGTCGCCGGCCAGGGCCAGGTTGGCCAGCGGCCGGCGCAGCGGCAGGGCGCGGGGGCCGGGGCGGTGGCGCGGCGTCGCGCGGCGTTCCTTCACGGCGCGGCAGGCGGGCGGCTTGATCGGCCATTCGCCCGCGATGCCGAAGGCCGCGACGGCGCGCAGGATTTCGCCCCAGGCGCGGGGGGCAAGGGTCTCCAGCGCCTCGTCGCTCTCGGCATCGGCGGCACTGACGGTCACGGCGATCCCCTGCGGTCGGACCAGCACCCATTGGCACAAGCCGCCGACCAGGCCCAGGAAGCGCACCGGCCCCGGGACGCCATGGCCGAAATGCAGGTTCAGGATCGGGGCGTGGCTTTGCGGGCCGGGCAGGTCGGGCAGCAGGCGCTGGGCTTCCCATGGCGGCAGGGCGAGCAGCACGGCGTCGTCGGGGCCGAGGGCGATGCGCTCCTCGGCGAAGACCAGCGCAATGGCGCGGTCCCTGGCGGTCTCGATCCCGCGCAGCCGCGCGCCGAACGTCACGGCGACGCCGCGCGCCGCGAGCGCCGCGAGGGCCGGCGTGATGAGCCCCGGCCCAAGGCCCTCGGCCGCCACGAACAGCCGCGCGGTGGCGGGTGTCGCGGCACCGCGCAGCACCGTGCCGAGCAGGCGGGTGGAGGCCTCGGCGGCGGGGGTGTTGAGCGCGGCGATGGTCAGGGGTTCGACGAAGCCGCGCAGCAGCGCGGGATGGCCGGCGAAGGCTGCAGCCACCGGCCGATCCGGCCCCGGCAGCAGCAGCCGCAACAGCGCACCGGCAGCGGACAGGCCAAGCCCGGCCGGCCGGCGCGCGGCGCGCCACCAGCCGAAGCCCGACAGCGCGATCCGGCGCGCCGAACCATCGGCCAGGTCCAGCACCGGCAGGCCATCCGGCTCCGGTTCCACCCAGGCATCGCGCGCCCCGATGGCGCCGAGGAAAGCCAGTGCAGCGCGGTTGCCGCCGATCAGCGCATGGGTGCCGTTGTCGCTGCCGTCGGCCAGGGCGCGGCAGCGGCCACCGGCCAGGGCGGTCGCCTCCCACAGCCGGACCGCGCGGCCGGATGTGGCCAGGGCCAGTGCGCCGGCGAGACCCGCGACCCCGGCACCGACCACATGCACGGTCATGCCGTCCGGGCCATGGGCCAGCCGTACGCCCAGGCCGCCATGCGCGCCTTCTCGGCGACGGTCAGGCTGGGGCGCAGGCGGGGCGTTGCGAAGCCGCGGGCAATCAGCCGCGCGAGCAGGCGTCGGTATCCCCACATCATGATCCGCGCCGGCAGCAGGGCAGCGGGCGTGCCCATCGCGCGCAGCGCGGTGTCGGCATCGGCAAACCCGGCCTCGGCTTGGCGCGCCAGCGCGGCCGCTGCCCGCGGCACCGACGGCAGCGCGATCAGCGCGGTCGCCTTCGCATGAGGATCGGCGCCGGGCAGCAGCGACAGCGGCAGGTAGAGCCGGTCGCGCGCCGCATCCTCATCCAGGTCGCGCAGGATGTTCACCAGTTGCAGCGTGCGGCCGAGGGCGAGGCCGAAATCCCCGGCCTCGGGTGCGCCAAAGATCCGCACCGCCATGGCGCCGACGCTGCCAGCGACCCGCCGACAATACAGGTCGAGGCCCGGCTGGTCGGCGATGCGGACGGCGGCTTCGGCATCGGTTTGCATGCCCGCGATCATCGCCTCGGCTTCCGCCAGCGGCAGGTCGTGGGCGACGCGGGCCGCCGCCAGTTCGCGCGACAGCGCGCAGTCGGGGGCGGTCAGTTTGCCGCGCCAGCCGGCCAGGGCACGCCTGCGTTCGGCCAGCGGCATCGCGCCATCGGCGATGTCATCGACCGCCCGGCAGAAGGCATAGACGGCGTGCAGCGCCCGGCGCCGCGCGGCGGGCAGCACCGCCATGCCGGCGGTGAAGGACGATCCCGCCCGCGCCACCCGCGCCCGCACCACCGCCGCATCGCCAGGTGGGAAGGGGGCCGCGGCCAGCGCCAGCAGGGCGTCGGGCTTGCTCAGCGCCACCCGGCCGGCCAGCGGGTCCGCCGCGCGCAGCCGCGCCAGCAGGCGCCGCGCGCAGCCGAGCGTGACGGCGGTCTCCAGCGCGAGCCGGCGCGAGGCCAGGCGGCGCGGCAGGCCGGCGGCGGTTTCAAGCGCCGCCTCGACCCGGTCCAGCGCTGCATCCAGCACCGGGCGGCGCGCGGCGGCATCGGTGAAGAAACGGTGTTCGCCACCGGCCTCGGCCATCCAGGAGTCCGGCAGATAGATGCGGCCGAGCGTGGCGCGGTCGGGGCCGAGGTCCTGGAGGTGGTTCAGCACCTGCAAGGCGGTGCAGAGAGCATCGACATCGGCGCCCGGCGGCTCACCGTGCAGGCGCAGCAGCATCCGCCCGACCGGCACGGCCGAGCGGGCGCAGTAATCCTCCAGCCCGGCCCAGTCGGCGTAGCGTGCCTGCACCGCATCTTGGCGGAAGGCGCCAAGCATGGCGCGAGCTTCGCCGGTGCCGGCGCCGGTGGCGTGCAGTGGGGCAGCCTCGGGCAGGCTGGTCCGGGGGTCGTCGAGTGCCGCCGCCATCGCATCCAGTCGCCGCAGCTTTTCAGCGGGCGGCAAGGCGGCATCGTCGGCAATGTCGTCGGCGGTGCGGACGAAGCGGTAGAAGGCAAGGATCCTGGGCCGCAGCGCCGGCGCGATCAGCCATGACGCGACCGGGAAATTCTCGCTCTCCGGGCCACGCGTCGGTGGCCCGGCGGCGACCCCGCTCACGCCGCCCCGTTGGCCGGGTAGGCGCGCCCTTTCCAGCCGGCGGACAGGCCCAGCGCGCTGCGCACCAGCGCGGTCCATTGGATCGCCAGCGCCGCGGCGACGCAGAGCGGATGCAGCGGCACCGTCCACCAGGGTTCCCGCGCCCAGAGCGTGATGGCGCCGCGCGTGGCAAAGGTCAGGGCCAGGGCGGCGATGGCCTGCGGTTCAGGCAGCAGGAACCAAGGCCACAGATGCCCGCCCGCCAATACGGCGGTCCAGATCGGCAGGCCGATCGGCGTCGCCATGCCTTCCCGGGCATTCTTCAGGAAGCCGTTCCAGGACTGGCGAAAGCCGACATACATGCGGCACGCGGCGAGCGGCGCTGCGCGCACGACCTCCGTCCGCAAGCCCTGCGTGCGCATGCGCCGGGCCAAAGCCAGACCATCGTGCAGGGAACCGCGCACCGCCGCGTGGCCGCCGGCGGCCTCATAGGCCGCGCGATCCAACAGCACCAACTGGCCGCAGGCGGCGGCCAGGGCGGGGTGGCGGGTGAAGGCGCGGCCGCCGCCCGGCAGGTAGCCGACCAGCAGATAGTTGATCAGCGGCACGGTCACCGCTTCGCCCAGCGTGCCGATCGTCTGGCGCGGCACGCCGGTCACCAAAGCCAGGTCATGGGCGATGGCATGCGCTGCGAGGACGGCCGCGGCCTCGGGTGCCAGGCGCACATCGGCATCGATGAACAGCAGGTGCGTGCCGGTCGCGGCCTCGGCCAGGCGGGCGCAGGCATGCACCTTGCCGGTCCAGCCGGGTGGCAGCGGGGGTGCCGCCAGAAGCCGCACGCGCGGGTCGGCGGCGGCCAGGGCGCGCACGATCTCGGCGGTCGCATCGGTGCTGCCGTCGTCCATCACCAGCACCTCGACGGCGACATCGCGGCTGGCCAGGGCGGCGTTGACGCAGGCCGCGATGTTCGCCGCCTCATCCCGCGCCGGGATCAGCACGGACACCAGCGTCCCGGCGCTGGGCCGGCCCCGGGGGGTGCGCAACAGGGCCAGGTTTATCGCCCCGAAAGCGGCCGGGATCAGCGCGAGTTCCCAAGCAAATGGCAGCCAATCGATCATCGCACCCCCGTGTCATGGCGCGGGTCGAAGCCGCGGCCGCCGAGCAGCGCCTTCGTGCGCCGCCACAGATCATAAATGCCGCCCATCCCCTCCCGCCCCTTTTGGAGCGTGACGAAGCGTTCGGGGTCGCGCGCCTGCGCGTCGTCCGCCAGGCGGTCCATCGTGGCGTGCAAGGCAGCACCCATGGCAGCGGCGCGTTCGTCGCGCGCCATGGCGCGCAGCACGCCGCCCGGGATCGGGTCGCCAAAGGCTGCGAGCATTTCCGCCTTGGGTTCGGCCCAGAACGGATACTCCAGCGCCAGCGGCACGAAGGTCGCGGATTCGGCGATTTCGGGCAGGCGCACAAGGCCGGGGCTGATGACCTGCGGCCGGACGCGGGGGTCGATGAAGCGGCCGGGCGCGTTCATCCACAGCATGTGGTGCGGATCGGCGAGAATTTTCTCCGCCGTGCGCAGGAACCCGACCGCGCCGCGGGCGGAACCCTGCTCAACCGGAAACGCGCCAAAGCGCTTCATGAAGCCATACTTTGCGAAGGCCTCGGCCTCCATCGGCACGAAGATCGGTCGTGGATGGAACAGCCGCTTGGCCAGCAGCGGGAACATCACCCCGTCCCACCAGGACGGATGGTTGGCGAAGACGACCAGGGCCGTGCCCGGTTCCACCCGGGGCATGCCCCAGGATGCGACGCGCATCGCCCGCATGCTGGTCGCTGCTCGGTGGGCGAACATGAAGCAGAAGAAACGGAACCAGGCATCGGAACGCAACGCCACGGGATCATGCGACCCCGCCGGCACCGGCCGTGGCAGCGGGGCGCCCCCATCCATGGATTATTCGGCCGCCATCGCCGGCAGGTCCTGCGCGCGGCGGCCGGCCAGATCGGCGGCCTCACCCATGCCGGCGCCGCCATGATCGCGATCCAGGCTGTCCGCCGCGATCCAGCCCGACATCATCACCATCGGCATGCCCGGCCCCGGATGGGCCGCGCCGCCGGCAAGGTACAGGCCCTTCACGGCCTTGGACCGGTTGCCCGGCTTGAACGCGCCCATGAAGGAGCCGTGGCTGGCAATCCCGTAGATCGCGCCATCCAGAACCTTGTAGCGGTTGTGGATATCGACCGGGGTCAAATGCCGCTCGGTGACGATGCGGCTTTCGATGTCCTCCATCCCGGCCGTGCGCTTCAGCTTGTCGAGGATTTTCTGGCGATAGGCCGGGAACATCTTCGACCAGTCGTGATGCGGGCGGAGATAGGGCGTGTGGACCAGCACATACAGCGCCTCGCCGCCCTCGGGCGCCACCGACGGGTCGGAGCCGGAGGGGGCCGCCAGATAAGCGGTCGGGTCGGGCGCCGGTTCGCCATGCTTGTAGATCGCGTCGAACTCCTCCTCCGCATCGCGGGAGAAGACGAAGTCGTGGTGCGCCAGGTGGTCGTAGCGCTTGTTCAGCCCGAGGTAGAGCACCACACCGCTGCACGCGGGTTCATGCTTTTCGCGGCTGTACTTCTTGGCCGGTTCGCCACCCACGAGTTCGGTGTAGGTGCGGATCGCATCCATGTTGGATATCACGGCGTCGCAGGCGAAGCGTTCGCCGCCGGCGGTGACGCTCTTCACCGCGCCATTGGCGATTTCCATCGCGGTGACTTCGGTGCTGGGCCGCAGATCGGCGCCGAGTTCGCGCGCCAGTTTCTCCAACCCCTCAGCCACGGCGCGGGTGCCACCGACCGGGTACCAGACGCCCTCAGACGATTGCATGTCGCCGATCGAGCACAGCACCGCCGGCGCGAGATAGGGGTTCGATCCGACATACTGGCAGAAATGGTCCAGCATCTGGGCGAGCCGTTCATCCGGCACCTTGCCGCGGATGATCTTGGCGACTGTCTGGCCCATGCGCAGCGACAGCACATCCTTCAGCGTGTTCGGCTGCAGATTCTGCTTCCAGTCGATGGTGTCGGTCACACCCTCGACCGACTTCCAGAAGAAGAATTTTTCCGACACGCCGTGCAGATGCTTGGCGACGCTCTGGAAGGATTTGTAGCCCTCGCCCACGCCCTTGCCCGGGGCAAAGGCTTCCATGGCGGCGGCGCCAGCCTCGGCACCCTCCATCAGATCGACGCGGGTGCCGTCCTCGAAGAAGCAGCGCCACTGCGGGTCGAGGCGAACCAGCGGGATGGCGTCTTCCTGGCGGCGCCCGGCCTCGGCCACGATCCGGCGCAGCACGCGCGGCACGGTCAGGATGGTCGGCCCCATGTCGAAGCGGAAACCGCCCGCGCCAGCGGGGTTCGGCAGGTTCAGCACGGCAGCCTTGCCGCCCAGCCATTCATTCTTGTCGAACAGCGTGACCTGGTGGCCGCGCGCTTGCGCGACGACGGCGGCGGCCAGCCCCGCGAGGCCGCCACCGATGACGACGACATTGGCACCCATCGGAATATCCTTCCCTTAGTCCGCGGCCAGCGAGCGCGCCACGCTGGCTGTCAGCGGCGCATCCGAGACCCCGAGGTCATCCATCAGCAAATTCGCGGTGATGCGCGCGCCTTCGTAGATCACCGGCAGCCCGCTGCCCGGATGCGTGCCGCCGCCGACGAGATACACGCCCTCGACCTCGGCAAAGCGGTTCCGCGGGCGGAAGGAAAGCATCTGCCGCAGGTCGTGCGTCAGGTTGAAGGTCGCGCCGTAGCCGACGGAATACTCATCCTGCCAGTCCTGCGGCGTGACGATCTTCTCGTAGCGGATGCGCGGGCGCAGGTCGCCCAGGCCCAGGGCGGCCAGCCGATCCAGCGCCAGTTCGCGATAGCGCGCGGTTTCCGACGCCCAGTCGGCGCCGTTCCGCAGGTTCGGCACCGGCACCAGCATGTACAGCGTGGAATGCCCGGGCGGTGCCATCGAGCTATCGCTCGCGCAGGCGTTCTGGACGTACAGCGACGGCACCTGCGGGATGATGCCGCCATCGACCTGCGCGATGTTGCCCTTGTAGTCCTCGGACAGCAGCACGGTGTGGTGCGCGAGGTCGAGCGATCCCTCGATGCCCAGATAGAGCATGAAGGTGGAGCAGGAGTATCGCGCATCGGCGATGCGCTTGTCGTTCCAGTGCTTGCGGACGCCGTTGGGCAGCAGCTTCGGCATGGAATGGGCGAAGTCGGCATTGACCACGACGGCATCCATCGCGATCGACCGGCCGCCGACCTCGACACCGGTTGCGCGGCGGCCGCTGACGGTGACCCGGTCGATCGGCGTGTCGTAGCGAATATCGACGCCCATCTCGGTCGCGACCCGCGCCATGGCCGAGGACACCGCGCCGCAGCCGCCAACCGGATGGAACACGCCGTGTTCGTATTCCAGGAAAGACAGGATGGTGAACAGGCTGGGGCAGCGGAACGGGCTCATGCCCAGGTATTTAGTCTGGAAACTGAAGGCCAGCCGCACCCGAGGGTCGCGGAAATGGCGGTTCAGGTCGCCATCCACCGTAAGATGCGGCTTCATCAGGTGCAGCGCCTTCAGCATGTCGGCCTGCAGCCATTGGGAATGGCCGTTGAACGGCCGTTCCAGCAAGGGGCGAAAAGCCTCCAGCTTGGCGCGGTTGGCCGCCATGAAGGTGCGGAAGCCGGCGGCATCGCCGGGCGACAGCTTGGCGATCTCGGCTTCCATCCGGGCGATGTCCGGGGTCGCATCCAGTACCGTGCCGTCGCCCTCGAACACCAGGCGATACAGCGGGTCGAGTTGGATCAATTCCACCTCTTCCTCCAACCGCCGGCCGCAGGCCGCGAAGACCTCCGACAGGATTCGCGGATAGAGGAAGAAGGTCGGACCCAGGTCGAAGCGATACCCCTCCGGCGTTGTCAGGGTGCGCGTCCGACCGCCTGGCACGCTGTCTTTCTCGAAAAGGGTGACTTTCACCCCACGGGCGGCCAGCAGCATCGCCGCGGCAAGCCCCCCCGGGCCAGCACCGATCACGGCGACATGGTTGCGCGGGCTTTGCAGGGCCGGGGCGGAGAGGGGCGCGTTCATGCGCTGGGACGGGCTTTCATCGCGCCCTTAGTTGCGCCGCCACGCCCCGGACGCAAGGGTGCCTTTTCGCGGTCATGCTGCGCGGGCCTCCGCGGCGGCGGCAATCGCGCGTGGCAACAGGCGCCGGATGTAGAAATCGCGAGCATTGGCATGGGCCGGATCGGCGGCCGCCGCCCGCGCGACCATCGCCCCGCCCAGCACCCAGCCGCATGCATCGAGGAAGGGCGCGGCGCCACCCGGCCCAACCGCGCCCAGCATGTCCGGTATCGCCTGTTCAACCGCGGCGGCAGCGTCACCGAGTCCGGAGTCGGCCGCCACGGCTTCTGCCAACAGGGTTCGCAGCAAGGCCCCGCCGTCGCGCGGCAGTTTCCGCGCCACGAGGTCGAGCGCCTGGATACCGTTGGTGCCCTCGTAGATCGGGGCGATTCGGGAATCGCGCAGCACCTGGGCGGCACCCGCATCCTCGCAGAAGCCCATGCCGCCATGCACCTGCACGCCAAGGTTGGCATTGGCGACGCCCCGGTCGGTGCACCAGGCCTTGACGATGGGCGTCAGCAGGGCGAGGCGGGCGTCGGCGTCGGCATCGCCCAGCAGGGCCGCGCGGTCGAGACAAGTTGCGGCCTCCAGCGCCAGGAGCCGCCCGGCCAGGGTCACGCTGCGCATTTCGGCCAGCATGCGGGCGACATCGGGAAAGGTTGCGATGCTCCGGCCGCCCTGTTCCCGCCCGGCGGCATAGGCCTCGGCCAGCGCCAGTGCCCTCGCACCCTGCCCCACCCCCTGCACGCCGAC
>JBBRWI010000066.1:0-16796 GCA_038249305.1 Acetobacterales bacterium
CTAACGGGCGCTGAAAAACCGCGTGGTGCGTTCCGCGCCCTGCAGGATGGCCCGCTCGATGGCCGCCTGCGCCTCGATCAGCATCGGCACGCGGACCGTGCCCCGGTGGAGGAGGTCGAGGACCGCCTTCGGCGCGTCCAGGGCAAAAATTGCGATCATATGATTCCATCTGATCGCAACACGCCCTGGGCCAGCGGTGCGACCGCATCGAGAAAGGCCCGCGCCCGGTCCCGCATCGCCTTGACCTTCGCGGGTGCCATCTTCGCCAGCCCGCGCACCGGCATCGCCATGCGCGGATTGCCGGCAAAGCGTTCCGCATGTCGGGCGATGAAGTCCCAATACAAAAAATTGAAGGGGCAGGCCCGGTCACCCACCGCATCCTTCACGTCATGCGCGCAGCCGCCGCAGTAATCGGACATGCGGTTGATGTAAGCGCCCGAAGCCGCATAGGGTTTTGACGCCATCACCCCGCCATCGGCATGGATTGCCATGCCATGGGTATTCGGCAGTTCCACCCATTCATAGGCATCGGCATAGACCGCCAGATACCAGTCGTTGATCGCCGCCGGCGCGATGCCGGCCAGCAGCGCGAAATTGCCGGTGACCATCAGGCGCTGGATGTGATGGGCGTAGGCGAGGTCCCGCGTCTGCCCCACCGCCGCCGCCATGCAGGCCATCGTGGTCGGCGCACCCCAATAGAAATCCGGCAGCGCGCGCCCGGCCGCCAGCGCGTTGGTCTGCCGGTAACCCGGCATCTTCAGCCAATAGACGCCACGCACATATTCCCGCCAGCCGAGGATCTGCCGGACAAATCCCTCGACCGCGTTCAGCGGTGCCTCGCCCGCGCGGAACGCAGCCTCGGCGGCACGGCAGGCGTCCAGCGGGTCGAGCAGCCCGCAATTGAGGCTGGTGCTGATCAGGGCATGGAACAGCGTCGGCTGTCCCTTCGCCATCGCATCCTGGTAATCGCCATACAGCGGCAGCCGGTCGCGTATGAAGGCGGCCAGCGCGACCTTCGCCGCCGCCGCCGTCACCGGCCAGTTGAACCCGTCGAGCGTGCCGAAGTGATCGGGGAAGCGGGCGGCGACCAGGGCGATGACCTCGCGCGTGATCGCATCGGGCGGAAAGGCCGGCGGCGCGGGCGGCACCACGCCTTTCGGCAGGGGCTTGCGGTTGTCGGCGTCAAAGTTCCAGGCGCCACCCGCCGGCGCCCCATCGGCGTCCAGCAGCAGGCCATGGTCGCGGCGCATCTCCCGATAGAAGAACTCCATGCGCAGCGATGTGCGCGCCGCGGCCCAGGCGGCGAAGCGGGCATGGGTGCAGAGGAAGCGGGTATCCTCGCGCACCGCGACCGGCACGCCGCAGGCTGCCTCCCAGCCCGCGATATCCTGCGCGACGCGCCATTCGCCGGGTTCGGTCACCACGATGGCAGAGGGCCGGTGGCGTTGCGTTGCGCGCAACACCTCGGCCGCGAAGCTGCCGGTATTGGCGGGGTCGTCCAGCCGGATGTGATCGACGCGCAGGCCGCGCGCGGCCAGGGCCGCCGAAAAATGCCGCATCGCCGACAGGATCAGCACGATTTTCTGTGGGTGGTGCGGGACATGGGTGCATTCGCCCATGACCTCCATCAGCAGCACGGTGTCGCGCGCGGGGTCGAGGCCATCGAGCGCCGCGATCTCCGGCGAAAGCTGGTCGCCGAGGACGACGCGCAGGGTGCCGCCGGTCATGCGGGTTGGTAGGTGACGATGCTGCCATCCTCGCCTTGCGTGGAAAACCCGATCCAGGCGCCATCCGGCGCGGCGTAGGTCGCCTCCCCCCCCGGATCGGCGCTGACCGACCAGCGCAGTCCCGCCCCCACCGCGACGCGGCGCGCGGGTTCGGTGACCAGCACCCCGGTCGCGGGGTCGAACAGCGGGCGGAGCATCGAGGCTTCGCGCCACCAGGTCAACGGTGCCGCATCGGCCGGCAGGCGGCCCGCCCCGTTGGTGCCCTGGAACACCAGCCCTGCCGCCTCGGCGCGCACCGAGATCACACTGGCCCGGCCCTGCTTTTCGGATCGTGAGTCGGCCGAGACCAGGCGCCCGTCGCGCCAGATTTCCTCGGCATCCACGCGGAAGCGGAACACGGTGAAGGACAGCAGGCGGACGATGATCTCGATCTCCGCCACCGCCCGCAAGGTGTTGCCGGACTGGGTCACGCCGACCCGGTGGAAGCCGACCTCCCGCCCCTCCCGCATCACCTTGAAGCGGGCATCGGTGGGGGCGGCGGCGGCGGGCGGCGCCAGCCCGAGTGGCAGGAGCAGCGCGGTTCGGCGGGGCAGGTGCGACGTCATGCGGGCCTGTCTACGCCCGCGGCGCCTGCGCCGTCATCCTTTGCCGCGCAGGCTGGACCGCCCGCCATCGACCGCCATCACCTGGCCGGTGATCCAGCCGGCCGCCGGCGACAGCAGGAAATCAGCCAGGGCGGCGGCGTCCTCGGCCTCACCCAGGCGGGGGATCGGGTGTTGCTTGGCGATCGCCTCGGCCATCGCGGCATTGCCGGTCAGGGGGGCGGCGATGCGGGTGCGGGTCAGGCTGGGGGCGATGGCGTTGATACGCACCGCGGGGGCGAGTTCGGCGCCGAGCGCCACGACCAGCCCCTCGACCCCCGCCTTGGCGGCGGCGATGGCGGCGTGGCCCGGGAAGCCCGCGCGGGCGGCGACGCTGCTGAACAGCACCACCGCGCCCTGCCCCGCAGTCAGCGCATCCGCCGCCGCCTGCACCGCCAGCATCGCGCCCAGCGTGTTCAGCCGGAAGGCATCGAGCATATCCGCCTCGGTCATGCGCTTGAGCGGCTTGAGCACGATCGAGCCGACGCAATAGGCCAGCCCCCCCAGGGGGGAGCCGGCCGCGGCGATGGCCGCGCGCAGGGCGGCGCCGTCCAGCGCATCGGCCACGGCAGAGGGCGCACCCAGGGCCTCGGCCAGCGCGCCCAGCCGGGTCGCGTCCCGCCCGATCAGGAAGACCTGCTCGCCGCGCGCGACCAGCCGGCGCGCCAGCGCCTCGCCGATTCCGCCCGTGGCCCCGATCACCGCGATCCTGCCCGCCATGCATCCATCCCCACCCTTCGTGTCGGTAGAATGTGGGCCGGGCGGGGGGGAGCGTAACCCCACCCCCGCGACAGCATCCGGCGGATGTGCGATGGTTTTCGGATGCGCCAGTTGCTGCTGCTTCGCCACGCCAAGTCATCCTGGGATGATCCACGCCTGTCGGACCACGCCCGCCCGCTCAACGCGCGCGGCCGTCGGGCGGCGGCGGCGATGGCGGCGGCGATGCGCGACCTGGGCCTCGCACCCGATGTCGTCATCGTCTCCTCGGCCCGCCGCACCTTGCAGACGCTGGAGGCGCTGGCGCCGCTCGACGGCCCGCCGGTGGTGGTGCCGATGGATGATGTCTACCTCGCACCCTGGACCAGCCTGATGGATACGCTGCGCCGGCTGCCCGACACCGCCCGCAGCGTGCTGCTGATCGCGCATAATCCGGGGCTGCACGACCTGGCGCTGGCCCTGGCCGGCACCGCATCGATGGCGGCGGGCGGCGATGCGCTGCGGCTGGCCGAGGGCTACCCGACCGGCGCGTTGGCCGAGTTCGCGCTCGCTTTGCCCTGGGCCCGGATCGAGGCGGGATCGGGGCGGCTGATCCGCTTCCTCGTGCCCGCCGACCTGCCGGAGATGGCCGCATGATGTCCGACCGCGCCGATACGACGCCGCTCGCTCTCGACCTGCCCGAGGATACGCCCGCGACCGCGGTGCCGGCCGCGCCGGCCGCGCTGGTCTTTGCCCTGGACCTGACCCTGCCGACGTCGCACGCGGCGCGGCTGGCGCGCCACGTGGCCTTTGCCGGGCGCACCGGGCGGGCGCGCACGACGGCCGAGACGCTGATCTGGCTGGACACCGCCGAGGGCGACCTCGCGGCCGAAGGGCTGGCCCTGGAAGCGCCCACCCGCGGCGAGCGTCGCATCTATCACGGCATGGACCGCGACGCCGAACCGGGCGCGCCGCCGCGCCCGTCGGACATCGAGGCGCCTCCCGAACCGCTGGTGCCGATCGCCGCCTTCGACGGGAAGCGCACGGTCTGGCGGCTGCCGGGCGATGTCGTGGCGACGCTGCGCCTTGGCCGGCTGCGCAGTGTCGCGGCGGAATCAGAAGCCGCGCGCCTGCTGCTGGAGGGGCCGCCCGACGCGGTGCTGGCCCTGGCGCATGTGCTGGCCGAGGACCTGCCGCTGCTGCCCACGACCGTATCGCTGGCCGAGGCGGCGCGCGCCCTGGCGCACAACAGCGCCCCGCGGGACCGCCGCCGCGGATCGCCGGCCCCTGCCCCCGATGCCACGCTGGCCGAAGCCCTGGCTGCGGCGATCGGCCACCTGACCGATGTGCTGCTGATCCAGGCCCCCCGCGCCCATGCCGGCACGACGCCCGAGGGCGTGCACCAGATGCGGGTCGCCGCGCGCCGCCTGCGGTCGCTGCTGCGGGTGTTCCGCCGCGTCGCCGACGGGCCGGCGCTGCGCGGGCTGGACCAAGGGCTGCGCGATGTCGCGGGCAGGCTGGGGCCGGCGCGCGACTGGGACGTGTTCGTGGGGGGGATCGGGGCCGGGCTGGCCGATGCCGCCGGCACCGACAAGCGGGTCATCACGCTGCTGCGACGGGCCGGGGCGGAACGCGATGCCGCCTATATGGCGCTGCGCGCGATCCTGGACGGGCCGGGTTGGCGGCATCTGGGCCTCGACCTGGTCGCAGCGGCGCGGCTGTCTGCCTGGCGGGCCGAGGTCGCCGACCAGGCCGTGCTCGATGACCCGCTGCCGCCCTTCGCGGCCGCGGTGCTGGCCAAGCGCTGGCGCGGGTTGAAGCGCGCGGCGCGTGACATCGAAACCCTGTCGATGCCCGAACTGCATGCGCTGCGGCTGGATGCCAAGCGGGTGCGCTACGCCGCCGAACTTCTGGCGCCCTTGTGGCCGGAGCGGGCGACCCGGCGTTTCGCCCGCCGGCTTGCGGCCTTGCAGGAGGCGCTGGGCCTGGCCAATGACGCGGCGGTGGCGCGGGACCTGGCGATGCGGCTGGCGGCCGGCGGGCCGGGCGCACGACGGGCCGTATCACCCTGGGCGATCGGTCTGCTCGAAGGCTATGCACTGGCGCGGGCGGCCGGGGCACGCGAAGGGGCAATTGCAGCCTGGGAAGAGGCCCGCGAAGCGCCGATTTACTGGAAAACGCTTCCAGAACAATAGATTGCAAAATAATTTCACACTGAAACATCATGTCACCCGGGCATGGACTCACGATCCCGTGCTCTGGTAGGGACAATCCGTGCTGCAGCGACGTCGCCTCTTCCGCCCTGCCTATTCGCCCCGCCGCTGGCGTGGCGTGGCGAGCCTGTTGTTCGCCGGCGTGCTCGTCGCCACCCTGGTTGGGCTGGGGCTGCCATCGGCGCTGATGGGCAGTGCGCCGCGCGAACAGGACTGGGCGGCGGATGCGGCCGATGTGCGCGTGGTCGATGGCGATACCCTGCGCCTGCGCGACCGCACCGTACGGCTGATGGGGCTTGAGGCGCCGGAGCGGGGGCTGCGCTGCACCGATGCGACCGGCCGGGGCTTCGATTGCGGGGTGGCGGCGGCCGAGGTCCTGGCCCGGTTGCTGGCTGACCGCGACGTGACCTGCCGGGTGCGCGGTCGGGATGGTTTCGGTCGCGCGCTGGGCGTTTGCGCCGCGGGCGGGGTTGAATTGAACGCGGGCCTGGTCACGGCGGGCTTTGCCCTGGCCGAGGCCGGCGGTGCCTCGGTGCTGGGGGCGGCCGAGGCCGCGGCGCGGCGGGATGGTCGTGGTCTGTGGGCACCGGGTTTTGCCGGGCCGGACGGCTGGCGCCAGCGGCGCTGAGAGGGGCCGACAAGGGGGCGCCGGGACGCGGGGGTTTGCCGCCGCGTATCCTGTCAATGCGCATGCCCTGATGGACAGCAGCCGCCTTCGGAGCGAAGTATTGCATCGCAACAAGCGGCGAGGCCGGACCCCCCCCCGCCCGATGGATAGGAAACCCGATGTCCACAACGCCCAAAGGCTCGCTGACCGTCACCCATGACGGCACCAACCGTTCGGTCACCCTGCCGCTGCTGGGCGGCACCATCGGGCCGGAGGTCGCGGATATACGCAAGCTTTATTCGGAACTCGGGGTCTTCACCTACGACATCGGCTATGGCGGCACCGCCGCGACGGAAAGCAGCATCACCTACATCGACGGTGACGAGGGCGTGCTGCTCTATCGCGGCTATCCCATCGAGCAACTGGCCGACAAAAGTGATTTCCTGGAAGTCGCCTACCTGCTGCTGCACGGCGAATTGCCGAACAAGGCCGAGATGGCCGAGTTCCATTATGGCGTCACCCATCACACCATGCTGCACGAGCAACTGCGCCGCTTCTTCGAGGGGTTCCGGCGCGACGCCCATCCGATGGCGGTGATGTGCGGCGTGGTCGGCGCGCTGTCGGCCTTCTACCACGACAACCTCGACACCTCGGACCCCCGGCAGCGGGAAATCGCGGCTTTTCGCCTGATCGCCAAGGTGCCGACGATCGCCGCCTGGGCCTACAAGTACCGGGTTGGCCAGCCCTTCATGTATCCGCGCAATGACCTCGGGTATGCGGAAAACTTCCTGTACATGCTGAACGCGGTGCCGACCGAGCCGTATCGCTCCAGCCCGGTGCTGGCCAAGGCGATGGATCTGATCATGATCCTGCACGCCGACCACGAGCAGAACGCGAGCACCAGCACGGTGCGGCTGATCGGTTCGACCGGCGCCAACCCCTATGCCGCCATCGCCGGCGGCATCGCGGCCCTTTGGGGCCCCGCGCATGGTGGGGCGAATGAGGCGGTGCTGAAGATGCTGGCCGAGATCGGCAGCCCGGAGAACATCCCCGAATTCATCGCCCAGGTGAAGGACAAGGGCAGCCACACCAAGCTCATGGGCTTCGGCCACCGGGTCTACAAGAACTTCGACCCGCGCGCCAAGATCATGAAGGAAACCTGCCACGCGGTCCTGGCCGAACTCGGCATCGAGAACGACAAAACCCTGGCGATGGCGATGGAGATGGAGCGGATCGCCCTGTCGGACGACTACTTCGTCAGCCGCAAGCTGTATCCGAACGTCGATTTCTATTCCGGCATCATCCTCAAGGCGATGGGCATCCCGACCGAGATGTTCACCGTGCTGTTCGCCGTGGCGCGGACGGTCGGCTGGGTCAGCCAGTGGAAGGAAATGATCGAGGACCCGGCGCAGCGCATCGGCCGGCCGCGACAGGTCTATACCGGGTCGGTGCAGCGGGATTACGCGCCGCTCGAAATGCGGCCGTGATCGGTTGGGGGCGCGCATGCCCCCGCCCGGCACAGGCGCCCCTGAATCGTCACCAAGTTTTGCGATGATCGGGCCACAGGCGGCCGCGACAGCATTGCCAAGGCGCAACTTCACTTGGCGCGCGAGTTTCGTCGATCAAACGGTTGACTTACCAAGACACCAGAGCAGTAGAATTGTCCCGTCGCGTTGAAACCCGGTTTGACAAGGTGCCGTCCGGCTGGTCGGGGGGGGAAAAAATCAAAAGAATCTTTCGGTTTCAGCGCACTTGGCTCTTGATAACATTTTCGTGAGCATGCTTTGTTCATCCCACTGGTTGTATGGGATGCAGTGCATGCGCGTTCAAGGCGAATTGCTGAGTAGGCCTGCCACCGAACCGTCGCTGGACCACCAGGTGCGAAAGCGCCTGGGGCAATGGCCCCAGCGACCACCCGGCTCCGTGCCCAGCGCCAAGCAGCCCGGTACCTGGATGCGCGGACGCCCGGATGCGTCGCCGGTGCTGCAACCGTTCCTGAAATATCCGGGCGGCACCCACATGCGGACCCTGCCCGACGGGCTCTGGCTGCATTTCGGGCCGGACCCGCAGGAACCCTACTGCGACATCCTCTGCGTCGAGGCCTGTTCCTCGATGACCAACCTGCTCGACAAGCGCTCCCGCTTCGCGCCCAACACCTCCTCCCTGCTGGCGGTCTGCCCGCTGCCCTGGCTGCTGGCGCCGGTCCACCCGGGGGAGGAGGTGCCGCGCTGGCGCCTGCTTGGCCTGTTCCGCACGGAACCGACGCGCCACGTCAGTCTGCCGGTGCGCGACATCCGGGTGCTCTATGGCCTGACGCCGCGCCATTATCGGGGCTTCGCCGCCAATGCGATGCCGCATCCGCACGAGTACTTCTGCCCGATCAACGCGCTGATCGAACCGAATGGCGAAGACAATCCGGCGATGCGGGCGCTGATCGAACGGGCCAGCGCGTCATCCTCCTTCATGAGCCTGCCGTGAGGTCACCGAAACGTCACGCGCGCCCCCTGCCAGGCGCGCGCGGCCGGGGGTAATAGCGGGGCTTGGCCTTTGGATACGAACCGCATGACGCCGCGCCGCCTGATCACCCGCCGCACCGCGCTTACCGCCGCCGCCGCGGGCCTTGCCACGCCCGCCCTCGTTACGGCCACTTGGGCGCAAGCCCCCGCCGTCAGCGGCACGCTGGTGCTCTACACGTCGCAGTTGGAACCCGACGCCGCCCAGACGGTCGAGGCGTTTCGCCGCCGCCACCCGGCCGTACAGGTCGATTGGCTGCGCGGGGGCACCAACCAGATCCTGCCGCGCCTGCGCGCCGAAATCGCCGCCGGCGCGCCGCGCCCGGACGTGCTGCTGCTGGCCGACGCGCTGACCTTCGAAGGGCTGAAGGCCGAGGGCCGCCTGCGCGCCTCGCCCGACGTCGATCGCGGTGCCACGCCCGCCGACCGGCACGACCCGCAGAGCGCCTACTTCGGTACCAAGCTGATCACCACCGGCATCGTCGCCCATGCCCGCGCACCCTTCGTGCCGCGCGTCTGGGCCGACCTGCTGGACCCGCGGGCGCGCAACATGACGGCGATGCCCTCCCCCGCCGTCTCCGGCGCGGCGGCGATCCATGTGCTGGCGACGGCGCAGGCGCCGACCCTCGGCTGGCCTTACCTCACCAGCCTGGCCCAGGCCGGGTTGCAGCCGCGCGGCGGCAATGGCGCGGTAATGCAGGCGGTCGCGGCCGGCGAACGCCCCTTCGGCATCATCATCGACTACCTGCCGATCCGCGAGGCCGCCCGCGGCGCCCCGGTGCGCTTCATCTTCCCCGAGGATGGCGTCTCCGCCATCACCGAACCGGCGGCGATCCTGTCCACCGCGCGCAACGTGCCGGCGGCGGTGGCCTTCATCGAATTCCTTCTATCGCGTGAGGGGCAGGAACTGGCGTCCCGCCAGGGCTTCCTGCCGGCCGATCCGGCCGTGGCGCCGCCGTCGGGCTTCCCCGACCCGGCCTCGATCCGCATCCTGCCGCTCGATGCCGCGCGCGCCCAGGCCGAGAGCGAGGCGACGCTGCGCCGGTTTGGCGCTCTCGTCGGCCAGTAAACCGTCATGACCGCCGCCGCCCCACGCGGCGCGGTCGGTTTCGCCCTGGCCTGGCTGCTGCTGCTGGCGGCCATCCCGCTGGCGCGGCTGCTGGCCGAGGTGCTGGGCACCCCAGCGATGGCCGCCCTGGCCACCGACCCCGCCGTGGCGCGCGCCACCTGGCGCAGCCTGGTCCTGGCGGCCGGGGCCACGGCCTTGTCCACGACGCTGGGCGTGGCGCTGGCGGCGGGGCTGCTGCTGCGGGCCATCCCGGGCCGCGCGTTGCTGCTGTTCTGCGCCATCCTGCCGCTGCTGGTGCCGCCGCAGGTCATGGCGCTGGCCGTCGCCCAGGTCGGCGGTCCGGCCTCACCCTTGTTGCTCGCCTTGGGCCTGGCGCCGCCCATGGGTTCGCCGAACCTGGCCTATGGGCCCGCGGGAATGATGCTGGTGCTGGGGGTGCAGGGGGCGCCGCTGGTGTTCCTGGGCATCGCCGCCGTGGTGCGGCGGGTACCGATGGAGGCGGTGCAGGCGGCGCGGTCGCTCGGCTGCACGCCGGGCCAGGCGCTGTGGCGGGTGGTCTGGCCGCTGGTCTGGCCCGGGGTGCTGGCAGGGGCCGGGCTGGCCTGGCTGGCCGCACTGGGCAATTTCGGCGTGGCGGCGGTGCTGGGCATCCCGGCCCGCTGGCCGGTGCTGCCGGTGTTGCTGTGGCAAAGGCTGGGGGCGGGCGGCACCCAGGCCCTGGCGCAGGCGGCCGCCCTGGCGGTGCTGCTGGCGGTGCTGGCGTTGCCGGGCTTGCTGGCCCAGGTCGTCGCCGCGCGATCGGCGCCGCTGCCCGAGGGGCGCCCCTTCACCCCACTGCCGCTCCGGCACGGCTGGCTGGTGTCGCTGTTGGCCGGTGGCTGGCTGGTGGCCGTGCTGGGCGTGCCGCTGCTGTCGCTGGCCGCGACCGCGCTGGTGCCGGCGCTGGGCATGGCCATCGCGCCCGAAACCCTGACCTTGCGGCATTTCGCCGCGGCCCTGGCGCCCGGGGCACAGACCGCCCGCGCGGTCGGGGTTTCGCTGCTGCTGTCGGGCGGGGCGGCGCTGGTGCTGGCGGCCGCCGCGGTGCCGGTGGCGCTGGCGCTGCGGGCGCGCCCGGTGCGGATCGCCGCCGGTATCGCCGACCTGCCGCAGGCCCTGCCCGGCGCTTGCACTGCGATCGCCGCGATCCTGGTGGCCTTGGCGCTGCCGGGGGGTGGGGCGCTGTATGGCTCGGCCTGGCTGATCGGGCTTGCGTATCTGACGCGGTTCCAGCCGCTGGCGCTGCGGCCGGTGGCGGCGGCGGCGGCGCGGCTGGACCCGCGGCTTGATTTCGCCGCACGCGGCATGGGTGCTGGGCTGTTGTGGCGGGCGCGGGCGGTCTGGGGGCCGCCGCTGGCGCCGGCGCTGGCAGCGGGGGCGCTGGTGGTCACCTTGCTGGCGGTGAACGAGGTCACCGTATCGGCGCTGCTTATCGGGCCGGGGGCGGTGACGCTCGGCACGCTGGTGTTCAACCTGCAGGACGCAGGCCAGGCGCCGCTGGCCGCGGCGACCGGGCTGCTGGCGCTGGGCCTGGTCGCCGGGCTGATGCTGGCCGCGACTCTGGCCGGGCGGGGCTTGCCGGCGGGGACGCTGCCCTGGCGGCCGTGACCCGGGGCCGGTGCCGATCGGAAGCGCTCACGGCACAGGCTTGTGTTTCGGCGCGCGTTATCGCCAAGGGCCAGGCCCCGAACCGGGCACCCGGCGAACGGCAGGGCGCGGCTCCCTGCCCGGCCGTTGCCATGCCCCGACCGTGATGTATGTTTAACGCTTAATCATCCGTCAGGGAGATTTCATGCGCCGCCACCTGCTCCGCCGCCACCTGCTCCGCCTCTGCCTGCTTGCCCCCGGCCTGCTTGCCCCCGGTCTGCTTGTCACGGGTCTGCTTGTCACGGGCCTGCTGGCGGGGCCGGCCCTCGCACAGGGCACGCCATCGCCGGCGGGCGCGCGCGTCTATTTCATCAACATCAAGAACGGCGACACCGTCAGCAGCCCGGTCCTGGTCCAGTTCGGCACCGCCGGCATGGGGATCGCGCCAGCCAATCATGATGGCGGGGACGCGCATCGCAACACCGGCCATCATCACCTGCTGATCGACACGCCGGCACTGCAAGGCGAGGCGCTGCGGTCCGGCATCCCGGCGGATGACAACCACCGCCATTTCGGCGGCGGCCAGACCGAGGCGATGATCACATTGCCGCCCGGCAGCCACACCCTGCAGCTTGTCCTCGCCGACTGGGCGCATGTGCCGCACACCCCGGCAGTCATGTCGGAGCGGATCACAATAACCGTCCGGTAGCCGGTCCGGCGCCGGGCCACGCGTCCAGGCGTCGCCCGCCATGCTGCGCATCGCGGACCCTAGAGCACGATCGATCCAAGTGGATCGATCTCGTGCTCTAAAAGCCGTTGAATCTAGAGCAAGAAATCGGATCAGATGATTCCATCTGATCCGATATTGCTCTAGGGCCGCCCACCCGTGCTGATCACCGACCCGCTGTTCTACGCCCTGGCCATCCCCGCCTTTCTGCTGACCGGGATGAGCAAGGGCGGCTTCGCCTCAGGCGCGGGGAACCTGACCGTGCCGCTGCTGTCGCTGGTGGTGCCGGCGCCCCAGGCTGCGGGGATCGCCCTGCCGATGCTCTGCGCGATGGACCTGTCGGGGCTGCGGGCGATGTGGGGCCGCTGGAGCACGCGGGAGATGCGGGCGATGCTGCCGGGGGCGATGGTCGGGATCACCCTCGGCGGGCTGGCTTTCGGCGTGATGCCGGAGCGCCTGGTGAAGGCGCTGATCGGGCTGCTGATCCTGGCCTTCCTCGCCAGGACTTTGTGGCAGAAGACCCGGCCCGTGGCGCCCCCAAAAGCCCAGCCGTCGCGGGTCAGGGGTGGCTTCTGGGGGATGTGCTCGGGCTTCACCAGCACGATCGCCCATGCCGGCGGGCCGCCGGCGGCGATCTACCTCTATCCGCTGGGGCTGGAACGCCAGCAGTTGATGGCGACCACCATCGTCTTTTTCGGGATCATGAACTGGTTGAAGCTTATCCCGTATTTCTTCGTGGGGCAGTTGAACGCGACCAACCTCACGACCGCGCTGGTGCTGCTGCCGCTGGCGCCGGTCGGGGTGTATTTTGGGATCTGGCTGAGCCGGCGGATCGATGACCGGGTCTATTACCGGCTGCTCTACACGCTGCTGGCGATCACGGGGGCGAAACTGCTGGTCGATGGGGTGATAGGATGACCTTGGGGATTCTGGGCGGCATGGGGCCGCTGGCCGGGGCGCAATTCCTGGCGCGGCTGACCCTGCTGACCACCGCCGGGCGCGACCAGGACCACATGACCTGCGTGCTGTGGTCCGACCCCCGGGTGCCCGACCGGACCGCTGCCCTGCTCGGCACCGGGCCCGATCCCCTGCCCGTGCTGCTGCGCGGGTTGCGCGGGTTGGAGGCCGCCGGCGCCACCGTCATCGCCATCCCCTGCAACACCGCGCATGGCTGGTTCGATGCGATGCGCGCCGCCTGCCCGCTGCCGCTCCTGCACATCGTCGATGCCGCGACCGCCGACCTCGCGCGCCAGGGGGTCGCACCGGGGCGGATCGGGCTGCTGGCGACCGAGGGCACGCTGGCGATGCGGTTGTATCAGCAGCGCATGGAAGCCCTGGGGTGGGAGGTTCTGGTGCCGGAGGCCGCGACCATGACCGATGTCGTGTCGCCGGCCATCGCAGCGATCAAGGCCGGCGCCGTCGCTGAGGCTTGGCTGCCGCTGCGCTCGGCCGCGGCGGGTCTGGTCGCGCGCGGGGCGCGGGCGGTGGTGCTGGGCTGCACCGAAATCCCGCTCGGGCTGGCCGAGGGTCCGTTGCGCGAGTCCCTCGGCGTGCCGGTGGTGGATACGATCGACGCGCTGGCGCTGGCGGCGATCGGCTGGCCCCGCCTGATGCCCGGCTGACAGGGCTTGGCTGCATTACGGGCAACCAAGCGCCCGCATGGGCGTTTACAAATCTGACGCCAACGACCCCGCACGGGCCCGTCCAGGCACAGGAGAGCGCCAGATGCCAGCAAACGGCCGCACTGACAGGGACAGCAGTACCCAGCCCGGAACAAAAACCTTCCCCCAACCGGGTCCAGCCCCGGTGGGGCCGGCGGTCGAGATGCCGGAACAGACCCCCGTCCCGACGCCGCCGGACCCCGGCCCCGCGCCGGTCGGGCCCGCCTTGGGAACACCCAACAGCGACGGTGCGTAGCGCCTCAGCCTCAGTCGCATGCACATCCATCGGTCGGGCCGGCTTCCTCGCGGACCACATGATGGTCGATCCATTCCGCCACCAGGCGCCGCGCCTCGTTCACCGAGGCTTCCGGGTGGTGCACGCGATACAGGGTCGTACAGGCGCGGAAGGACGAGAAGTCGTCGTTGCCGATGTCGCGCAATTCGCGATAGGCGGTGACCACGGCGCGTTCGCAGCGTCGCGCGATGTGGCTGACGTCATGACCCATGGATCGTGCTCCGACCGGTGCTGCGAGGTAGTTGCGAATCATTCGCAGCGGCAGGAGGGAACATAGCCGCCCGCGCGCCCCGGTTCAAGCAACGGCGTGTTACCCGGCGGCAACCGCCTCGGCCAAAGCCCGCCCGACATCCTGCGTGCTGGCCTGGCCGCCGAGGTCGCGGGTGCGCGGGCCGCCCTCGGCCAGCAATGTCTCGATCGCGACCAGGATGGCGGCGGCGGCTTCGTGCTCGCCCAGGTGGTCAAGCATCATCGCCCCCGACCAGATCTGGCCGATCGGGTTGCAGATGTTCTTTCCCGCGATGTCGGGCGCGGAGCCATGCACCGGTTCGAACATCGAGGGATGCGCGCGTTCGGGGTTGATATTGGCCGAGGGCGCGATGCCGATGCTGCCCGCCACCGCCGGCCCCAGGTCGGACAGGATGTCCCCGAACAGGTTGGACCCCACCACCACATCGAACCACTGCGGATTCTGCACGAACTGCGCGCAGAGGATGTCGATGTGGAACTGATCGGTCGCAACGCCGGGGTAGGCTTTCGCCATTTCGGCAAAGCGTTCGTCCCAATACGGCATGGTGAAGGTGATGCCGTTGGATTTGGTCGCACTCGTCAGTTTCCGGCGCGGCCGGGTCATCGCCAGTTCAAAGGCGTATTTCATCACCCGGTCGCAGCCGATGCGTGTGAAAACGCTGTCCTGGGTGACGAATTCGCGGTCGGTGCCGGGGAACATGCGGCCGCCGGTGCTGCTGTATTCGCCCTCGGTATTCTCGCGCACCACGATGAAATCGATGTCGGCGGGGCCGCGCCCGGCCAGCGGGGTCCTGGTCCCCGGCATCAGCCGGCACGGCCGCAGCGAGACATACTGGTCGAAGCCCCGGCGCATCGGGATCAGCAGGCCCCAGAGCGAGATATGATCCGGCACCCCGGGCCAGCCGACCGCGCCGAGGAACACCGCATCGCTGTCGCGCAACTGGTCCAGCCCGTCTTCCGGCATCATCCGCCCGGTCTTGGCATAGGTCTCGCACGACCAGTCGTAGTCGGTGCGCTGCAGCGCGAAGCCGAAGCGCGTCGCCGCGGCCTCCAGCACGCGCATGCCCTCGGGCACGGTTTCGCGGCCGATGCCGTCGCCGGGGACCAGGGCGATGCGGTGAATGCGCGTCATGGACGTGTTCCTCAGGCGGGCGGCAGGCTGCGGTCGCCCTCGCCGAGCGATTTCTGCATGTTCACCACATCGACCCAGCGGCCGAACTTGTAGCCCGCGGCCTTGAGCGTGCCGGCGTGGCGGAAGCCGAGCGAGACGTGCAGCCCGATCGAGCCGACATTCTCCGAATCGCCGATCACCGCGATCATCTGGCGGAATCCCGCCGCCTCGGCCCGTGCCAGCAGCGCCGCGGCCAGCGCCTTGCCCACACCCTGGCCGTTCACGTCGGGGCGGACATAGACGCTGTCCTCGGCGGTGAAGCGATAGGCGCTGCGGTCGCGGTATTGCGCGAAGAAACCGTAGCCGAGCAGATCGTCGGAGCCTTCGTCGCCGACCTTCTCATCCAGCGCGACCAGCCAGGCCCAGCCGCGGCCCTGGATGTGGGCGATGCGGGCGGCGACATCGGCCGCATCCGGCGGCACCTCGTCGAAGGTGCCGGTGCCGGTGGTGACGTGGTGGCCGTAGATGGCCGCGATGGCGGCGGCGTCGGCGGGGCAGGCATCGCGCAGAATCATCCATCGCGCCTAGGCGTGGTCGCGAGCCCAGTCAAGCCACCGTCAAGCCACCGTCAAGCCGGCGTCAAGCCGCCGCCGATCCGTCGGTATATGGGGCGCAGCAGGGCGGGGCTGAGGAACAGCGGAAACTGGCACAGCGCGAAGAACAGCAGGATACGGGCATCCGTCGTCGCCGGCAGTACCGCCAGGAACAGCGCCATGTTGCGGTTGCCCGACAGCAGCCCGGCCGACAGCGCCAGCCGGCGCCCCTGCCCCGCGAAGGCCGCGACGGTTACGAGATTCAGCCCGAAGTTGCCGGCGAAGGCCAGGGCAACACCGCCCAGTACCCAGGCCGGATCGGCCAGCAGCAGCGCCAGCATCCCATCCATCACGCCAAAGCCATACAGCACCACCATCCAGACCACCGCGCCATCGACCGCCGGGCCGCAGGCGCGCAACCGCTCCGGCCCCGCCAGCCAGCGGATCACGATCGACACCGCCAGCGGCAGCAGCACCACCAGGCACAGCCGGCCCATCAGCCCGCCCACCGAAATCGACAGATCGATCCCAAGCAGCCCCAGCGCGATCGGCGGCGCGGTGAAGGGCACCAGCAGCGTGGTGATCAGGGCCACGACCAGCGACACTTCGCCATCCAGCCCCACCATCCGCGCGAAGGCCGGCGAGGAGGTCGCGGCACAGCCCGCCGCCATGATCACCAGCGCCGACCCCAGCGGCCCGTCGAGCCCCGTCGCCCAGGCCACGGCAAAGGCAAACACCGGCGAGACCAGCAGCACGAAGCCGCACAGGGCGCCGACCAACAGCGGTCGTCGCAGATAGCCCAGCACCTGCACCGGATCGACCCGCAAAAGCACCAGGGTCATCAGGATTGCGACCGTCGGCGTCACCACATCGCGCAACGTCGCGGCCAGCGGCGGCACCAGCAGCCCTACGAAGATGCCAACGCCCAGCAGCAACCCGCCGCTGCGCGCCGACCAGCCGAGGAAGGCCAGGATCGGCGCCATTCAGCGCCGACCATCCGCGGCAAGGGGGGCGGTGGACAGGGTCTGGCTCCTCCTCGGTCGGTTGGGCGGATCGGCCCTTGGCGAC
>JBBRWI010000067.1:0-16626 GCA_038249305.1 Acetobacterales bacterium
CGGCATCCGGCTGTCAGTGATCGAAGCGACCCTGCTGGGGCTGTCGCTGAACGAGGCGGCCTACCTGTCGGAGACCGTGCGTGCCGGCATCCTCTCGGTCCCCAAGGGACAGGGGGAGGCGGCGACGGCGCTAGGCCTGCATTCTGTCCAGCGGTTCCGCCTGGTGGTCTGGCCGCAAGCGCTGCGGGTGATCATCCCGCCGCTGGGCAACAGCGTGAATGGCCTGCTGAAGACCACCTCCATCGCCAGCGTCATCTCGATGGATGAACTGCTCCGACGGACGCAGATCCTGGTGCAGGAACGCTTCCTGGTGCTCGAACTGTTTACCGTCGCAGCGCTTTACTACCTGGTGATGACGACGGTGTGGGAGATGGTGCAGCGACGGCTGGAGGAGCGTTTTGGGCGGGGGTATGCGGGGGACGTGGCGGCGCGGCGCTAGAGCAATATCGGATCAGATGGAATCATCTGATCCGATTTCTTGCTCTAGATTCAACGGCTTCTAGAGCACGAGATCGATCCACTTGGATCGATCGTGCTCTAGCGCCACGGTCCCTTCGCCACCAGCCAATCCTGCACCACGCCTGCCACCACGTCGCTGTTCTTGTCCATCATGATCATGTGGCTGTTGCCGCGTATGCCGCGTTCCGGCAGGTCGATGATATCGACGCTGCCACCGGCCGCCCGCACCGCTTCGGCGAAGCGCACGCCATTGCCGCGGATCGTCGGCCAGCGCGGGTCCTGCGCGATGAAATCGCCATAGACCATCAGCACCGGCACATCCTTCAACGCCGCGACCCGGGCCGGGTCGCCGATCGCCGCCGGTTCAACCAGCACCAGCGCCCGCACCTTGTCGGGCTTGTCCTGCGCCGCGCGCCAACCAAAAAGCCCGGCTTGGCTGTGTGCGACCACGACCGAGGGCCCGACGCGGTCGAGTAGCGCGCCATAGGCCTCCTGCGTCAGCGCATCGGTGGTGGTGAAGCGCGGCACGATCTGGCGCATGAAGTTCATGTAGGACGCGCGATCGGCCGGGAACTGGTTGCCGGGCAGGGTGGTGCCGCGCTGGAACGAGCCGACGCCATCGCCAATGCGAAACCGCTCATACGGGTTGTCCACCGTCAGCAGCAGGTGGCTGCCGCCGGTCTGTTCCGGGATCATCGACCAGCCGGCGCGTCCGCGTTCCACCGCATCGGCCACATAAACCGGCCAACCCCGGCGGACGAAGAAGTTCTGCCAGCCCTCACGGCCATCGGGCGTCGTCTCCCACGTCACGCCGGTCAGGCCGCCGCCGTGCCAAAGCAGCATCGGCGCCTGGCCGCGCTGCGGCGTTGGGATCATGAACTGCGCATACATCGATCCCATCAAGTAGGTGCCATTGGGATCGACCCGCGCCGGGACGCCGCCCGGGGTGAACAGCACTTCTCGGATGGGCTGCCCGCTGACCACGACCTCGCGGCCCCCGACATGGAAGGAACCCCAGCGATCCAGCGTGACGCCGGCAGCCGGCGCCGTCTGGACCGGCGATGGCTGGGCGGCCGCGGCCTTGGCGCTCGCCGCACCGATGATCGCGGCGAAGGCGGCCGCCCTGCGTGTGGTGCTCATCGCGTTTGCTCCCGTTTCTTGGGCGGGATCGTCGCGCGGCCGGGCCGGGGTTTCAAGTCATTCGACGCTCAACTCACCCCCTGGCGGTGCGACCCCGCCACGTGCGATGGGGTCTTGGTCCAGAATGAAACAGGGAGAACCCTCCGTGAACCGCCGCCACCTTCTTGCCGCTTCCACCCTCGCCCTTGCGGCGCCACGCATCACGGTCGCCCAAGGCGCCTGGCCGGATCGCACCGTCCGCGTGATCGTGCCCTGGCCACCGGGCGGTTCCACCGACGTGCTGGTGCGCATGTACTGCGAGCGGTTGCAGGCGTTGCTAGGCCAGACTTTCCTGGTAGAGAATCGTGGCGGCGCCGGCGGCAACATCGGCATCGACGCGACCGCCAAGGCGGCCCCGGACGGCTATACCTTCGGCATCGCCTCGATCGGGCATCTGGCGATCAACCAGTATCTCTACAGCCGCCTGCCCTACAATCCCGAGACGGACCTGCAACCCGTGGCGATCGCCTGGGACCTGCCGAACGTCGCGGTGGTCAGCAGCCAGCACAACCGGTCGCAGACGCTGGCCGAGTTCATCGCCTGGGCGAAGGCCAAGCCGGGCGGAATCACCTATGGCTCGCCGGGCGTCGGCACCACGCCGCATCTGTCGGGCGCGCTGTTCTGCGCGCGTGTCGGGATCGAGGGCACGCATGTGCCGTTCCGGGGCGCCGCGCAGACCATCCCCACGATGTTGTCGGGCGACCTGGATTTCGCATTGGACAACCTCGCCTCCTACATGTCGGTGATCCAGGAGGGCCGGATGCGGGCTTTTGCCGTCACCTCCGGCGCGCGCTGGCCAACGCTCGACCAGGTGCCGACGATGGCCGAGGCGGGGGTGCCGAACTTCGTTGTCACCTCCTGGCAGGGCTTCTTCTTCCCCGCACGCACGCCGCGCGCCGCAGCCGACCGCCTGGGAGCAGCCTTGCGCCAGGTCGCAGAAGAACCAGCGTTGAAGGAGCGGTTCCTGCGCGCGGGGGCCGAGGCCGTCTGGTCCACGCCCGAGGCCATGACCGCGCGCGCCGCTGCCGAACGCCCGCTCTGGCAGGAAGCCGTCCGTATTTCCGGCGCCCGCGCGGACTGATCCGGCCGCCGCCGCCCAATTTCGGGGCGGCGGCCGCTTGCCCTGCGCGGGACCACGCCCGAAACTGCGCATCATCGCAGCGGAGCAACATCCCCCATGGCCACCTTCGACCTGGCGATTCGCGGCGGCACCGTCGCCACCGGCCACGGCAGCATCGCCTGCGACATCGGCATTCGCGACGGCCGCATCGCCGCCCTGGCGACCAGCATCACCAATGCCGACCGCGTGTTGGATGCGGCGGGCTTGCTGGTGATTCCGGGCGGCGTGGACAGCCATTGCCACATCGCCCAGGCCGAGGCGAACGGCTCCCGCCATGAGGAAAGCTTTGTCACTGCAAGCAATTCGGCCTTCCTGGGCGGCACCACCTCGGTCGTCACCTTCATTCCGCACTTCAAGGGTGGCGCCCTGGCCCCACAGGTCGCCGATGCGATGGCGCAAGCCGCGTCCTCGATGCTGGATTATGCGTTTCACCAGATCATCGCCGACCCGACGGATGCGGTTCTGGCTGAAATCCCGGGCCTGGTCGCGCGCGGTATCCGCAGCCTTAAGGTGTTCCTGACCTACGAACCGCTGCACCTGACCGACGCCGACTACCTCAAGGTGCTGCTGGCAGCGCGCAGGAACGGCTGCCTGGTGACCGTGCACTGCGAGAATTTCGACGCGATTGGCTGGCGCACGCAGGCGCTGCTGGATGCCGGGCTGACCGCGCCCAAATACCATGCCTGGTCCCGCCCGCCCGTGGTGGAACGCGAGGCGACGCATCGCGCCATCGCGCTGGCGGAATTGGTCGATCAGCCGATCCAGGTGTTCCACGTCTCCTGCGCCGAGGCTGCCGAGGAAATCGCCCGCGCCCAGGTGCGCGGCGTGAAGGTGTGGGGCGAGACCTGCCCGCAGTATCTGGCACTGACCGCCGACCACATGGACCGCCAGGGGTTCGAGGGTGCGAAGTTCATGTGCAGCCCGGCGCCGCGTGACATCGCGGAACAAGGGCGGGTGTGGGAGATGATCCGTCGCGGCGTGCTGGATGTGGTGTCCTCCGACCACTGCGGCTTTTCCTTCGCCGGTGACCAAGGCAAGGCGATGAACGGGCGCGCGGCGTCCTTCCGCGATATCCCCAACGGTATCCCCGGCATCGCGGCACGACTGCCGATCCTGTTTTCCGAGGGCGTCGCCAAGGGGCGCATCGGGCTGGATGACTTCGTGAACCTGACCTCGGCCAATGCCGCGCGGCTGATGGGGCTGTATCCGCAGAAGGGCGCGATCCTGCCTGGCAGTGATGCCGATCTGGTGCTGTGGGACCCGGCCCAGAAACGCACACTGACCAACGACATCATGGGCCACGCGATCGACTACACGCCCTATGAGGGGCTGGAGGTGACCGGCTGGCCGGTTGCGACGCTGCGGCGCGGGGAAGTTGTGATGCAGGATGGCCGCGTGCAGGCAGAACCGGGATCGGGCCGGTTCCTGCCGCGCGGGCCCTATGCCTTCATCCGCCCGACCGGCCGATTGGCCAATGGTTTTGACGCGGCACCCTGGCCCGTCTGATGCGGATTCTCGTCGCCAACGCGAATACCACCCAGGGCATCACCGACCTCTGCGCCGCTGCCGCGCGCGGGGCGGCCTCGGCGGGAACCGAGATCATCCCCGTAACGCCACGCTTCGGCCCTGCGGTGATCAGCACGCGGGCCGAAAACATCATCGCGGGGCACGCGCTGCTGGAACGCCTGGCCGATTACGCGGGTGCCGTCGATGCCGTGGTGCTCGCGGTCAGCCACGATACGGCGCTGGAGGCGGCGCGGCAGTTGATGCCCTGCCCGGTGGTGGGCATGACCGAGGCCGCCTGTTTTTCGGCATGCCTGGTCGGCGCCCGCTTTGGGCTGGTCACCTTCGGCGGCATCGAAACCTATCGCGAAAGGATCGGCCAGCACGGGCTGGCGGGGCGGCTGTCTGGGCTGGTCGGCGTGGCTGCGACTCCGCAGGAGACGCTTGCCGATCCGGTCGGTGTGGAGGCCAAGGTGCTGGCCGGCATCACCACCCTGGTTGCGGGCGGCGCGGATGCGGTGGTGCTGGGCGGCGCTGCATTGGCCGGCATGGCGCCACGCCTGCAGGGGCGGGTACCGATGCCGCTGCTGGATGGGATTGTCTGCGCGGTCAGGTTGGCGGAGATGCTGGTCGGCCTCGGCCTCCCGAAACCGGGCGCGGGGTCGCTGGCGCCACCAAAGGGGCGCGCCAGTATCGGCCTGTCGGGGCCGCTCGCGGCCATGCTGGTCGGGCCGGGCTGACTGCGGGCCGGCCATGGCCGCGGGCAAGGATTTCCTTCAGGTCGAAGTCGCCAGCCGTGCGGACTGGCGCGCATCGCCGATGCGAGGGCCAGCGGGTTGTGGCTGGAGGCGCTGACGGTGCCAGGGGACTTGACCGCCGCCCCGGCAGCCCGGCCCGCGGCCCGAGGGCATTGGACGCCTTCCCACACTCGGCCCGGCGCGGGATCGTCGGATGGATCACCCTGGCGAAGGCGGCCGCGACGCGTGCCCGGCGTTTGCTGCCGACGGCGAAGGCCGCGGGGGTGATCGGCTATTCTGCCGCGATCCGCGACGGGTCCAGCTCCACCTGCTTCAGGTCATAGGCGTTCAGATCGGTCCAAAGCCGCGGCAGATCCGCCGCGAACAGCCCCCGCGTCACCGCCGCTGCAAGCCGGGGCACCGCGATCGCCATGGCGTTGATCGATGACCCGGCTGGACCAAAGGACAGCGCGGTGCCGATCCCGAACAGGTGGATATCGGCGATCCATGGTGTTTCGCCGGCGCGCTTTTCCGTGAAGGCATAGCCGGTGTCGAGATAAGGAAACCGCCCGATCCGTTCGTTGGTCTCCTCGGGCGGCGGGGTGTAGCGGTCGGCCCAGGTTGCGATGTTGTCCGCGCATCCCGCCAGCATCGGCACGGCGGCTGCATCCATCAGTGCCCCCGTGCCGCAGATCACATGATCGGCGGCGAAATCCCCGCGCGGCGTTTCCAGCACAACGCCCGCGCCCACGGTCCGCGCGCCGGTCCAGGGCCGCCCGACATGCATGAAGAAATGCGGGAAACGCATGACCCGCGCATAGGTATCGGACGGAAAGCCTTCGCGCAGGCCCAGAATCTTGCTCATGAAACGCCAGCGCCAGGCATCGTCCATCTCGTGCATGTGGCGCAGGAAGCCGGCAAAGGTCAGCCAGCGGTAAGGCTGGATGACCATCGGCTCGGCCCTTCGGCAGAACAGGTGCACCTCGGCGGCCCCCGCCTCCAACGCCGCCGCAGCATTGTCGAAGGCCGAGGCGCCGGCCCCCAGCACCGCGACCCGACGCCCGCGCAGAGCCGGGAAATCGATGTCATCGGCGCTATGGTTGCGCAGCCCCGCCGGCAGGGCCGCGATGAAATCGGGCATCCACCAGCGCCCGGCGCCTTCCTGGCCCGTCGCCAGGATCACCTTGCGCGCGAAGAGCACGCCGTTGGAGGTTTCGACCGACAGGCAGGCCAGGCCGTCATCGGTTCGGGCCGGCCCGATCGGCCCCGCTGTCACCCCGTTGCGCACCGGCACGCCCGTCACCCGCCGCACCCACAGCAGGTAGTCGTTCCACTGTTCCGTGGCGATCCAGCGCAGGGCCTCGAAGTGGGCCGCGCCGAACTGGGCTTCGTGCCACGCCTGGTAGGTCATCGACGGCACCTTGAGATCCGGTCCCGTCTGGTCTTTCCACGACCGCAGGGTCGGCATCCTGCCAAAGGTCACCCAAGGGCCCTCGCGGCCATGGTCGGCGCGGTCAATGACCAGGATGCTTTCCACCTTGTCGCGCTTCAGCGCGAAAGCGGCCGCGATGCCGCATTGCCCGGCGCCGATGATCAGGCAGTCGAGCACAGCCTGGCCGCCGCTGGTTTTCGGCACCAGCCAGGGCGCCCGCGGATGGGCGGTGAGGTCCAGGTCGCGGGCGACATCGGCTTCCAAATCGGTAAGGCTGCGCGGCGGCATGGGGCGGTCCGTCGTTCGTGTCGCTTTGGAATGGGGGCGGATCGCGCCGGCCGCAACGCCCGATCTCAGGGCAAAGCGATACCGCGTTCGGCGTAAACCCGCGCCGCTGCCGGATGGAAGGGCAGGATGCGGTTGTTCGCGGCATTTTCGCCCCGCGTCGCCGCCGCCATGACATGCATCTGGCGGGCCGGATCGCTCGCCCCAAGCACGGCCCGGGTGATCGCCGCCGCCGTCACATCCGGCAGGTCCCGGTTGGCCACGACGAAGTTCCAGGCAGCGAATGTCGCGATCGCCGCGTCCTGGCCGCGGTAGGTCCCGGCCGGCACGGTGCTGGCCGACAGGTAGGGCAGGCGCCCCGTCACCGACGCCACGATCGCCGGCGTCAGCCCGAATACCACCGCATCGGCCCCGCCGGTGACCGCGACCAGCGATGGGATCGGCACGATCGCGCCCTGCCAGAGCGCATCCAGCCGGCCGGCGATGACATCGGCCGCCAGCGTCGCAGGATCGCCGTTGACCGCCTCGGCTGCGACCACGCCGGCGGCCTCGGCGGTCGCGCGGAAAAAGACCTCGGCCGGGCCGCGCGCGGGCCCGACGCCGACACGCCGGCCGGCCAGTTGCGCGAAGGTCGTCAGCCCCGACGCCCGCAGCGCGGCGACCTGGAAGGAAGTTTCGTACATCGGGAACAGCGCCACGATCCGCACATGCCGCCGCCCGCCGGCAGCCGGCGTGCCCGCCAGGGCATCGGCCACACTGCCGAGGAAGGCGGTGCCGAGGCTATTGGGATCATCCTCCACCCGGGTCAGGTTCTGCAGGCTGCCGGTGCTCTGCCGCACCTCGACCGGGATGCCGGCGGCGGTGAGGAAGGCCGCGACCCCGGTGCCATAGGGCAGGAAAGCGCTGCCAGGTCCTGCGGTGTGCAGCAGCAGCGGTGCCGCCTGCGCATCTGCGTCGGTGGCGACTGTCGCGCCCAGGACCAGGCTCGCGGCAATCACATCGCGTCGGTGCATCGGCGTCTCCTTCTATCCGTGCCGCGCAGGCTACGCGCCGCCGCCGCGATCCGGTAGGGTCATGCGCGATGCACCATATCGCAATCGCCCGGCTCTGGTTCGAGGGCAATTCCTTCACCCCCGGGCCGACCCTGCGCCCCGCCTTTGTCGGGCGCGAATGGGCTGAGGGGCCTGATGCGCTTGCCGCTCAGGCCGGGACAGCGACCGAGTTGGGCGCGGTCCATGCCTGGCTGGCCGCTCACCCCACCTGGTCAGCCACGGTGCTACGCTGCGCCGCCGCCCAGCCCGGTGGGCCGATGGACGCCTCACTTTTCGGCGAATGGCTGGCCGAGGTCGTGGCCGGCCTGCAAGCGGTGCGACCAGAGGGGGTGTATGTGTCGCTGCATGGTGCCTGCGTCACCACCAACGACCCGGCCGCTGACCTGACCATCCTGCGTGCGGTGCGAGCGGCGGTCGGGCCGTCGATGCCGGTCGTCGCTTCTTTCGACATGCACGCCAACCTGGCGCCGGAAACCGCGATGCTGCTGAATGGCGGCTCAGCCTACCGGACCTATCCACACGTCGACATGGCGGCGACCGCGACGCGTGCGCTGCGGATGCTGGAGCGTGCCCTGTCCGGTGCGCCGCCGCTGCATGGCGCGATCGCGAAGGTGCCGCATGTGCTGCATTCCTTCCACATGCGCGACGCTGGCGGGCCGATGGCCGATACCTGGGCCGAGGCCGCTGTGCTGCAGACCGGGCCTGTGCGCGATGTCAGTCTGTTCGGCGGCTTTGCCTGGGGCGACAGCCCTCACGCGGGGCCATCGGCGATGGTCTGGGCCGAAGATCCGGCCGCTGCCGAAGCGGCCGCATCGCGACTGGCGGCGGCCCTGACCGCCCGCATCCGTGCCTTCGACGTGACCCTGCCGCTGCCGAAAGATGCGCTGTCCGCGGCCTTGGCGGCCCCCGCCGGCCTGATTGCGCTGCTGGACCCTGCCGACAATCCGCTGTCGGGCGGCATCGCCGATACGCCGGGGTTGCTGGCGCTGCTGCTGGAAGCGGGGCCACCGGTCGAGACGGTGCTGGCCTTCCATCATGATCCGGATGCGGTCGCCGCGGCCCAGGCGGTGGGGCAGGGCGGTGTCTTCGACCGCCCTCTCGGTGGCCGCATCACCCGGGCCTTTGGCGCCCCGGTCCCGTTCCGCGGCGTCGTGGAATTTCTGACCGATGGGCGCTTCGTCAACCAGGGGCCGATGGAGCGGGGCACGACCGTCAACCTCGGCCCGACCGCCGTGCTGCGCGCGGGGCGCCTGAGGGTGATCGTGACGAGCGCGAAGGAAGCCGCGGTGGACCCCGGCTTCTTCGCGCTGCATGGGGTCAATCTGGCGGAAGTGCGGCTGCTGGCGAATAAGGGCAAGAACCACTTCCGCGCTGCCTTCGCGCCGCTCTGCGTGGCGATCATCGAGGCGGATTTTCCGGGACCCGCCTCCCTCGACCTCGCCGCTTTGCCGTTCCTGCACGTTCCGAAGGCCTGGCGCCTGGCCGCGGCCTGACCGATCAGTCCAGCCGCGCGCCTGAGACCCGCACGACCTCCTGCCATTTCACGTTCTCGGCGGCGATCCAGCGGTCGAAGGCGGCCGGCCCCAGCGGCATGGGCTCGGCCCCCAATTCGCGGAACCGCGCGACGGTCGCCGGTTCGCGGCAGATTTCCTCGACCAGCGCGCCGAGGCGTTCGACGATCGGGCGTGGCGTGCGCCCCGGGGCCTGCACCCCGAACCAGGCGATAGCGACGAAATCGGGCACGCCGGATTCGATGATGGTGGGCGTCTGCGGCACGGCGAACCAACGCTCACGGCTGGTCACAGCCAGGATCCGCAACCGGCCGTCGCGGATATGCGGCAGATAGGCGGGCAGGTTGTCGATCGACACCTCGACCCGGCCAGCGAGCAGATCAGCCATGATCGCGCCGGTGCCGCGATAGGGCACGTGGCCGATGTCGATGCCGGTACGGACCTTGAGCAGTTCGCCGCACATGTGCCCCGACGTTCCATTGCCGGGGGTTGCATAGTTGAAGGCGCCGGGCCGCGCCCGGGCCAGCGCCAGGAAGCCCTGCAGATCAGCGGCCGAAACCGCCTGCGGGTTGACGATCACACCATTGGCGACGGCGTTGGCATTGGCGACCGAGGTCAGGTCCCGATCCGGATCGAACGGCAGCCGCGCGTAGAGGAAGCGGTTGATGCTGGCCGTGCCGATCGTGCACATCAGCAGCGTATGGCCATCCGGGTCGGCCTTGGCGACCGCATCGGCACCGATGTTGCCGCCGGCCCCCGGCCGGTTGTCCACCACGACGGGTTGGCCCAGCAGCACGCCCATCCGCTCCGCCAGGATGCGCGCGGTGATGTCCGTGGCGCCGCCGCCGACGAAAGGCACGATCAGCCGGACGGGGCGGGTCGGCATCCAAGGCGCTTGCGCGACCGCCGGGCCGGCAAGGCCGGCGGCAGCGGCGATGAGGGCGTGGCGGCGTGGCATGGTCAGCATCAGCGGATTTCCAACGGAATGTTCTTCAATGCCTAGCCCCCGGCCACGCACCGATGCAAGACGTGGGGTGTGAGTTAATCGGCCGTCGCCCCCGACCGCTGCACGATCGCCCCCCATTTGGTGATTTCGGCCCGGGTGAAGGCGGCGAAAGCCGCGGGCGAGGTGCCGCCGTCGGGCGTCAGCGCCGGCGGCATGCCGCCGAGGTCGGCGATGCGCAAGCCGACCTCCGGTTCCTTCACGATCAGGTTGATCGCCGTGCCCAGTCGCTCGATGATCGCCGCCGGCGTGCGGGCTGGGGCCTGGACGCCGAACCAGGCGGTGGCTTCCACGCCGGGAAACCCCGCCTCGGCGCTCGTCGGCACGTCGGGCAGGGCGGGGCTTCGGGTAGCCGTGGTGACCGCCAGCGCCCGCAGGCGCCCGTCGCGGAGATGGCCGATGACCGAGGGCAGGTTGTCCACCCCGACCTCGACCCGGCCGGCGATGTTTTCCACCAGCATCGGCCCGGCGCCACGAAAGGGAACATGGGTCATGTCGATCCCGGCCTCCAGCTTCAGCAATTCGCCGGTCATGTGCAGGCTGGTGCCGGCGCCCGAGGAGCCGATGTTGAGTTTGCCCGGGTTGGCGCGGGCATAGGCGACCAATTCGCCCAGGGTGCGAACCGGCAGTGCGTTGGTCACGAAGATCGCGTTGGGCACGCGCAGCATCAGGCCGACGGCGGCGAGGTCTTCTGGCTTGTAGGGCATGCGCGCGCCGTAAAGCCCGTAGTTGATGGCGCCGGACGAGACGGTCGCCATCAGCAGGACGTAGCCATCCGGTTCGGCCTTGGCGACGAAATCGCTGCCGATGTTGCCGCCGGCACCGGGGCGGTTCTCCACGGTGACCGGCTGGCCGAGCCGCACCTGCAACCGTTCGGCCAGGATGCGGGCCGCGATGTCGGTCGTGCCGGCCGGCGGGAAGGGGACCACGAGGCGGATCGGCCGGGTTGGATAGGTGCCCTGGGCCAGGCCTGGGGTGCTGAGCCCGGCGAACAGGCCGGCGGCGAGGGTGGAACGGCGTGTGATGCTCTTCATGGATCGTATCCTCGTGTCGGCCCGGCCATTGGGGTCTATCGCCCCGGCTCGCGCCACGGCCATGTTGTTGCCGCATCCCCATGGCGTCTTGCAAGCGGGCGTCGGGTGGCGTTGAACCATGGCAGGGTAGGTGCCTGGGTGCGGCCGGGCTGGCGGGGGCGATATGCGGTTCATCAGTGTGTATGGGCGGGTCCTGACCCTGCTTGCCCCCGACCGGGCGGTGGCCTGGTTCCTGGCTTTCGCCGCGGTGGCCCTGGCGGGGTTGTCCTTCCTCGAACCCGTGCTGTTCGGGCGGGTGGTGGACCTGCTCTCGCGTTCCGACACCATGGCGCGGGATGCGGTCTGGGCCGAGGCGGTGTCACTCCTGTCGCTTTGGGCACTGGTCGGCGTCACCGGCATCCTGGCCAACGTGTCGGTGTCCCTGCTGGCGGATCGCATGGCGCATCGCAACCGGTTGGCGATCATGCACCGGTACTTCCAGCATGTGCTGTCCCTGCCGTTGTCGTTCCACGGCGACACGCAATCGGGCCGGCTGATGAAGATCATGCTGGTGGGCACCGATCACCTCTTCGGGCTGTGGCTGTCCTTCTTCCGCGAACACCTGACCACGGCGATCGCGGCCCTGGTGCTACTGCCGCTGACGCTGTTCCTGAACTGGCGGCTGGGGCTGTTGCTGATGGTGCTGGTCGTGGTGTTCTGCGTCGTCGCGGCGGCCGTGGTCGCGCGCACGCATGTGGCGCAGGCGCGGGTGGAATCGCTCCACACTCGGCTGGCGGGCAATGTCCAGGACGCGCTGGCCAATGTCATGGTGGTCCAGGCCTTCACGCGGCTCAAGGCCGAGGCCGGGCTGTTCGGCGACATCGCCCGCCAGGTGATCGACAACCAATTCCCGGTGCTGAACTGGTGGGCGCTGGTCTCGGTCCTCACCCGGTCGGCCAGCACGATCTGTGTCATCGCAATCTTCATGCTCGGCACCCTGCTGCATCTGCGCGGGGAGGCGACAGTGGGGGAGATCGTGTCCTTCATGGGGCTCGCGACCCTGCTGATCGGGCGGCTGGAAAGTGCTGTCGCCTTCGTCTCGAGCCTCGTGTTCCAGCTGCCGAGCCTGGAGGAGATGTTCGGTATTCTCGACGCCAAGTCGAGCGTGGCTGAGCGGTCGGACGCCATCGACCTGCCGGTCTCCGCCGGCTCGGTCGGGTTCGAGGGCGTGGGCTTCGGCTACCCGGGCGGGCCGCCAATCCTGCGCGACGTGAGCTTTGCCGCGGCCCCGGGCCAGACCATCGCGCTGGTCGGCCAGACCGGGGCCGGCAAGTCCACCTGCATGGCGCTGTTGCAGCGGCTGTGGGACCCGGGTTCCGGCCGCATCACGCTCGACGGGCATGATCTGCGCGACATAAGCCTGGACAGCCTGCGGCGTCATATCGGGGTGGTGTTCCAGGACAGCATGCTGTTCAACCGCACCATACGCGAGAACCTGCTGGTCGGGCGGCCGGATGCGACGCCTGAACAGATCGAGCGTGCCTGCCGCATGGCCGAGGCCTGGGACTTCATCCAGCGCCAACCGCATGGTCTGGAAACCATGGTCGGCGAGCGCGGCACCAGCCTGTCAGGCGGGCAGAAGCAGCGGCTGTCGATCGCGCGCGCACTGCTCAAGGACCCACCGGTGCTGATCCTGGACGAAGCCACCAGCGCGCTGGATACGGCGACCGAAGCGCGGGTCCAGAAAGCGCTGGCGGCGCTGATGGCCGGGCGCACCACGTTCATCATCGCACACCGGCTGTCCACCGTGCGCGACGCCGATGTCATCCTGGTCTTCGATGCCGGCGTCATCGCCGAACGCGGCAGTTTTGCCGAACTGGTCCGCCTGGATGGCCGGTTCGCCGAACTGGTCAAGACCCAACTTGCAGTCCAGGCCCTGCCAAAACCCCCCGAGACCGCCTGACGCCCGCATTTGCTGCGCTGCACACCTAGGGCGTTGCATCGCCGCAACGCCCGGTTGCACCATGCCGTGTCCGGTCGGGACGCCTGCTGTTTCTGATCGGCGGGAAGGGAGCATGCCATGACCATCGCCAATATCCTCCGCCAGAAGGGCAACACGGTCGTGACCGTGGCCCCCAAGGACGACCTCGGCACGGTCGCGGCCACCTTGGCCTCCAACCGGATCGGTGCCGTGCTGGTGCTCGGACCCGATGGCGGCGTCCTCGGCATCGTGTCGGAGCGCGACATCGTGCGGCACCTGGCGCAGGCTGGCGCCGCCGCCCTGATCCGCCCCTCCTCGGAGGCGATGACCCGCGATCTGCATACGGTCACGCCACGCACCGGCGTCGCCGAAGCGATGGGGCTGATGACCGACCGCCGCATCCGGCATTTGCCGGTGATGGATGACGGGCGGCTGGTCGGGATGGTGTCGATCGGCGACCTGGTGAAGGTGCGGATGATAGAGATCGAGCAGGAAGCGGCATCCCTTCGGGAGTTCGTCACCGCGAGTTAGGAGCAAGTCCGTCAGGGCTGGACTGCCGCCCGCCCCACCGCGACGGCCTAATGCGCGGGCTGATCGCCCCGCTGCTTGGCAATCGGGGTGTGATCGAGGGCCGCGCCCATGCCTCGTCGTGATGTCCCCCCTTGCGGGCTGCTTCCCGCCGCGCCGATAGTGTTCCCCAGGCAAGCAACCAATGTCTGAGGAATGGCACATGACCAAGGAATTCACCCGGCGCGAGACGCTGCTCGCTGGCGTTGGCCTGGCTGCCGCGGCCCTTTTGCCGCGCGATGCCGCAGCGCAGGCGGCCGCAGCCACCCGCTGGCAATTGGCCTCGCCTTATCCAGATGGTAATTTTCACGTCCGCAACCTCAAGCAATTCGTCGATGACGTGACGGCCGCGACCAATGGCCGCCTGACCGTGCAGATGCACACCAACGCTTCGCTGCTGCCGATGCCGCAGATCAAGCGCGGGGTGCAACAGGGCCAGGTGCAGATCGGCGAGATCCTTTTGTCCGCCTATGGCAATGAGGACCCGTTCTTCGAAGTGGACGGCCTGCCGCAACTGGTCACGAACTTCGCCGAGGCCCGCCGCCTCGCAGAACTGGCCAAGCCCTATATCGAGACGCGGTTCCAACGTCAGGGCGTGTCGCTGCTGTACATGGTGCCCTGGCCGCCGTCAGGCTTCTACACCAACACCCCGGTGGCCACGATCGAAGCGCTGCGCGGCACGCGGATGCGCACCTTCAGCACCATGACCAACCGCTTCGCGACCCTGGTCGGCGCGGCACCGACGCTGGTGCAGGTGGCCGAGGTGCCGCAGGCCTTCGCGACCGGCGTGGTGAACGCCATGGTCACCTCGGCCGCGACCGGCGTGGACACCCAGGCGTGGGACTATGCCCGCGTCTTCACGCCGGTTGGCTTCACCTTCACCCGCAACGCGGTCTTCGTGCAGCGCCGGGCGCTGGAAGCCCTGTCGCCGGCCGACCAGGCCGCCGTCCGCACGGCCGCCGCGGCCGCCGAGATACGCGGCTTTGCGATGTCGGAGGAAGCCGCGAGTTCGGCGCAGGCGATGCTCGCCACACGCGGCGTGACCGTGATGCCGCCGACGCCGGCACTGCTGGAGGGCATGGCCCGGATCAGCAGCACCATGGTCGATGAATGGATCATCCGCGCTGGCGAAGACGGCCAGCGTTTGATCGCCGCGTACCGCGCGCGGACCTGAGGGGCGTGCTCAGGCGGGGGCTGGATTTGCTTTATACCGCGAGTGCTGGGCTCGCGGCGCTCTCGCTTGTTGGCATTTTCCTGATGATGATGGGGCAGGTGGCGCTGCGTGAGATGGGGCGCCAACTGCCGGGGGCGGATGACCTGACCGCCTATCTTTGCGTCGCCACGACGTTCTTCGCGCTGGCGCATACCTTCCGGCGCGGCGAACTGATCCGTGTCGGCATCCTGACCCAGCGCTTGCAAGGGCGTGCCAGGTTGCTGATCGAGGGGGCGGCGATCCTTCTGGCCGCCTGTGTGGTCGGGACAATCGCCTGGTTCACTCTTCAGGATGTGATCTTCAGCTACGAAATCGAGGACATGGCCCAGGGCTCGGTGCCCTTCATGCTCTGGATTCCGAAACTGTCGATGCCGCTTGGCGCGGGCATCCTGATGATCGCCATCCTGGACGAGGGCGTTGCCGTCCTGCGCGGCACCAAGCCCAATTACGTGCTGGAGGCGGAGGACCGCGCCGCGCGGCGCGACTTCTCGGCGGAGCTGTAATAACGTGGAATTGCTTGAGCTTTCGCTGCTTCTGCTCGTCCTGCTTTTTGTCCTGCTGGGCGCGGGCCTGTGGATTTCGTTCAGTCTTGCCGCGGTTGGCTGGGTCGCGATGGCGACGGTACATCCGGCGCCGGGCACCTATCTGGCAAGCGCATTGTGGGAATCGACCGGGTCCTGGACTTTGGCAGCACTGCCCATGTTCATCTGGATGGGCGAAATCCTGTTCCGCACGAAGTTGTCTGAGGAGTTGTTCAACGGCCTCGCCCCCTGGGTCCGGCGCATTCCGGGGCGTTTGCTGCATGTGAACGTGCTGGCCTGCGGCATCTTTGGCAGCGTTTCCGGCTCGTCCGCCGCGACCTGCGCCACGGTGTCGCGTATCGCTCTGCCGGAACTGAAGAAGCGAGGCTATGATGAAAGCTTGGCCATTGGTAGCCTCGCGACCTCCGGCACGCTCGGCATCCTGATCCCGCCGTCGATCATCATGGTGGTCTATGCGGTCGCGGCCGAGGTTTCGATCGTGCGCATCTTCATCGCGGGTTGCATCCCGGGCTTGCTCGTGATGGCGCTGTTTTCGGGCTACATCATCGTCTGGGCGCTGATGAATCCGAAAAAACAGCCAGCGGCCGAACCGGCCATGACGCTGCTGCAAAAACTGCGCGCGTCCTCCCATCTGATCCCCTGTGCGCTGCTGATCATGTGCACCATCGGCTCGATGTTCTTCGGCTTGGCCACGGCGACCGAGGCCGCGGCCTTCGGTGTCTTCGGCAGCCTCACGCTCGCCATCGTCACGGGGTCGATGACCTGGCGCAGTTTCCGCGAAAGTGTGACCGGCGCGACGCGGCTGTCATGCAGCATCCTGATCATCCTGGCCGGCGCTGCGTTCCTGACCAAGGCGATGGCGCTGACGGGCATACCGGGTGCGCTTGCGGCCGGGGTCGCGGCGATGAATCTCGGGCCATACCAGTTGATCGCGCTGCTGACGGTGATCTACGTCATCCTCGGCTGTGCGTTGGATGGTGTGTCGATGATCGTGCTGACGACGACCATCGTGATCCCGATGGTGCAGGC
>JBBRWI010000068.1:0-16606 GCA_038249305.1 Acetobacterales bacterium
GCATACCTGGCCTCGGCTCGCAAAGCTTCACGGTGGAGAACTTCGCCAACGTCACCGGCACGGCGAATGCCGACATCATCACCGGCAGCGCCGCGGCCAACAGCTTCTTCGGCAGCAAGGGCAACGACACGTACAATGGCGCCGGCGGCACCGACACGATCAACTATGCCGGGCTCGGCCAGTCGATCACGCTGAAGTCGCAGGGCGTCATCCAGAAGGGCGGCAGCTTCGGCACCGATACCATCGCAGGCATCGAGCGCATCATCGGCGCCGCCGGCAGGACCAATGTCATCGACGGTGGCATCGTGGGTCCGCAGACCACCAGCTTCATCGTCGATCTCGGCGCCAACAGCCTGACGGTGAACGGCATACCGGGCCCGGTCAGCTCGCAAAGTTTCACGGTGGAAAACTTCGTCAGTGTCCGTGGTACCGCCAATGCCGACATCATCACCGGTAACGCGGCGGCCAACACCTTCTTTGGCAGTAAGGGCAACGACCAGTACGACGGCGCAGGCGGGCTGGACACGGTCGACTATGCCAGGCTTGGCCGGGCGATCACCCTGAAGTCACAAGGCGTGATTGAGAAGGCCGGCGGTCTTGGGACCGATGCCATCGCAGGCATCGAACGCATCATCGGCGCCACCGGCCTGGCGAATGCCATCGACGGCACTGTCATGGGCGCGCAGGTCACGAGCTTCAATATCAACCTCGGCGCCAACAGCCTGACAGTGAATGGTATTCCTGGCCCCGTTAGCTCGCAGAGCTTCACGGTGCAGAACTTCGTCAACGTCACCGGCACTGCCAATGCCGACAGCATCACCGGTAGTGCCGGCAACAACACGCTCATCGGGGGCCTGGGCGCCGACCTTCTCACCGGCGGCGGCGGTGCCGACCGTTTCGTCTACCTGGCCGTCGGTGAGAGCACCCCAGCGCCGGCCGGAAGGGATACGATAACCGACTTCGCCTCCACCGGCGGCGACAAGATCGATGTCTCCGCGATCGATGCCGATACCACCCTTGCCGGTGATCAGGCCTTCACCCTGCTACCAGGTGACTTCGACGGGCTCTTCGGCGGCCAGATCAGCATTATCGACACCGGCACCACCCGGTTGGTGCGCTTCGATATCGACAAGGACGGGATCGAGGACATGAGTATCACCGTCATCAGTAGCCTGGCACTGACGGCAAGCGACTTCATCCTGTAGGGCCATGGGGCGCCGACGCTAGACCGCGGCGGCGCACCATGCACCCAGATGGGTGACGGCGAAGACCGACCCACCCGGCTTGGACCGTCGCTTCGGAAAACGGACGGCGACTGATGGGCTGGTCTGTCCACCGGACCATTGTCGCTGGCGACCGACCAACGCGATCGTCCGCAGGACCAGTCTGCTCGCCGGCGAAGCCATCAAGTGCCGCATCACCCGGCAGCGCCGCCTTACCCACCCCATGCAATGAACGAACCATTGCGGTAGCCGGTGGCGCGCTTGCCATAGACCAACGGCATGCCCGTCGGATCGGTAACGCGCCCGCCCGCCGCGGCCAAGACCGCTTGGCCCGCAGCGGTGTCCCACTCCATGGTCGGACCGAAGCGCGGGTAAACATCCGCGTCGCCTTGTGCGACCAGGCAGAACTTCAACGAAGACCCGATCGAACGGCGCTCACCAATCGGCAAGCTGGCCAGGAAGGCTTCCGTCTCTGCGGTTAGATGGGATCGGCTGGTCACAGCGATCAGATCGCCATCGGGCCTCGCTCGAACCGTGATCGGTCGTCGCGCGCCAGCCACGCCGTCCGACCCCACGGCCTGCACCGAGGCGCCCATGCCGGATACGCCACTCCACAGACGCCCCGTCGCCGGTGCGAGCACGACCCCGGCGATCGGAACGCCAGCCGCGACCATGGCAATGTTCACCGTGAACTCGCCGTTGCGGTCCAGGAACTCCCGGGTGCCGTCCAACGGGTCCACCAGAAGAAACACCGCCTCGGGGTCCGGCCGCGGTCCGATGCCGCCGCCATCCTCCTCCGATACGACCGGGATGTCAGGCGCCGCCGCGGCCAGCCCTGCCAAGATGATCGCCTCGGCCGCCAGATCAGCCTCCGTCAGCGGGCTGCCATCCCCCTTCAGCGAGGCTGTGACGCCACTGGCATAGATCTGCATGATCCTGGCGCCCGCCTGCAGTGCGATCCGCTCCAAGGCATCGAGCAGCCCTGCGCCAAGAATCCTGTGCGACTCGTCCATGGTCGATGGGTCCTTGCGCGTCCGGGACTTTGCCTGCGCCAAAGGCTGGAATGATCGCGCCGAGGTATCTTGCCTCGCCGACTGCGCAGACGGGAAACCGTTGGGTTGAGCGACCCACCAAGCCGCATCACCGAACCCCACCTGGCCGAGCATCAGGGAGGGGAAGCGTGAGGCAAATCGTCGTCGAACCTGCGGAAGAAGGCGCGAACCCAGGCAGCATGAACCCCATGCGCCCGACCGGCCACGCCGGCACAGCCTTTTCGACGTCGATGGCCAGGCTTCGCCGCACGCCGGCGTCAGCAGCGCGTCAATCGCGCAAACCAGGCGCCTCCTGGCCCGTGCGCGCCACATACTCGATGTAGCCGCCGCCATACTGGTGAACGCCCTCGGGCGTCAGTTCCAGCACCCGGTTGGACAGCGCCGCCAGGAAATGGCGGTCGTGCGAGACGAACAGCATGGTGCCTTCATACTGCGACAGTGCCGTGATCAGCATCTCCTTCGTCGCCATGTCCAGGTGGTTCGTCGGTTCATCCAGCACCAGGAAGTTTGGCGGGTCATACAGCATCCGCGCCATCACAAGGCGCGCCTTCTCGCCGCCCGACAGCACCCGGCAGCGCTTATCTACATCATCGCCGGAAAAGCCGAAGCAGCCGGCCAGCGCGCGCAGCGAACCTTGCGCGGCCTGTGGGAAGGTATCCTCCAGGGACTGGAACACCGTCCGCTCACCGTCCAGCAACTCCATGGCGTGCTGCGCGAAATACGCCATCTTCACGCTGCCGCCGAGTGCCACCGTGCCCTGGTCGGGCGCCGTCGATCCCGTCACCAGCTTGAGCAACGTGGACTTGCCCGCGCCGTTGATGCCGAGCACGCAGCACCGTTCCTTGCGGCGCACCAGGAAGTCCAACCCCTCGTAGATGACCCGGCTGCCATACCGCTTGTGCACGTTCTTCAGGTTCACCACGTCGTCGCCGGAGCGTGGCGCGGGCAGGAAGTCGAAGGATACCGTCTGGCGGCGCTTCGGTGGCTCGACACGGTCGATCTTGTCCAGTTTCTTCACGCGGCTTTGCACCTGGGCCGCGTGCGACGCACGGGCCTTGAACCGCTCGATGAACTTGATTTCCTTTGACAGCATCGCCTGCTGCCGATCGAACTGTGCCTGCTGCTGCTTCTCGCTCAGCGCGCGCTGCTGTTCGTAGAATTCAAAGTCGCCCCCATAGGCCGTCAACGCGCCGCCGTCGATTTCGATCACCTTGTTGATGACGCGGTTCATGAAAGCGCGGTCGTGCGACGTCATCAGCAACGCGCCGTCGTAGTCCTTGAGGAAGTGTTCGAGCCAAATGAGGCTCTCCAGGTCGAGGTGGTTGCTCGGTTCATCCAGCAGCATGACATCGGGGCGCATCAGCAGGATGCGGGCCAGAGCCACGCGCATCTTCCAGCCTCCCGACAGGGCGCCGACATCTCCGTCCATCATCTCCTGGCTGAAGCTGAGGCCAGCCAGGACCTCGCGCGCGCGGACCTCCAGGGCGTATCCGCCCAGAGCCTCGAAGTGCTCCTGCACCTCGCCGAAGCGTTCCAGGATCGTGTCCAGGTCATCGGCCTGGTCGGGGTCGGCCAGGGCGGCTTCCAGGTGCTGCAATTCGGCGGCCACGGCACTCACCGCGCCAGCGCCGCCCATGACCTCCGAGACCGCGCTGCGGCCCGTCATCTCGCCGACATCCTGGCTGAAAAAGCCGATGCTGACCCCGCGATCCACCAGGACCTGTCCCTCGTCGGGCTGTTCCTGCCCCGTGATCATCCGGAACAGGGTTGTCTTGCCGGAGCCGTTGGGGCCGACGAGCCCGGTTTTCTCCCCTTTCTGCAGTGCGGCGGAGGCCTCGATGAAGAGGATCTGCTGGCCATTCTGCTGGCTGATATTATCTAGACGTATCATGTTCGCTCGGCGCCGGGGAAAGTGACGGCGCGCTTATGCCATAGGTGCGGCGAGAGACTATGGGCCGTCGGCCTGTGACCATCGGCCAAGTTGCCGCGCGGCCGCACGCACCGCGGCGAGGATGTTCTGGTAGCCGGTGCAGCGGCAGAGGTTGGAGGCCAGGACATGGCGCATGCCGGCCTCGTCCAAGGGCTGCGGCCGTTCCAGCAGCCAGGCCGCCAGCATCAGGAAGCCCGGGGTGCAGAACCCACATTGCAGCCCGTGATGCGCCTGGAAGCAACCTCGACCGCGTGGACACGATCCTCAAGGTTCTGGCCATGGTGCGGGCGGCGCCCGATTTCGGTGAACAGCCGGAGGTGACCAACGGCTGCACCGACCTGTTTGTCGAGATATTCGGCGACGCCGGCCGGCCGGCCCGTTCGGCGGTCGGCATGGGCAGCCTGCCACGCGGCATCGCAGTCGAGATCGAGGCCGTCGTGCTGCTGCGCGACTGCACCCGCCGGCTTGCGGTGCGGAGGCGGCGCGTTGAACAATGCTGCCCGCCCCGTCGCCATCATCGGCCGGGCCAGGGAGGAAACCCCGCCATGAGCACGCCCCGCGACAGCGATGCCTTCGACTACGTGATCGTGGGCTCTGGCGCCGCCGGTTCGGTGCTGGCCAACCGGCTGACCGCGGACCCGGCCATCACCGTCTGTGTGCTGGAGGCGGGGCCACCCGACCGCAACCCATTCATCCACATCCCGGCCGGCTTCATCAAGACACTGGCCGACCCGTCGGTCACCTGGCAGTTCAAGACCGAGCCGCTGCCCATGACCGGCGGCCGCCGGATCAGCACGACCCAGGGCCGTACCCTCGGCGGGTCGTCATCGGTCAATGGCCTGATCTACAATCGCGGCCAGCCGGCCGACCTCGATACCTGGGCGCAGCGCGGCAATCGTGGCTGGGGCTATGCCGATTGCCTGCCCTACTACCGCCGCAGCGAAAACCGCATCGGCGTCGCCGACGACACGCGCGGCCGGAACGAGGACGGCATCCCGATCACCGACATGGACTGGATCCATCCGGTGTCGGAAGCCTTCATCAAGGGCTGCCTCGGCATCGGCATTCCGCGCGCGCGGGACTACAATTCCGGCGACCAGGCGGGCGTCGGCTACTACCAGCGCACGATCCGCGACGGGCGGCGCGTCTCGGCCGCGCGTGCCTTCCTCAAGCCGGCGATGAAGCGGCCGAACCTGGAGGTGCGGACCAATGCCCGCGCCAGCCGCATCCTGTTCGACGGCAAGCGCGCGGTCGGCATCCGATACGTGGCGGCACCCGGGGCACCGGCGCGCGAGGTGCGGGCGAAGCGGGAGGTGATCCTGTCGGCCGGGACGGTGAACACGGCCCGTTTGTTGCAGGTTTCGGGCGTCGGGCCGGCCGGCCTGCTCGGCACCCTGGGCGTGCCGGTGGTGCATGAATTGCGCGGCGTCGGCGCCAATTTCCGCGACCATTACGCATCGCGCTTCGTGATGCGGGCGCGGCCGGGGGTGGAGACGCTGAACGAATTGTCGCGCGGGCTGAAACTCGCGGGGCAGATCGCGCGCTGGGCGATGAAGCGCCCGAGCATCCTGGCGACCACCCCCTCCCACGTGCATGTCTTCTGGAAGAGTTTTGCCGGCCTGGACCAGCCGGACCTGCAATGCGTCTTCACCCCAGGCTCCTATGCCGCCGGCCGGGTCTATGTGCTCGACGATTATCCGGGCGTGACCGCGGGCGCCTGGCAGCATCGGCCAGAAAGCCTGGGCTGGGTCCATGCCCGCAGCACCGATGTGTTCGAGGACCCGCAGATCAATCCGAACTACCTGTCGGACCCGATGGATGTCCGCGTGCACCTGGGCGGCATGCGGCTGCTGCGCCGGATGCTCGGGACGCCGGAACTCGGCGCGCTGCTGGAGGCGGAGACGCTGCCCGGCCCCGACGTGCAAAGCGACGATGAACTGCTGGATTTCGCGAAACAGAACGGCAGCACGACCTACCACCTCATCGGCACCGCGCGGATGGGGCCGCAGACCGATCCCGGCACGGTGGTCAGCGATCGTTTGCTGGTGCATGGCATGCAGGGGTTGCGGATCGTCGATGCCTCGATCATGCCGAGCATGCCGTCGGCCAATACCTATGCGACCACGCTGATGATCGCCGAGAAGGCCGCGGATTTCATCCGTGGCCGCGAGGCTGCGCCGCCGGCGGATTAGAGCACGAGATCGATCCAAGTGGATCGATCTCGTGCTCTAGAAGCCGTTGAATCTAGAGCAAGAAATCGGATCAGGTGATTCCATCTGATCCGATATTGCTCTAGCCCGCTGCCGATGCCTTCGATAGCCGCTGCCGCAGCGTCGCGCCGGTGGCTTCGGCAGGCGGGGGTTCCCCCCAGAGACGCGACGACACCCGGCCGGCCTTGCCGTCCGCAGGTATGCACGCGTCGCGGGGCGGGTCCCTGGGGACACCTGGTCCCGCCGTGACGCAAAACGGACCGATGCCAAACCCGCAATGGACAGGATACCATGGTGAAGTCGGCTGTCGCCAGGCGCTGGGTTCGGCTACGTCGCATCGCCAGCCTTCACGCGCTGCCGTGGGGCCATTCTGCCAGGGGAGTCTCGCCTTGAGGATTGCTATCGTGGGCGCCGGCTATGTCGGCCTCGTTTCAGGTGCCTGCTTCGCCGAATTCGGCACCGACGTCGTCGCGGTCGATACCGATGCCGCCAAGATCGCGGCCCTCCGCGCGGGCCAGATGCCGATCTACGAGCCCGGCCTCGAACGGCTGGTGGTGGACAACATGAAGGAGGGGCGACTGACCTTCACCACCGATCTCGACGCGGCGATGCGTGACACGGATGCGGTCTTCCTGGCCGTCGGCACCCCGTCCCGTCGGGGCGACGGCCATGCCGACCTCAGCTTCGTCTTCGCCGCCGCCGAACAGGTGGCGCGGGCGGCGACCCGACCGCTGGTGCTGGTGACCAAGTCCACCGTCCCGGTCGGCACCGGTGCCAAGTTGAAGGAATTGGTCGCCAGGGTCCGGCCGGACCTGCAGATCGACATCGCCTCCAACCCCGAATTCCTGCGCGAAGGCAGCGCGATCGGCGATTTCATGCGGCCCGACCGCGTGGTGATCGGGGCCGAGAGCGAACGCGCCTTTTCGGTGCTGCGGCGGCTCTATCGCCCGCTCTACCTGACCGAGACCCCGATCGTCGCCACCACGATCGAAACCGCCGAAGTGACCAAATACGCCGCCAATGCCTTCCTCGCGACCAAGGTCACCTTCATCAACGAAATCGCCGACCTGTGCGAGAATGTCGGCGCCGACGTGCATGACGTGGCGCGGGGAATGGGGCTGGACGGCCGCATCGGCCGCAAGTTCCTGCACCCAGGGCCCGGCTACGGCGGCTCCTGCTTCCCCAAGGACACCATTGCCCTGGCGCGGACCGCGCGTGAGGCGAATGCGCCGATGACCCTGGTGGAGGCGACCATCGCCGCGAATGACGCCCGCAAGCTGGCGATGGCCGAGCGGGTGCTGCGGGCCTGCGGTCCCAATCCGGCGGGGCGGATCGTCGGCGTGCTCGGCCTGGCCTTCAAGCCGGAGACCGATGACATGCGCGACGCGCCCTCGCTCACCATCCTGCCGCGCCTGCTGGAGGCGGGGCTGGTGCTGCGGGTGTTCGACCCGGAGGCGATGCCCAATGCCCGCGGCATGCTGCCGCCGACGGTGCACTTCGCCGAGAACGCGATGAGCACCGCCACCGGCGCCGATGTGCTGGTCCTGCTGACCGAGTGGAACGAGTTCCGCGCGATCGCGCCGGCCAAGCTGCGCGCCGCGATGCGCGGCAATACGGTGATCGACCTGCGCAACGCCTGGGATCCGGTGGCGATGCGCGAGGCGGGGCTGACCTACAGCAGCATCGGGCGGGCCTGACGCTACCGCCCGCCGCCCGGCAGTTTGCGCGGATCGAAGGCATCGCGCACCGCCTCGCCGATGAAGATCAGCAGCATCAGCACACCGCCGAGCACGAAAAAGGCGGTGATGCCGAGCCAGGGCGCCTTGAGGTTGTTCTTGCCCTGCGACACCAACTCACCCAGCGACGGCGACCCGGGTGGCAGCCCAAAGCCCAAGAAATCCAGGCTGGCCAGCACCGTGACCGATCCCGACAGGATGAAGGGCAGGAAGGTCAGCGTGGCCACCATCGCATTGGGCAGGATGTGGCGCGTCATCAACCGCGCATCCGATACACCAAGCGCCTTGGCCGCCCGCACGTAGTCAAGGTTGCGTCCGCGCAGGAACTCGGCGCGGACCACGCCGGTCAGCCCCATCCAGGAAAACAGCAGCAGGAACAAGAGCAGCGTCCAGAACCCCGGTTCCAACACGCTGGCCAGGATGATCAGCAGGAACAACTGCGGCATCCCGCCCCAGACCTCGATGAAGCGCTGGAACACAAGGTCGGTCCAGCCGCCATAAAACCCCTGCACCGCGCCGGCGGCCACGCCGAGGATCGAGGAACAGATGGTCAGCGCGAAGCCGAACAGCACGCTGATCCGGAACCCCCAGATCACCCGCGCCATCACATCCCGCGCCTGGTCGTCGGTGCCGAGCGGGTTGCGCCAGGACGGCGGCGCCGGCGACGGCTGCCCTAGGTCGGCCACGACGCTGTCGAAGCGGTAGGGCACCAGCGGCCAGACCATCCAGCCGCGGGCCTCGACATCGGCACGGAATTCCCGGTCGCGCCAATCGGCCGCGGTCGGCAGCCCATCGGGCACCACGTCGGATTCGGCGTATTCCGTCAGCACGGGGAAGAACCAGCGGCCATCGACCCGCGCGACCAGGGGGCGGTCATTGGCCAGGCCCTCGGCGAAGAGCGTGGCCAGGAACAAGGCCAGGAAGATCCACAACGACCACCAGCCGCGCCGATTGGCGCGGAAATTGGCCAGGCGGCGACGGGTGATCGGCGAAAGGCGCATGCGGGCCGATCCTACTGCCTGAGGGGCGGTTCGGACATCCACTGGCGCCGGTAACGCCCCGTTCATCCGCACCTGCGTAGCTTCAGCGTTGAGGAAAGGCGGTCCCCATGCTCGACAACGGCGCACCCACCGAGGAGATACGCGAAGCCCGCCTGCGCATGGCGCGCCTGCTGGCCGAGATGCACAAGCTGCACCTGGCGCTGGTGCAGGAATGCCGGGGGTTGAAGCATTTCACCAGCCAGGGTCACGCCCGCGTCGAAATCGACCTCGCGACCGAGATGCTGGAACAATATCTCGGCGGCGCCGACGCCTTTCTGGAAAACATGCGTGGCCGGTTCGAGGCAAGGCTCGGCCTGCTCCGCCGCAGTGAACCGCGCCAGGGTCATGACCCAGATGGCGCGCCCGGCCATGGCGCCTTCTGGTTCGCGTTTTCCCGGCTTTGCGCCGTGCTGCGACGGGCCGGCGCCAGCATCGGGCGGTGAAACCACGTCAACGCCGGGCCGAGAAATCGATCCGCGGATCGACCACCGTGTACATGATGTCGCCGACGATCTGCATCACCAGCCCCAACAGGGTGAAGATGTACAGGGTCGCGAACATCACCGGGTAATCGCGCCGGATCGCGGCCTCGAAGCCCAGCAGGCCCAGCCCGTCCAGGCTGAAGACGATCTCGACCAGCAGCGCCCCGGTGAACAAAATGCCGATGAAGGCTGCCGGAAACCCCGCGATGATCAGCAGCATCGCGTTGCGGAAGACGTGGCCGTAGAGCACCTGCGTCTCGCCCGCCCCCTTCGCCCGCGCGGTGACCACATAGGCCTTGCCGATTTCGTCCAGGAAGGAATTCTTGGTCAGCATGGTCAGCCCGGCAAACCCGCCCGACACCAGCACCAGCGTCGGCAGCGCCATGTGCCAGGCGTAATCCACCGCGCGCTGCCCGAAGGACCAGGCGTCGGCGCCGGGCGAGGCCAGCCCGCGAAGCGGAAACCACTGCACGAACGACCCGCCGGAAAACAGCACCACCAGCAGGATCGCGAACAGGAAGCCCGGGATCGCATAGCCCACCAGCACGGCCGCCGAGGTCCAGACATCGAAGCGCGTGCCGTCCCGCACCGCCTTGCCGATGCCGAGCGGGATCGAGATCAGATAGACCAGCAGGGTGGACCAAAGCCCGAGCGAGATGCTGACCGGCATCTTCTCGATGATCAGATCCACCACCGGCCGGTCGCGAAACAGGCTGCGGCCGAAATCAAAGGTCAGATAGCCCGTCATCATCGTGATGAACCGCTCATGCGGCGGCTTGTCGAAGCCGAACAGTTTCTCGATGTCGCGCACGATCGCGGGGTCGAGGCCGCGGGCACCGCGATAGGTGCTGCCGCCCGCTTCGCTGGACGGGGCACGCACCTCGCCGCCACCCTCGCCGGTCAGGCGCCCCAGCGTCGCGCCCTCACCCTTGATCTCGGCCAAAAGTTGTTCGACCGGGCCACCGGGGGCGAACTGCACCACGGCGAAGTTGATCAGGATGATGCCGAACAGCGTCGGCACCACCAGGAAAAGCCGGCGCAGCAGATAGGCCGCCATCAGCCGGCGCGCCGCGCTTCCGCCAAGGCCCGGTCGAGCGCCGGATCGACCCACCAGGACGCGGGGAAGCCCAGGCCGAATTTCGGGTTGCGTTCCGGCCGCCCCAGCCGGTTCCACCAGGCGATGCGGAAGCTGCGGCTGTGCCACTGCGGAATGACGAAATGGTTCCACAGCAGCACGCGATCCAGCGCCCGCGTGCGCGATTGCAGGCTCGGCAGGTCGGGCGAGGTGATCACCAGATCGACCAGCGCATCCACCACCGGATCGCAGATGCCGGCGACGTTCTGGCTGCCGTTCTCCTGCGCCTTGGCGCAGGTGAAGAAGTCCCGCTGTTCATTGCCCGGGCTGTTGGACTGCGGGATGACATCGACTGTCATGTCGTAGTCGAAGGCATCGGTCCGCACCTGGTACTGCGCCGGATCCACGGTGCGCACGCGCGCCTCGATCCCGATGCGCGCCAGCGCCTGCACGAACGGCAGGGCGACCCGCTCGAACGACGGCCCGTTCAACAGGATTTCCAATTCAAAGCGGCGGCCGTCGCGGTTGGTCAGGCGTCGGTCGCGGATTTCCCACCCGGCCTCGCGCAGCAGCCCCAGCGCGGCGCGGGTGCCGTCGCGGTTGCTGCCGCTGCCATCGGTCGTCGTGTTGCGGAAGACCTGGGTAAAGACCTCGGGCGGCAGGCGGTTGCGGAAGGGTTCCAGCACCGCCAGTTCCGCACCCGCCGGCAGGTCGCGCGCGGCGAAATCGGAATTGGAGAAGAAGGAGTCGGTGCGCGCATAGGCGCCGTAGAACAGGTTGGCATTCATCCACTCGAAATCGAACACCAGCCCCAGCGCGTGGCGCACGCGCTTGTCCTGGAACAACGGCCGCCGCAGGTTCATCGCAAAGGCCTGCATGCCGGTCGGCAATTCGTGGCGCAGCTCCTCCCGCTTCACCCAGCCGCGCCGTACCGCCGGAAAATCATAGGCGGTCGCCCAGTCACGGGCGATGTTCTCGGTGCGGAAATCGATCTGGCCGGCCTTGAACGCCTCCAGCGCCACCGTCGCGTCGCGGTAGTAGTCGTAGCGGATGCCATCGAAATTATTGGTGCCCTTCATCGTCGGCAGGTCGCGGCCCCAGTAGTCGGCGACGCGGCGGTAGGTGACGCCACGACCGGCCTCGAACCGCTCGATCCGATAGGGGCCGGAGCCGAGCGGCGGTTCCAGCAGCGGGCGGGCGAAATCGCGCCCCTCCCACCAGTGTTTCGGCAGGATGTTCAACTGGCCGACGATCAGTGCGAGTTCGCGGTTTTCGGCGGTGCGGAAGCGGAAGACGACGCGGCGCGGGCCTTCGGCCACCACCTCCGCCACATCGGCGTAATAGGCGCGAAAGCCCGGCCGGCCGTGCTGGCGCAGTTGGTTGAAGGTCCAGACCACGTCCTCGGCCGTGATCGGCCGGCCATCATGCCAGCGCGCACCATCGCGCAGGCCGAAGGCGACCCACATCCGGTCCTCGGGCTGGTCCACGTATTCGGCCAGATGGCTGTATTCGACGCTGGCCTCATCCGGGTTTTCCTGGAGCAGGCTGTCATAGAGCAGGCCAAGCCCGACCGCGGCGGTGCCACGCAGGATAAACTGGTTGAAACTGTCGTAGGCGCCGATCGCGGTCAGCGAGATGTCGCCGCCCTTGGGGGCCTCAGGGTTCACCCAGGGGAAATGGGCGAAATCGGCCGGCAGGCCGGGCGGTGCCAGCAGCGACAGCGCATGGCTGCGGGTTACGCCGGGGGCTGGCTGGGCTGCCAGAGGGAGGGCGGGCAGGCCGACGGCAAGGCCGGCGGCGATCAGGTGGCGTCGCTGCATGGCAACACAGTGGGGGGTGCCGCGCCGCGTCGCAACCGCGACGTTCAAATCCAGCGCGAAACCCGGGCCAGATAGGCCGCGTAGGGCGGCCCGAAGCGCGCGAGCAGGGCGCGCTCCTCCGGCATGATCTGGAACCGGGTCAGCCACCAGACATGCGCCGGCACCACCAGCAACGCGGCGCCATGCCCCATGAACAGCGCCAGTGCGAAGAGCACCAGCGCCTGGCCCAGGTACATCGGGTTGCGGCTGACGCCGAACACCCCGCCATCGACCAGCACGCTGGCCTTGTCGGGACGCAGCGGGTTGATGGTCGTGGTCGCGGCGCGGAACTGGCGGATCGCCACGATGTCGAGGCCGATGCCGACCGTGCCCAGGAGCAGTGCGATCGGCTGGCTGTAATCGGTCGCGATGGCCAGGCCCGGCACGTCCAGCAGCCAGACCAGGACCACCCCCGCCAGGAACAGCAGCGGCGGCGGGATCTTCAGGTCAAGCCGGTGCATGGGTCAGGCCGGAAACACGGCCTCCGCCTCGACCTCGACCAGATAGGCGGGGTCGGCCAGGCCCGCGACCACCAGCAGCGTGCTGGCCGGGGCGTGGTCGCCGAAGGCCGCGGTGCGCATCAAGCGCCAGGGACCGATCAGCGCCGGGTCGGTGAGGAACACTGTGACCTTGGCGATATTGGCGAAGCCCAGACCGTGGCCATCGAGCACCGCGGCAAGATTGGCCAGTGCCTGGGCGATCTGCGCCTCGCCGCCCGGCGGCACCTGGCCGTCGGGGGTCACGCCGATCTGGCCGGACACGACCAGCCGCTCCGCCCCGCCCGCGATGCGGGCGGCGTGGGAATAGGGGCTGCCAGGGGCGCGGACGCCGGGGGGGTTGGTGTAGGTGACGGTCATATCGACAGGGTTCCTGGCGCTGGGGGTTGCGGCGGGGCAGGCGCGCCCGACAGGTCCTCCCGCTCGATCTCGCCGGGCCGGGTGGCGCGCGGCGCGGCCAGCAGCCATTCGCGCAGGGCGCGGCGGGCCTGGAATTCCAGTTCCACGTTCAGGTCATCCATCGCCTGCCGCACGATCTGGTCGGCCGCGCGGGCGATTGCGCCGGAGGCGCCGGGTTCGCCCAGCGTGAAGGTCCGGCGCACCTCGGCCTGGGCGAAGGCGGCGCGGCGGCCTTCCTCGGTGATGATTTCCACCCGGCAGCGCAGCACGCAGGTGAAGCGTTCCGGGGCGGTGGTGAAGATGCCGCTCTGGCCCACCGTCTCGCGCACCAGGCTTGCCTGTTCGGTCAGGAAGCGGGCGCGGTTGGTGGTGCCATCGGCGAACAGCCGCTCGCGGCCCATACGTGCCATTTCCTCAGGCGGGCGCAGCGGCGCCGGGGTATCGACGCGGGTCATCGCGCCGGCGGGGGCGGGGGCGATCTCGACCGCCTGCACATTCAGCCGCAGGGGGGTGAGGTGGCCGTAGCCGATGACCAGCGGCGACAGCGGCGTGGTGTCGGTGGTGCCGGCACAGGCGGCCGCGAGGAGCGGCAGTGCGGAGGTGATCGCGGCACGCCGCGTCAAATGATTCGGCATCACGCTCTCCCGGCGCCCGATCGTACCTCGGCGCGGTCGAAACGGAAGCCGATGTTGCAGAATTCGCACGTCATGGTGATGACGCCCTCCTCGGCCATGTGGTCCAGGTCATCGGCCGGGAAGCCGGTCAGCAACTGCGCCAGGCGCGCGCGCGAACAGCGGCAGCCGTAGGACAGCGCGCGCGGCCGGCCGAGGGAGATGCCATCGGCGCCGAACTCGCCACCAAAAAGCCGGGCCAGCAGGCGTTCGGCCGGCAATGCGTCGTCCAGCAATTCGGCTTCGGTCACGGTGCCGGCCAGCGCCAGCGCGGTGGCCCAGGCGTCGTCGGCGACCTCCGGTTCCAGCGTGGCCTCGGTGCCGCCGCCGGCGGCGATGCGTTCCAGCACCAGCGCCGTCGCGCGCCAGCCAGCGGGGGTCGGCCCGGCCGCCAGCCAGACGCGGGCGGCCAATTGTTCCGAAGTTTCGAAGTACCGCGCCGTCATTTCGGCCAGGCTGGTGCCCTCGATCGCGATCAGGCCCTGGTAGCGCTCCATCTCCGGCCCCAGGTCGCAGGTGAAGGCCAGGTAGCCGGCCCCCAACAGGTCGCCCGCCGCCGTCGCCTCCCCCAGCGCCGCCGCATCCACCCGCGCATGGCCGCGCAGCGCGCCGTCATCGGTGCAATCGGCCAGCAGCATGCCGACCGGGCCATCGCCCTTGGCCTGCAGGCTGAACGAGCCCTTGAACTTCAACGCCGCCGCGAGCCCCGCCGTCAGCGCCAACGCCTGGCCCAGCAGCACCGCGACCGCGGGCGGGTTGTCGTGCCGTCCGATCAGTGCCTCGGCCAGCGGGCCAAGCCGGACCAGCCGCCCCCGCACCGGCCGGCCATCGAGGAAGAACGGCTGCACCCCCCGTGCCACCACGATGGCGGGCACCGGCGGGCGGTCATGGTTCAGGAAATCCGGGGTTTCCGAGGGTTCGGTCGTATCCGCCATCAGTCAGCCCCCGCTTCCGCCTGGGCCAGCCGGTAGGCATGTGCCGGGTAAGCACCGAGGATGGTGACGTGCTTGCTGAAGAACCGCAGTTCCTCCAGCGCATGCACGAAGCCCGGCGCATCCGGGTGGCCATCGACATCGCAAAGGAACTGCGTCGCGGCGAACCGCCCGTCCATCATGTAGGATTCGAGTTTGGTCATGTTCACGCCATTGGTCGCGAAGCCGCCCAGCGCCTTGTACAGCGCGCCGGGGATGCTGCGCACACGGAAGACAAAGGTGGTGACGGTGTCCGGCGCGTCCACCGGCGGGCGGGTCGGCGCGCGCGACATCACGTAGAAGCGGGTGGTGTTGTGGGTCTCGTCCTCGACGTTGCGGCGCAGGATTTCCAGCCCGTAGATCTCGGCCGCGAGCGCCGATGCGATGGCGGCATCCTCCACCCCGCCGCGTTCGGCGATCAATTTCGCGGCACCGGCGGTATCGGCCTCGACCACCGGGGTCAGCGACAGTTCGGCCAGGAGTTTCAGTACCTGGCCGAGGGCAACCGGATGGCTGTGGGCGCGCCGCAGCCCGGCGATGGTCGCGCCGCGGGGCGCCAGCAGGCAGTGCTCCACACGCTCGAAATGCTCGCCCACCACCCAAAGGCCGCTGCCGGGCAGCAGGCGGTGGATGTCGGGCACCCGGCCGGCCAGGCTGTTCTCACACGGCAGCATGGCAAGCTCGGCCCGCGTCTCGCGCACCGCCAGGATCGCGGCCTCGAACGACGGGCAGGGCAGCGTTGCCCAGCCCGGATAGGCGGCGCGGCAGGCGAGGTCGGAATAGGCGCCGGGCACACCCTGGAAGGCGATGGTCGAAGTCGTCACGGGATCGGATGGCCTTGCGGATGGCGCCCGGCCCCGGTTGTGGGGCGGGGGGGGACTACTTAGGGTTTGGCCATCGTTTACCGGCGCGGACCCCGCTTAGGCAAACCCGGCCCGCGCATACCAGGAGTCAGCCGTCCTGATCCTCGACCCCGCCTTCCTGGCCGTGGCGCATGCCGCGGCCGATGTCGCCGGCGCCGCCATCCGCCCGCTGTTCCGCTCCGCCCTGCTGGTCGAGGCCAAGGGCGACGCCAGCCCGGTGACCGAGGCCGACCGCGCCGCCGAGCGCGCGATCCGCGCCCTGCTGGCCGAACGCCTGCCCCGCCACGGCATCATCGGCGAGGAATACGGCCAGGAGCGCATTGATGCCGAATGGGTCTGGACGCTGGACCCGATCGACGGCACCCGCGCCTTCCTGACCGGGCGCCCGCTGTTCGGCACGCTCGTCGCCCTGCTGCATCGCGGCCGCCCGGTGCTGGGGCTGATCGACCAGCCGACCACCGGCGAACGCTGGGTCGGCATCGCGGGGCAGCGCACGATCTTCACCGGCCCGTTCGGCGGCACCGTCGGCTGCCGCCCCTGCCCGGTGCTCGCCGAGGCCGAGTTTTCCTGCACTTCGCCCGATGTGTTCCCCCCCCCC